>JADCEF010000001.1 GCA_020250445.1 Rhodobacter sp.
GGGGCGGGCGCTGGCCGGGGGCTTTGGGCCCCCGGCTGGACAAGGGGCAGCGTGGCGCAGTGGCAGGGGCGATGGCCCCTGCCAGAGATACCGGACATCCGCGAGAATGTCCGTCCGGGCGGGATCAGGAAACGCGACCCGCGTTTCCCCCGCCCGCGTGCGACGGTGCCCTGTAGACCGGCAGGTCCGGGAACAGTAGAGGCCAGCGCCCGGCCCGGCGGGGGCGAAGCGCGCGCCGGTGGCGGGGCGGGCGCAGGCCGGGGGCTTTTGCCCCCCGGTTGGAAAAGGGGCAGCGGGACGCTCTGGCAGGGGCGATGGCCCCTGCCAGACCGCGCGAGGCGCGCGCAGGCGGAAGGGTTTCCTGCTTTCCAGCCAGCGGTTCCATGCGGCCGGCACGTCTTCAGCAACCTGTCAGCAGCCGCGGGGCGCGCCTGACGACGGGGTCAGACCCTTGCCGCGGTCCACCACGGCGCGGTGGTCGGACGGCCAGGGCATGACCATGATATCGCTGCGCGGCCCGTCTTCCCCGACGATGGCGGCATCGGTCACCCTTGGACCGGCTCTGCGGGCCCACACGAAGTCAATGCGGCCGGGATGATCATCTGCGGCTTGCGCGATGCCTTTGGCTTCGTGCGCCCCGCCGCCCCGGATGTTCAAGCTCATGACACGAAAGGTGGTTCTGGCACCGGCAGAGGTGGCGGCGCACAGCGCCAGGGCGGATGCGGCGGACGGCTGGCGGGTCATCCCGGCGGCACTCCCGGTTGGTTGTTGGCCCATCCCGGCACGGCGGCCCCTGCGGTTTCGTGACACCCGCACCCCGGGCGGTTCAGCCGCCATCCCGCCAACGGTTCACGATCGGATAGCGGCGGTCAAGCCAGAAGGCGCGCGTGGACAGCCGCGTACCGGGGGCAGACTGGAAGCGCTTGTATTCGCTGAGGTAAAGCAGATGCTCCACCCTCTTGACCGTGTCGCGGTCGAACCCGCGCGCCACAAGGTCAGCGACCGATTCATCCCGGTCCACGAGCCCTTCCAGGATCGCATCCAGCACCGGATAGGGCGGCAGGCTGTCTTCGTCCTTCTGATCGGGGCGCAGTTCGGCGCTGGGCGGCTTGTCGATGACGCGCGGCGGAATGACCTGCCCCGCCGGCCCCAGCATCCAGGGGCGGTGATTTCCGTTGCGCCAGCGGCAGATCGAAAAGACGCGCGTCTTGTACAGGTCCTTGATCGGGTTGTAGCCGCCGTTCATGTCGCCGTAGATCGTGCAATAGCCCACGGCGACTTCGGATTTGTTCCCCGTTGTCAGCAGCATCTCGCCGAACTTGTTGGACAGCGCCATCAGCAGCAGCCCGCGCAGGCGGGACTGGATGTTCTCTTCGGTCACTCCCGGCGCGGTGCCTTCGAACAGAGGCGCAAGGGCCGCACCGACGGCCGCCTGCGGGCCGCTGATCGGCACCGTATCCAGCCGGCAGCCCAGCGCGCGGGCCACCTCTGCCGCATCGTCCAGCGAGGTCTGCGAGGTGAATTCCGACGGCAGCATGACACAGCGCAGATTCTGCGGCCCGATGGCATCGGCGGCAATGGCGGCCACGATGGCGGAATCGATGCCGCCCGACAGGCCCAGCACCGCCCTGCCGAACCCCGACTTGCCCAGATAGTCGCGCAGACCCTGGACCATGGTACGATAGTCGGCCTCGTGCCCGTCGGGGATCGCCGCCAGCGGCCCCTGTTCGGCGCGCCAGCCGTCCGGCCCGCGAATGAAATCGACATGGGCAATGGCATCATCGAACTGCGGCATCTGCAGGGCCAGATGGCCGCCCGGGTTCAGCACAAAGGACGCACCGTCAAAGACCTGATCATCCTGCCCGCCGGTCATGTTCAGATAGGCCAGCGGCAGGCCGGTTTCGACCACCCGCGCCACCATCAGGTTCATCCGGACATCGGGCTTGCCCCGGTGATAGGGCGATCCGTTGGGCACCAGCAGAATCTCGGCCCCGGTTTCGGCCAGCGTCTCGCAGACATCGGGGTGCCAGCTGTCCTCGCAGATCGGCGTGCCGATGCGCAGCGGCCCGATACGGTAGGGTCCGTGCACATCGGCAGCCGCGAAGACGCGCTTTTCGTCGAAGACATCGCTGTTGGGCAAATGGTGTTTCAGCACGACCGTCTGGACCTTGCCCCCGTGCAGGATGAAATACCCGTTGAAGAGCTTGCCCCCCGCCCGGTGCGGGGCACCGATGCCCAGGGCCGGCCCCTCTGCGCAGTCGGCGGCAAGCCGTGCCAGCGCCGCCGCCGCAGCGGCAGTGAAGGCGGGTTTGAGCACAAGGTCCTGCGTCTGATAGCCGGTCAGGAACATTTCGGTCAGCGCCACCATGTCGGCACCGGCGGCGCGGCCTGCCTCCCACGCCGCTTTCGCCTTGGCGGCATTGCCCGGAAGATCCCCCAGAACCGGGTTCAGCTGTGCCAGGGTCAGGCGGAATCTGTCGGCCATCGGGCTCTCCTGCAGCCCTGCCGGGGCCGTCCCGGCGTTCTAGCAGAGTTGCGGGCAAGGAAAAGCCGATTGCGGGCGGTCCTGCTTGCCACGCCGGGACCGCGCGACTAACCTTGAAGGCGGCGCAAGGGTGCGGGGCCGGGAACAGGCCCCCGGTTTCGCGTTTGCAGGGGGCAACGGGCGTGGGTTCAGCAGCAGGCTTTCGGATGGTGCGGACAGGGGTGCTGGCGCTGGCGCTGGCAGGGGCACCGGCGCTGATCTTCGCCCAGACGGAGGGCGAGGTGATCGCCAAGCAATATGACGATGGCAGCGTCTATCAAGGCACCTTCAAGGACGGCCGCCAGGACGGCATCGGAACCTATCGCCTGCCCAACGGCTATGAATACACCGGCGAGTGGGTTGCGGGCGAAATCCGGGGCAAGGGCGTGGCCCGCTTTCCGAACGGATCGGTCTATGAGGGACAGTTCGCGGCGGGCAAGCCTGCGGGCAAGGGCAAGATCACCTTTTCCGACGGCGGCACCTATGAGGGCGACTGGACCGACGGGCAGATGACAGGCCAGGGCGTGGCAAACTATGCCAATGGCTCGGTCTATTCCGGATCGTTCCTGAATGCCATGCACCATGGCAAGGGCACCCTGAAGGGCCCCGGCGGCTACAGCTATGACGGCGACTGGGTGGAAGGCGTCAAGGAAGGGCGCGGCAAGATCACCTATCCCGACGGCGCGGTCTATGACGGCGGGCTTGTGCGCGGCCAGCGGTCCGGGCAGGGCAGCCTGACGATGCCGGACGGGCTGACCTATGTCGGCCAGTGGGCGGAGGGGCAGATGAACGGCACCGGCAAGCTGACCCAGGCCAATGGCGATGTCTATGAAGGCCCGCTGGTAAACGGCCAAAGGCAGGGCACGGGACGCATCCGTTACGCCAATGGCGATACCTATGTCGGCGGATTTGTTGCCGACCGCCTGCAGGGCAAGGGCGTTTTCACGGGGACGGACGGCTACATCTATGACGGCGACTGGCAGGCGGGCCGCCGCGAGGGCGAAGCCACCGTGACCTATCCCGACGGATCGGTCTTTACAGGCCGCTTTGTGGCGGATCAGGCCGAAGGTCCCGGAAAGATCACCTACGCCGACGGGTCCACCTATGACGGGGACTGGAAGGCAGGCGTGCCAGAGGGCAAGGGCCGCGCCACCTATGCCAACGGGCAGGTCTATGAAGGCGGGTTCCAGCGCGCGCGCATCCACGGCACCGGCAAGATGACCTACCCCGACGGCTATATCTACGTCGGGCAATGGGAAAACGGCCAGAGACAGGGCAGGGGCACAGCCACCTATCCCGACGGCACCGTCTACCGGGGCCAGTTCGTCAACGGACAGCGCGAAGGCCAGGGCGAGGTCACGATGACGGACGGTTTTCGCTATGTCGGCGCGTGGAAAGCGGGCAAGATCGATGGCCTTGGCATCGCCACCTATGCAAACGGCGATGTCTATGAGGGGATGTTCCGCGCCGGCAAGCGGCAGGGCGAAGGCGTGATGCGCTATGCCTCGGGGCAGGAAAGCGGCGGTGTGTGGAACGACGGCACGCTGACCGGCCCTGCGACCGGCCCTGCGACTGCCCCATATGCCTCGGGGCAGGAAAGCGGCGGCGTCTGGAACGACGGCACGCTCACCGCCCCGTCGCCGGCCCCGGCGGCAGACAGGGCGACCGACCCGGCGGGCCCGCCTGTGGACCCTGCCGCGTCCGGACCGGTGCCTGCCGAAGGCGACTGAACCGTCAGACCGCCTCGTTCGCATCAAGCCGGGCCAGAAAGGCATCGGCCTCTGCCAGCACGACTGCGCGGCGGGTTTCGTCCATCCTGTCCCAGGTGCGGTACATCTGCGCCATGCGCGGGTTCTGCGCAAAGCGTGCGCGGTGGCGCTGCAGGAAATGCCAGTACAGCAGGTTGAACGGGCAGGCCCCCGGACCGGACTTCTGCGCCACATCATAGGCACAGCCCCCGCAATAGTCGGACATCCGGTTGATATAGGCACCGCTCGAGACATAGGGCTTGGACCCGACGACACCGCCATCGGCAAACTGGCTCATCCCGATGGTGTTGGGGGCTTCGACCCATTCAAAGGCGTCGATATAGACGGACAGGTACCACTCATGCACCTGGAACGGGTCAACCCCGGCCAGCAGCGCGAAGTTTCCCGTCACCATCAGGCGCTGGATATGATGGGCATAGGCCAGATCACGGGTCTGGCCCACAACTTGCGACAGGCAGGCCATGCGCGTGGGTCCCCCCCAGTAAAGGGCCGGCAGGGCGCGGCTGTGGGCCAGCACATTGCGGCGGGTGTAACCTGGACCTTCCAGAAAATAGATGCCGCGCATGAATTCGCGCCAGCCCAGGATCTGGCGGATGAAGCCTTCGGCGGAATTGACCGGCACAAGGCCCGCGCGAAAGGCGGCATCGGCCCGGTCGCAGACCTCGCGCGCGGACAGCAGGCCCAGATTGAGATAGGGCGACAGCAGCGAATGGGCCAGCACCGGATCGCCTGCCAGCATGGCATCCTGGGTATCGCCGAAACCCGCCAGGGAATGGTCGATGAAATGGTCCAGCGCCTGCAGCGCCCCGGCCCTGTCGGTGGCCCATGCGAACGGGTGCAAGACACCGAAGTTCGTGCCAAAACGCGCGGCGACCAGATCCAGCACCTCTGCTGTCACCGCATCCGGGGCAAAGCGCGGCGGCGGCGTGCGGAACAGATCGGGGGTGGCGGGCTTGCGGTTGTCATGGTCGAAATTCCACTGGCCGCCGGCGGGTTTGTCCCCCTCCATCAGCAGGCCGGTCCTGCGGCGCATCTCGCGGTAGAAGAACTCCATCCGCAACTGCCTGCGGTCTTTTGCCCAGGCGGCGAATTCGGCCGCGGAACACAGGAACCGGTCATCGGGCAGCAGCGTGACGGACAGCGGCAGGTCGTTCAGCGCCTGGATCAGGCGCCATTCGCCCGGCACCGTTGCCAGAACTTCGCCTGCCCCCCGTTCAGCGGCACGGCGCAGAAGCTCGCCACCGATGGACTGGCTGTTTCCGGGGTCATCCAGACGGGTGTAGGCCACTGTCCAACCCGTGGCTGCAAGGTGGGCCGCAAACTTGCGCATCGCGGCGAAAACCAGGGCAATCTTCTGCGGGTGATGCCGGGCGTAGCTGGCCTCGGCCATCACTTCGGCCATGACCACCAGATCGCGCGCCTTGTCGGCCTGACGCAGGGCCGCGACATCAGGTGTCAGCTGATCGCCCAGCACAAGGATCAGGCGCGTCACCATGGCACCACCCTGCCCTGCGCATCAAAGAAACCGCCGCTCTGGGCAGGCGTCAGGCTGTCCAGCACCGCAAGCAGGTTCTGCGCCGCTTCGTCCGGCGGCACGGCGGGATGCGTGCCCAGGTATTTTGCGGTAAAGGGGGTTGCAACGGTGCCCGGGTGCAGGCACGTGACGACCGCCTGCGGATGGGTCCGCGCGATTTCTATGGCCGCCGTATGGACAAGCTGGTTCAGCGCCGCCTTGGCCGCCCGGTAGGAATACCAGCCCCCCAGCCGGTTGTCGCCGATGGACCCGACCCGCGCCGACAGCACGGCAAAGCGCGCGGGTGCATCGCGCGGCAAAAGGCGCAGCGCATGTTTCAGAACCAGCGCGGGACCGATGGCATTCAGCGCGACCTGGGCGGCAAGCGCCGACGCTTCTACCCCGCGCAGGCTTTTCTCCGGGGCGGCACCCCTGATTTCCAGCGCGCCCGTGGCGACAATCACGGTCTGGAACGGAGCGGTCAGCGGGGCCAGTGCGGCACTGATACTGGCCTCATCGGTCACGTCCAGTCCATCGGCGCATCGCGAGAGCCCTGTCACGTCATCACCCCGCGCGCGCAGCGCCGCCACCAGCGCCTGCCCGATGCCGCCCGATGCGCCCACAACCAAAGCCTGTGCCATGCCCCGTCCCCCTGCCCGTTCAGCTAGCACCAAAGCGGGCGGCTGCCAGGCATCGGGAAGAAATGCGGCACAGACGGGCGGCGGCGGCCAGGGGCCATGCTGCCGGAACCTGTCCCTGCAGGCGATTTTCCGCCTTTTCTTTCAGGGAATCCTCCGTATGATCCGCCGCATGACACGGGTTCGCATCATTTCCTTCGCCTTGGGGTCGCCTTTGTCCCCATGCCCCCGTGCGCTTCTTCTCCTCAGCCTCCTCTGAGCGTGCCCTCGGGCGCGACCGCTCAGAGGTGACCAGCGCCCGGGACTTGATCTGAGAGAAACGAAGGATTTCCGATGAACAAGATCAATCTTGCCGAGAAGTTGGCCCTTTTCTCGACGCACTGGGACCCAAAGGTCGTGGCCCGGTACAATGACAATGACATTATGGTGGTGAAGTTCGCGGGCGCATTTCCGTTTCATAAGCACGACGGCACTGACGATTTCTTCCTGGTGCTGGAGGGCGAGGTGACGATGGAGTACGAGGCGCATCCCCCAGTGACTTTCGGCCCGGGAGAAATCGTGGTGGTCCCACGCGGCGTCGTTCACCGACCGCGCGCCGAAAGCGAAGCCAAGGTCCTGCTGATCGAACCGGCAGGGGAATCCAACACGGGCGACTCGGGCGTCAGTCCGGCACCGAAGCCGATGATCTGAGGGGACCGGGATGACCGACAAAACCACGCAACCGCGCGTCCTGATCTTTGACACGACGCTGCGCGACGGCGAACAAAGCCCCGGCGCCACCATGACCCATGCCGAAAAGCTGGAGATTGCGGCCCTGCTGGATGACATGGGCGTGGACATCATCGAAGCGGGCTTTCCCATCGCTTCGGAAGGTGACTTCGCTGCGGTGCGCGACATTGCCCGGCAGGCGAAGACATCCGTCATCTGCGGGCTGGCGCGGGCGAACTTCAAGGATATCGACCGCTGCTGGGAAGCGGTGAAACATGCGCGCCGCCCCCGCATTCATACCTTCATCGGCACCTCGCCCCTGCACCGGGCCATTCCGAATCTGGACATGGATCAGATGGCAGAGCGGATTCATGATACGGTGACCCATGCGCGCAACCTGTGCGACAACATCCAGTGGTCGCCGATGGACGCGACGCGGACCGAACATGACTATCTGTGCCGCGTGGTCGAGATTGCGATCAAGGCCGGGGCCAGCACGATCAACATCCCCGACACTGTGGGCTATACCGTGCCGCGCGAAAGCGCCGAGCTGATCGCGATGCTGCTGAACCGCGTGCCGGGGGCAGACACCGTCACCTTTGCCACCCATTGCCACAACGATCTGGGCATGGCGACGGCCAACGCGCTGGCGGCGGTCGAGGCCGGGGCGCGGCAGATCGAATGCACCATCAACGGCCTGGGCGAACGGGCGGGTAACACCGCGCTGGAAGAGGTGGTCATGGCGCTGAAGGTGCGCAATGACATCATGCCCTTCCGCACCGGGGTGGACAGTACCAAGATCATGAACATCAGCCGCAAGGTTGCGACCGTGTCGGGTTTTGCCGTGCAGTTCAACAAGGCCATCGTCGGCAAGAACGCCTTTGCCCATGAAAGCGGCATCCATCAGGACGGCATGCTGAAGAACGCTGAGACATTCGAAATCATGCGCCCCACCGATATCGGCCTGTCGGAAACCAATCTGGTGATGGGCAAACATTCGGGGCGTGCCGCGCTGCGGTCCAAGCTGCGGGACCTGGGGTTCGAGTTGGCCGACAACCAGCTGGCCGATGTCTTCGTGCGCTTCAAGGCGCTGGCCGATGCCAAGAAGGAAGTCTACGATGACGATCTGATCGCCCTGATGCAGGACAGCGGCACCAGCGAAAAGCATGACACCCTGCAGGTCAAACGCCTGCGCGTGGTCTGCGGCACCGAAGGCCCGCGCGAGGCGGAACTGACCCTGACCATCGAAGGGGTGGACCATTCCATCGACGCAACCGGTGACGGCCCGGTCGATGCCGCCTTCAACGCGGTGAAGATGCTTTATCCGAACAGGGCGCAACTGCAGCTCTATCAGGTCAGCGCCGTCACCGAAGGCACCGATGCCCAGGCCACCGTGACCGTGCGGCTGGAAGAAGACGGGCGCATTTCAACCGGGCAATCGGCGGATACCGATACGGTCGTGGCCAGCGTCAAGGCCTATGTCAACGCGCTGAACCGCCTGATCGTGCGGCGCACGAAATCAGCGCCGGGCAGCGATATGAAGTCGGTGAACTACCGCGATGCCAGCTGACCTGGTGCGTCCGGGGCAGCACGCCGGCAGCCCCGGACCGGTTCCGCAAGACCTGCGGCAAGAAGATCCGCCCTCGTGACGGGCAGCGTCGGCCCAGGGGCAAGTTGAATCTTTCGGACATGCGCGGCAGGGAACAAGGGCGTGATCTGATAGCTTCAGCAGGCTGCTGAAAAAGCTTCCCCGCCGCCCGCCGGACGAGAGGATTTTCCCGGTCCGGGGAAAGGGATTTCCCCTTTGGGCGGGATCAGGAAACGCAACCCGCGTTTCCCCGACCACACGCGACGGTGCCCCGCAGACCGGCAGGTGCGGGCGTATCAGAGGCCAGCGCCCGGCCCGGCGGGCGCTTGTCTCTCTGAGTCTTGCAGACCCTGTCGTCTGATGAGGTTGGTCCGGGGGGACGGGGACCTCCGTCCCCCCGGGCTGGCGGGATGCGGACCGTGGCGGGCGCTGGGTCAGGGAACCGGTGCCAGAGGGATCGCTCCTGCCGTTCGCCCCGTCCCGGACGGAGACAGGGGCGCAAGGCCCGCAAGACAGGCACGGGACTGACGGATGTCCGGGACTGCCATCGGAACTGACGTCCCGAAAGACCATCGCGGGCGCCCATGCCCTGTCGGCCGGCACGGCGCTGCGGGTGCCCAATACGGCGCGCGGCATCGCGCAGCTCTTGCGCTGGATCGGGGCGGAGCCGGTTGCGCGCATCCTCTGCGGGCCGACCAACCGCGACCATCGGGCGCTGGAGGTGCTGTTGGCGGCGGCCGGGCTGCCGCTGGCACCGGTGAACCCGCGTCCGGCCCGGCGCTTTGCGCAGGCCCTGGGTTTGCAGGCCA
>JADCEF010000010.1 GCA_020250445.1 Rhodobacter sp.
GCCGCCGATCGCCCCTTCCTCGATGGTGATCAGCGCCTCATGCTCGCGCGCCAGCCGCAGGATCAGGTCGCGGTCCAGCGGTTTGGCGAACCGCGCATCGGCCACCGTGGGCGCAATGCCGCGCGCCGCCAGTGCCTCGGCAGCCGTCAGCACCTCGGCAAGGCGTGCCCCGAAGCTCAGGATCGCCGCACGCGCGCCCTCGCGGATCATCCGGCCCCGGCCGAACAGGCACAGCAGACGTTCGATGAACCCCGTCGTTTGCCGCATCGACGGCGTCGCGCCACTGGCCCGGGCGACACTGTCGGCCATGCCTGAAAAGACCTTCATCGTCAGGCAGGTCCTGAAGGCCTTCGTCGGGGAAACGATCCCCCGGGGGCTGTTGAAGAAGTCGTTTCGGGCTGAGGCCGGGTTTGGTCGGGCTGCGCGCACTTTGATGATCAAGCAGAGAACCAGCATCGCTCCGGCAGCCCGCTTCTTGAGGTTCATGGCGATGGCTGTCAGGAGGGCCTGGATCCTGATGATTTCTAACCCCCTCCGGATGGCTCTTGCAAGGCCGTGGAGCGTCTTGGCCGTGCCGTGCGCTCCTTCGACCTGCCATCTGTGTCGGGTGTAGATCGCGCGTTCGTCATCCCCCCACGCGGCTCGTTTGCGTCGGGCGCGCAGACTGGCTGCGTGGTTTGTCACGATGTGCACCCGGCGGGATGGGGTGCCCTGCGGCAGGCACTGTGCCTTGAGGGGACAACGCGCGCAGTCGCGCCGTTCTGCGCGATAGCATCGACCCGATTTCGTCCCGTTCCTCGGGGTCAACCGCTTCTTTGCCGGGCATCGGACCACATCGTGATGGGGATCGAACTTGAACCGCTTGGTTGGAAAGCCTTGCGCGCCCTGACGGCGGGGGGACCGGAGAGGCGGGATGATGGCTTCGATCCGGCGGTCTTCAAGGACCGCGCAGACCCGCCCCACGCCATAGATCGTGTCCGCCGTGATCCGGTCCGGAGTGACCCCGAGGGTATCTTCGATGGCGTCCAGGCGCGCCTCGAACCGGCCCGTGTCGTGCTCTTGGCCAGTCACGATTTCCACGTCAACCACGACGCCCGCAAGGTCGTCCACCGCCGTGTGTTGTTGGTAGGCCGGGCGCAGCGGGGCCTTGGACGACGTCGCCATGGTCGCGTCCGGGTCTGTGCGGCAGAGCTTCTTGAACTTGCCGCTCCTGCGTGCATCCCGCTCGGCGTCGTTCTCATCCTCGACCGCGTCGAGATGGCGGGCGACCAGCGCATCCATGCTGACATTCGCTCGGATCAGGCTGGCGTCGATGTGAACGGTTTCAGCCGAAACCAGCCCTGCCGCCTGACACTGCTGCACGACCCGGACAAAGACCCGGCGGAACATGTCTTCGCCCCAGCGCTGACGGATGCGCGTCAGGGAGGAATGGTCCGGCAGGGTCTCGTGCAAGGCGTAACCTGTGAACCAGCGGATCGCGAGATTGACCTGAGCTTCCCGCATCAGCCGCCGGTCATGCACGATGCCGGGCAGAAAGCCAGCCAGCATCAGGCGCCCGTTCGTCGCGGCAATGATTCACCGGATCATTGCCTTTTTCCTCCTCACCTTCAGGATCGATGCCGGGGCGACCGTTGTCGGCACAATAAACGCCTGCCACTTCAGCGCGAAGCCACTCAGGATCGAGAACCTGATCGATCCTCACCAGCACCTGGTCATCAGGGATCAGGCCACGCAACGATCCGGCGATGAAAAGCTCCAGCTGACCCCGTTCCTTCCGACCCAACATCGCAGCCCCTCATCCACAGATATACAAAGTGAATCAAAAGCATGGGGCTTCTTCAACAGCCCCGGGGGACCAATTTCTGCTCTTGCTCACTCCCACCGTCATGCCACCGGCAGTCCCCGGTGCAGGACCAGCCCGGATATCTCCGGGATCATGGTGAACGCAACACGCTGCACCACTTTCTGGGACGCGGTCTGGTTTCTGGGGGTGCCCCGAGAATGGTGCCCGCCGGATCGCGGCAACAGGTTGGTCAGGCCGCGCGGCGAGGCTGCGTGGCAATTGGCAGATCCGGTCATCGCAACCGTCGGCGCTGTCATTTCAATCACCCGCCCGGGGGTGCCCAGCCACCGGGCCAGCGATGCGGCCAGGCGCATTCAATGGCGCGGGCGACGCCCAGCGCCAGATCCTCGCGCTGCGGCGGGGCGGTGACATGCACGCCGATGGGCAGGCCATCCTGCGACAGGCCTGCAGGAACACTCAGCGCCGGGCACCAGGGCACCCAGTTGAAGACCGAAGTCATGTCAAGCCCGCGCTTGCGGCCATCGGCGGTCAGGGCGTGATAGGTGGCGTCATCCTCTTCCACGCCCACGGCGGGGCGGGTCATCGTCGGGCTCAGCAGGATGTCGAAGCCGGCAAGAAGACGCGCCAGCGTATCCCACTGGCGCTTGCGCAAAAGGTCGGTCTGGCGCAGCGACACGGCATCATGCGCCCGTCCCTTGGCAACCACGGCGGCAAGGCGCGGATCGGCCAGGGTGCCGATGCGGTCAAGGTCTGCCCCGAAGAAGGCGGCAAGATAGACGTGCCAATGGCGGACCCAGCCATCGGCGATGGAACGATCCCAGCCAAGCTTTACGCGTTCGATGGTGGCACCCGCCCGTTCCAGAACGGTTGCAGTTTCATCCAGACGGGCGCGGACTTCGTCTTCGATGACAAAAAAGCCAAGATCGTAGGTCAGCGCGATGCGCAGGCCCCTGACGCCGTCCTGCGTGCCGAGGTCTGGCAAGGCCGGAATCAACGTGCGCGGGTCGGACCAGATGGGCCCACAAAGCGGCGGCAGGGCAAGGGCCAGATCGCCGGTGGTCCGCGTCAACAGGCCGTGGTGCTGGATGTCATCGACAAAGGACGGCTGGTCATCCAGCGGCAGCCGGCCTGCGGCAGGTTTGATGCCGACCAGTCCGGTGCAGGACGCCGGAATGCGGACAGACCCGCCCATGTCTGTGCCCTGCCCGATCGCCGCGCAGCCGGTAGCCACCGCCACCGCCGATCCGCCCGAGGAGCCCCCGGGCGTGCGCGCGGGGTTCCAGGGATTGCGGGTGATGCCATGCAGCGGGCTGTCGCAGAAACTGGATGACGCGAATTCCGAAAGCGTGGTCTTGCCAAGGATCATGGCATCGGCTTGCCGAAACCGCGTCACGATCTCGGCGTCGTGATCCGCCACGGCCTCTGCAAAGGCGCAAGACCCCATCCGGTTGCCAAGGCCCTTGACCGGCGTGCAATCCTTGATGGCAACGGGCACGCCCGCCAGCGGGCCAAGGGCCTTGCCCGCCTTGCGGCGCGCGTCGACGGCGCGGGCCTGGTCGATCAGACCGGCGGCATCGATCTGGGCAAAGCAGTTCAACTTTTCCTGCACCTGATGGGCGCGCTCCAGGGCCAGTTGCGCAATCCGCCCGGCGGTCTGGCGGCCATCCGTGATGGCGGATGTGATCTCTGCAATGGCCGACCATGGCCCGATTTCGCTGTCCATGTCTTCGTCTTCCTTCCCCGCGCCGCCCGCAACAGGCAATGCGCATTCTCGCCAAACGCATGATCGTTCCTTCAGCGAGACATATGCCTTGATCCGGCAAGAAGAAACGTTTCTTCATTCAGGAGCATCTGCCTCGACACAAAGTCAAGAGCCTGCTACGTCAACGGCATGTCAAGGCAGAAGAAGGCGACAATCCGGGATGTGGCGGCGGCGGCGGGGGTTTCCGTAACCACCGTGTCCGATGCCTTGTCCGGAAAAGGGCGTCTGCCGGAAGCAACCCGTGAAAGGGTCCATGCCGTTGCCGAGCAGCTGAGCTATCGCCCAAGCGCCATCGCCCGGGGTCTGCGTTCGGACGGGCTTGGACTCATCGCGATCTGCATCGCACCTGCGGGTGGTGGTGGCGTCTTGACGGATGTCGGCTACTGGGCCGCAATCGTCACCCATGCCAGCCAGGCGATCCTGTCCACCGGGCATGCACCGGTGCTTTTGCCCCATAATGTCGAGATGCTGGGCAAACTGCGCCTGCCCCTTGACGGGGCTATCGTGGTCGACCCGCTGGAGCGTGACCCGGTTCTTGCCTATTTCGAGCGCAAGCGCATCCACTGCCTGACCATCGGCCGCGATCTGCAGCGCGACAGCGGCATCTGGGTGGATGACGACACGCGCGAAGGTGTGCGGCAGCTTTTGCTGGCCACCCTGCCCGTGGGCACCTGCCTTGGTTTCATCAGGGTCGGCCCGATGAAAAGCTATATCGGCGACGCTGTTGATGGTGCGCGCGACTGGGCGGCGGAACGGGGCGGCAGGCTGCTGGTGCAGGCCGGCGCGTCCATGGACGCGCCGCAGGTTGAGGCAGCGGTCAAGGCCCTGCTTGATGGCGGTGCCCATGCGCTGATTGCCCAGAATGACCGGCTCGCCCTTCGGGTGCTGGAGGCGCTGCGATCCCTGGGCAAGCGCGTTCCCGGTGATGTGCGGCTTCTTTCGGCCGCCGATGCGCCCGAACTGTCCCGCGCAGAGCCTGCGATTTCTGCGGCGCAGGCCCATCCGGCGCGGCTGGCCGAACTGGCGGCGGCGCGGTTGCAGGATATCATTCGCGGCAGCGGCGATGTGAGCAATGCCAAGGTCCCGATGGACATCTTTCCCCGCGCTTCGGCACCCGGACTTTCCGGCTGACGTCGTTCAGGCGGTGACGGACTTGCGGTAGGTGTCCTTGTGGCAGATCCTGCCATCGCGGAACCGCAGCAGGTCCAGCCCCTTGACCTCAACCTTGCTGCCGTCGGCCCGGGTGCCGCGGAAAACCCAGGTGGTGAAGCCGACATCGCCATCCAGCATATGCGCAGCCTGGTTCCATGTGGCATCGGGGAAGGTGGTCCAGATCGCCTCGAACGCGGGGCGCAAGGCGGCATGGCCCTGAACGCGGGTGCCCTGCGGAGCAGGGCCGGCCGAGCCGTCGAAAACGCAATCGGGCGTCATCAGGGACAGGAGCAGGTCCGCATCATGCGCGTTCCAGGCATCGGCATGGCGCTGCATCAGGGCCAGGGTTTCTTCACGGGTCACGGGCAATCCTTTCCTTTGGTCTGGCGGCGACAGGCCCGCCGGTGTTTCAGCGCTTCAACGCGGCAACGACCGCAGCCACGTCGGCAAGATAGGGGTCGACAGCGGGCCCCTGATGCATCGTGATCATCCCCATGTGGATGGCGGCAGGCCGGGCCATGGGGCGCAGGAACCACCCCCGCGCACTCATCCCTTCGATGACGCGGTCGATAGGCAGTCCCGGCACGCGCCAGGCCAGCACCGGCAGGTCGGGCGTGCTGATCAGGTCTACCCCCTCGATCGCCCTCAGGCCAGCCTGCAACCGCGCCGAGATATCCAGAATCTGCGCCGCAATACGCGTATATCCCTCTTCGCCAAGATAGCGCATGACCGCCCAGGCGGCGGCTATGGGGGCGGCGGGTCGTGTTCCGGCCAGGCCGACCGAGGCGTAGGAACCGATGGGCCAGTCGTCGAACTCGAAGGCATAATGGGGGCGCCAGCACTTGTGGCGAAACAGGGCGGCCGAGGCCCCCTTGGCCCCGAAGCCATATTTGTGGATATCGGCCGAGATCGACCGGACGCCGTCGATCCCGAAGTCGAACTCGGGCACCGTTGCCCCGGCGCGCCGGGCAAAGGGGGCGATCAGGGCCCCGATGCAGGCATCGACGTGAAGCCAGAGGTTGCGGCGGATGGCCAGATCGGCGATCACGGCAATCGGGTCCACGACCCCGTGCCCGAATTGCGGCGCCGACCCCGCAAGCCCGATGGTGCGCGGGCAGATCAACGCCTCCATCGCGGCGACATCGGCGCGGAAATCGGGGCCGATGGGGGCACGGACGATCTCGATCCCCAGAAGGTTGCCCGCCTTGTCAATAGCAGGATGGGCCGATTGCGGCACGATGAACTTCGCAAAGCCCAGGTCGGGGCGGCGGTTGCGCGCCCAGTCGCGGGCGGCCTTCAGCGCCATCAGGATGCTTTCGCTGCCGCTGGCGGTGAAACAGCCATCCCCGAACGGCCCCGCATTCACCAGATGCAAGAGCCAGTCCAGCACATCGGCCTGCAACCTGACCACGCTTGGGAAAGCGGCCGCGCCATGGGCATTCTCGGAAAAGTAAAGCCGCGAGGCTTCCTTGGCAATGTCCAGAACGTCATCGCCGCCGAACTGCACATAAAGGTTGGTCCGCCCCGAGCGCCAGTCCACATCGCCGGATTTGGCCTGCCGAAGGTCGCCCAGAACATCTTCCGCCGCACGGCCTGTCTTTGGGAATTCCGGGCGGGGCATGGGTGCCTCCTGTGCCAAGGCTGATGCAGGGCGAAACGGGAATCCAGCACCGAAAGGGATTTGCAGGAACGTTTCTGCAGCGGAGTTAACAAGGCTGGGCGACCCCTGTCAACGCGTCCTTTGTGTGCGCCGGCCAGATTCCGATTGACAGTCGACCCGATATGAAGAAACGTTTCTGCAAAAGACGGCCGCGGGCCGAAAGTGACCACCTGGGAGCGATCTTGCCTTGACGACGGGACGCGAATTCCAGATGGCCGTTGCCCGCTGGCACGCTGGCGAAAGCCTTGCCCATGCGGCAGCGACGCTATGTTCGGCGCTGACGCCCGGGGAAAAGCTGTCCATGCTGGACGGTGACCTGAATTTCTGGGAGGGGCGCATCCGTGCCCTGACACTGGGGCAAAGCAACCGCACCTGCCCGGCGGCGGTGATCCCCCGCCTTGGCATTCCGGGCTTCGAGTTCATCGATGGCCCGCGCGGGGTGGGGCTTGGCACCGCCACCTGCTTTCCCGTCAGCATGGCACGCGGGGCAGGTTTTGATCCGGCGCTGGAAACAGAAATCGGCAAGGCCATAGGCAAAGAACTGCGCGTGCGGGGCGGCACGCTTTTCGGCGGGGTCTGCATCAACCTTTTGCGTCACCCGGCCTGGGGTCGGGCGCAGGAAACCTATGGCGAGGACCCCCACCATGTGGGCGAAATGGGTGCTGCGCTGTCGCAGGGCGTGCAGCATCATGCCATGGCCTGCGTGAAGCATTTCGCGCTGAACTCGATGGAAACCTCCCGGCACCAGGTTGATGTGACCTGTGGCGAGCGTGCCCTGCACGAGGTATATCTGCCGCATTTCCGGCGGGTGGTGCAAAGCGGCGTGGCCACCGTCATGTCGGCCTACAACAGCGTCAACGGCGAATGGTGCGGGCATTCGCGGGCATTGCTGACGGAAATCCTGAAAGACGAATGGGGCTTTGACGGCACCGTCATCACCGACTTCATCTTCGGCATCCGCGATGCGGCGGCTTCGCTGAAGGCCGGGGTCGATATTGAAATGCCTTACCGGATGATCCGCTGGCAGCACCTGCCACGCGAGATTGCCGAAGGCCGCGTGACCTGGGCCGAGGTCGACGCCACCGTCCAGCGCATCCTGCGCACCTTGATCCGCTTCGCGCATCTGCGCCAGCAGCCGATGCCGGATGCGGCCATCGTCGCCGGGCCGGCCCATACGGAGCTTGCCCTAAAATCGGCCCGGCAATCCATCGTGCTCATGGAAAACGACGGCGTCCTTCCCCTGTCATCCGCCACAGGAAGAATTGCGGTTCTGGGCAGACTGGCGGCGATCCCGAACCTTGGCGATGGCGGATCAAGCGCGGTCAATCCGCCCCATGTCGTCACCCCGCTGGACGGCATCATCCGGGGCTTCCCCAAGGCGCAGGTCACCCATTCCGAAGACGACGCCACGACCGCCAAGGACGCCGATCTGGCGATCGTCGTGGTCGGCACAACAATGCATGACGAGGGCGAGTTCCTGGACCTTGACGCGCAACTCCCCATGCTGGACCTTTATGCGCCGCCCTTTGAAAGCGACGACCAGCGCCAGCGCTTCCAGTTCCTGATCGAGAACCAGCACACAGCCCTTGCGGAACCCCCGGGCGGCGACCGCGCCAGCCTGAAGCTGTCGTCCCATGACCGGCAGCTGATCCTTGACGCGGCGGCAACCGGGGTGCCGGTGGTCGTCGTGATGATGGGCGGCAGCGCCTTTGTCACCGAAGGCTGGCGTGACAGGGTCCGTGCGATCCTGCATCTTTGGTATCCGGGGATGGAGGGTGGGACGGCCCTGGCAGACGTTCTGTCGGGCCGGGTGAACCCCTCGGGCCATATGCCCTTTGCGACACCGGTGGATGAGGCGCTTTTGCCCCCGTTCGCCCTTCTCACCGATCACGCGGACTATGGGCTGTTGCACGGCCAATGGCACATGGACGAAAGCGGGTATCCGGTCCGCTATCCTTTCGGTCACGGGCTGACCTACAGCGGCTTCCGGCCCCTTGCGCTGACGGTCGAGGCCGGACCTGCAGGTGCTCTTGCGCGGGTGGAATGGAAAAACACCGGGACCGCCGCCGGCGATGATGTCATATTCATCTTCGCAAGTGTGCCCGGCTCGGCCTGTCAACGGCCAAAACGGCGGCTGGTCGGGTTCCGGCGCATCAGCTTGCGCGCGGGCGAGGCCGCGACGACCGCGATTCCGCTGGACCTTCGCCAGCTTGCCATCCGCAGCGATGGAAGGTGGCTGTGGGAGGATCTGGCCCTGCGCATTGAAGCCGCCCGCTGGTCGGGCGATCCGCAGGCGGCGGTCTGGTCCGGCAAGGTGGAAAGCCCGCTTTCATGACCGCCACGCCCGCAAGACAAGGAAAACGCCGATGACGCAGGACCTGTCCCGGACCGCTGCAGGGGTGCAGTTTGTCGGCGTCTCGAAGACCTATCCAACCGGGCTGACGGCGATTGCCCAGCTGGACCTGGATATCAGGCCGGGCGAATTCCTGACACTGCTTGGACCAAGCGGGTCGGGCAAGACCACGGCCTTGAACCTGCTGGCCGGGTTCCAGTCGCCCACAACAGGGCAGATCCTGGTGGACGGCAAGGACATCGGTGCCCTGCCGCCGTACAAGCGCGATATCGGCGTGGTGTTTCAGCACTACGCCCTGTTTCCCCACATGACGGTGCGGGAAAACACCGGCTATCCGCTGAAACAGCGCCGCATGCCAAAGGACGAGATCGCCCGCCGGGTGGACGACGTGCTGCGCATGGTGGCCCTGGAGGCTTATGGCGACCGGTTGCCCCGGCAGTTGTCGGGCGGTCAGCAGCAACGGGTTGCAGTGGCCCGTGCCATCGTCTTTCGTCCGCGCCTGCTGCTCATGGACGAGCCACTGGGCGCACTGGACCGCAAGCTGCGCGAATCCGTTCAGCTGGAACTGAAGCGCATCCACCGCGATCT
Source organism: Rhodobacter sp. (assembly GCA_020250445.1). Lineage (GTDB taxonomy): Bacteria > Pseudomonadota > Alphaproteobacteria > Rhodobacterales > Rhodobacteraceae > Aliitabrizicola. The sequence continues at coordinate 9,320 of JADCEF010000010.1, forward strand.
GGGCGTGACCATTGTCTTTGTGACCCATGATCAGGAAGAGGCGCTGGTCATGTCGGACCGCATCGCCATCTTCGATCAGGGCCGCATCCGCCAGATCGGCACCGCAAGTGCGCTGTACGACGCGCCCGTTTCGCAATTCGTTGCCCAGTTCCTGGGAGAGTCGAACTGCCTTGTGGGAAAGGTTGACCACCTTCCACGCCTGTCCCGCGTCACCACTGCGGCAGGTGTGTTCCACGGTGTCACCAGCGACGCGACCCCGCAGCACGGCACGGCTGCCGTCGTCACACGTCCGGAACGCTGCCGGTTGTTCACGGCCCAATCCGAGGTGCCGGAAGGCTGGAACCAGGTCCCCGCCCGCATCCGCGATGTCGTCTACCTGGGTGCCCTGCGCAAGGTGGTCGCGGACCTGAGGGACGGGGGCACATTCACCGTGATTTTCCAGCCTGATCAGATACTTCCCGCAGCGCCTGACGTTCTGGTCGCCTTCCCGCCCGACGCGGCCCGCGTGGTGCTGGCAGACGGCCCAAAGAATCATTGACAGGCGGGGTCACCTGAACCGAGATCAATGCAGAAACGTTTCTGCAATGGGCAGACCGTCAAGAAACAGGGAGAAGATCATGAAACTAAGGAAGACCATCGCCACTTTGGGCCTGACCACCGCGCTTGCCTTGGGCCTTGGGGGAACCGTCGCTTCGGCGCAGGATCTGGCGGGCAAGACCTTTGTTTTCGGCGGCTTCGGCGGCGATCTGCAGAAGAACCAGGACATTGCCTGGCTGCAGCCCTTCGCTGCCGCGACCGGCGTGAAAATCGACCAGACCGACTCGCCCGACATGGCGACGCTGAAGACCCAACAAGAGGCCAGCAACGTCGCGCTGGATGTGGTGCAGATCGAATCCAGCACCGTTGACGCGAACTGCGGCACCGTCTTCATGGAAGTCGCGATTGACCGGTCGCAGCTGAACCCCGCGCTTGACACCAACAAGTGCGGCGTGCCGGTGGTGAAATTCTCCTTCGTTCTCGCCTACAACGCCGCGAAATTCCCCGAAGCCCCGACCAGTGTGGCGGATTTCTTTGACACCGAGAAATTCCCAGGGATCCGCGCGATCCGTGGCGGATCGAACGTCGGCATCATCGAAAGCGCGCTGCAGGCAGAAGGCGTGGCCCCCGCCGACATGTATCCGATCGATCTCGACAAGGCCGTTGCCAGGATCGAGACGATCAAGGACTCGATCGAGGTCAAGGAATCCTTCGCCGTCATCCAGGATGGATTGGCCAATGGCGAATTCGACATGGCTCTGGTGCCGAACGGGCGCGCCTTCAACGCCTCGAAAACCAACCCGGACATCAAGGTCGTCTTTGCTGGTGCCGTGACGCTGTATGACAACCTGGCCATCCCGACCGGCGCCAAGAACGCCGAAGCTGCGACCGCTTTCCTGCAGCATGTGGCCCAGCACGACACGCAAGTCGCGCTGACCGAACTTTTCCCCTACGGCATGGGCACCCTGGGCGATGCGCCCAAGCTGGATGATCAGGCCAGGGGCTTCTTCCCCGACAGCCATGCCGATCAGCTGCTGATGCAGGATGCGGGCTGGTGGGGTGCGAATGACGCGGCCGTGGGCGACCGTTTGACCGCCCTGTTCGCGCAATAAGGCAACATGGCCGGGATCAACCCTTCTGCTGCGGATGTCCCGGCCATTCCGGCAACGGGTGGCACTGCCCGCCCGTTGCCGCAACACCGTGATGCCTGGGGACTGGTTGCCTTGCCGGTCATCCTTTTCCTTCTTGTTTTCTTTGCCTATCCGACCGGCCTGACCCTTCTGCGCGCCTTCACCCATTTCGATGCACCCGAAGTGGGCGGGCTGGACAATATCACCTGGGTTCTGGGGGGTGCGGCCAACCGGACAATCCTGATCCGCACCTTCACTGTCGCCCTTCTGTGCACCGCCTTCACGGCACTTCTGGCCTTTCCCTATGCCTACCTGATGACCAAGGTCAGCAGCCGCTGGCAGACGGTGATGATGGGCCTTCTGCTGGTCTCGATGTTCTTCGGGATTCTCTTGCGCAACTTTTCGTGGGTGGTGCTTTTGCAGATGCAGGGGCCGGTGAACGACCTGATCGCGGCCCTTGGCTTTGACCGGGTGCGGATGCTGGGCACGGCCCCTGCGGTGCTGATGGGGATGACGCATGTCCTTTTCCCCTTCATGGCGCTGCCGCTGTATGCGGTGCTGAAAGGGATTGATCCAAGGCTGGTTCTGGCTGCCCAAAGCCTTGGCGCCACACCGCGAAACGCCTTTCTGCAGGTCTATCTTCCCTTGGCCGTGCCGGGCCTGTTCGCCGGGGCTCTCCTGGTCTTCGTGCTGGCGCTTGGGTTCTACATCACGCCGGCGATCCTTGGTTCGCCCAAACAGGCCCTGATCTCGCAGGTGTTGTATCAGCAGTTCGAAACCCGCGCCGCCTTTGGCCGGGCCGGGGCGCTGGCCATCGTCCTGCTTGTTGCGGCCATGGCTTTTGTCCTGATGGCCAATGCCCTGCAAAGGCGCAACAAGGCTTACGAGGGCTGAAATGGCAGACACCGGCCCCCAAACCGCCAGTAGCAGACTCCTGAAGATTCTCTGCGTGCTGATCGCGCTTTGGCTGGTCCTGCCGCTGTTCATCATCGTTCCGATCAGCTTCAGCGGTGAGGACAGCTTTTCCTTCCCGCCCAGGACCTGGACCCTTGCGCGCTATGCCAGCCTTGCTGATCCGGCCTGGACCTCGGCTGTGCTGAACAGCCTGGCGGTTGCGGCGCTGGTGGCGGTGCTGTCGGCCGTTCTCGGCACGCTTGCCGCCTTTGCCATCGCGCGGTCGAGGTCGGGCGTGATGGCCCTTGTCCGTGCGCTGATCCTGTCGCCGCAGGTGGTGCCCATCGTGGTCTTTGGCCTTGGCCTTTACCTTGTTTTCCTGCGCTGGAACATGGTCGGGACGCTGTGGGGTTTTGTCATCGCCCATACGGTTCTGGCCGTGCCCTTCGTCGTGATCCCTGTCAGCGCCGCCTTGCAGACCTTTGATCGCTCGCTGGAACGCGCCTCGGCCAGCCTTGGCGCGGGGCCCATGGCGACCTTCCGGCAGGTCACCCTGCCGATCATCCGGCCTGCGGTCCTGAGCGGGGCCTTCCTTGCGTTCTTGTCGTCCTTTGACGAGGTGGTGCTGGCGCTTTTCCTGAAATCACCGTCGTATTACACGCTGCCCGTCCAGCTTTACCGCCGCATGACCGACACGATCGACCCGACTGTGGCGGCCGTGGCGACGCTGGAGTTGTGCCTGGTCATCGCCGGGGTCGTCATCGCCCTGATCCTTCAGTCCCGACGCCCATCCCCTGACCAATCCTGATCGCACTTCCAAGGACCCGCCGATGCTTCGCCCTGTTCCCGAACCCCGTCCCACCGCCCTTGGCCGTGCAGGCGATGCCGAATTTGCCCTGCGGCAACAGCAGGCCCTGGACCAGGCCCTGCGTGACGGCTTCGACGGGCTGATCGTCTGGGGGCGCGGATCGACCAATTCCGATGGCAGCCAGGACCTTCTGTATCTCACCAACCACATGTCGGCGGTCAGCCACATCCCCGACAGCCACGCCCACCGCGCCCGCGGTCATGCCGGGCTGATCCTGGCTCCCGGCAGGGACCCGGTTCTGGTGACGGACAGCTATGACATCGACCGCGCCGAAGTGCCGGTGGCGGACATCCGCCTTTCCACCTTCGTTGATCGCGACGTGGCCCATCTGGCTGCCGAACTGGGGCTGAGGGGCAAGCGCATCGGCCTTGCCGGGCAGACCGGCCTTCTGCACAGCGCCGCTGTCATGATGGCCGCGGAACTGGGCGCGGCCACCCGCATCGAACCCGCCGACCACATCCTGACCGGGCTGCGCCTGATCAAAAGCCCGCATGAGGTGGCGCTGTTGCGCGATGCCTCGCGCATCGGCTGCGACTGGATGAATGTCTGCCTTGCCGCCACCGAGCCCGGCCGCACCGAAGGCGAAATCGTCGGCGAGGGTCTGCGCTGGCTGGCCGCCTCGGGTGGCTTTGCCTATGACATCGCGGTGGCCAGCGGCCCCGTCGGCCACCGCTATCGCCACCGCCAGGCCCTGCCGACCTGGGACAGCCGCCGCCGGATTGAGGCGGGCGACATGATTCACTTCGACCTTTGGGGGCCGGTGGCGCAGGGGTACTACTGCGACCTGACGCGTTCCACCGTGGTGGGCCGCGCACCCACCGCGTCACAGGCACGGGTGCTGGAGGATTCCATCACCCTCGTCGAAAGCGTGATCGCCCGGATTGAACCGGGCCGCCCCCTGTCGGACCTTCATGCCGCAGGAACCCGCGCCATGGCCCGGCGCGGCGGCGGCGACAGCGGCTTTTCGGCCATGATCCCCTTCTTCGGCCATTCCCTTGGCCTTGATTGCGAATCGCCCTTCATCACCTCTTACGCCACCGAGATCATCCGCCCCGGCATGGTTCTGGCCGTGGAATGCTTCCTTGGCGGCCAGCCCGGAGAGGGCGGCGGTTTCGAGCACATCATCCACGTAAGCGAAACGTCGGTCGAGATCCTGACCACCGGCGCCCCCGCCCGCCCCTGGGCCTGACCCCTTCCCAAGACCTGCAAGGATATCCGATGCCCCGCTTTGCCGCCAACCTTTCCATGCTATTCACCGATGCGCCCCTGGCCGACCGGATCGACCGCGCCGCCCAGGCCGGCTTCGCCGCTGTCGAGGTGCAATTCCCCTATGAACTGCCCGCCGCAACCCTGCGCGCGCGGCTGGATGCCAGCGGCATCCCGATGGTGCTGCACAATCTGCCTGCGGGCGACTGGGCGGCGGGGGATCGCGGCATCGCCTGCGACCCGGCGCGACAGGCCGAATTCCGCGACGGCATCGCCCGGGCCACAGACTATGCCCAAACCCTTGGCGTGCGGCAGATCAACTGCCTGACGGGCAGGCCGGGTCCCGGCCTGTCCGACGCCACCACCCGCGCGACCCTGGTTGACAACCTGCGCCACGCCGCCGAACGCCTGGCCGAGGCCGGCCTGCGCCTGCTTGTGGAGCCGGTGAACAACCGCGACGTGCCGGGATTCTGGCTGGACAGCGTTGACAAGGCCCTGTCCGTGATGGACGAGGTCGCGGCCCCCAACCTGTTCCTGCAGTTCGACATTTACCACGCACAGCGCTCGGGCGGTGAAATCGCCGGAACGCTGATGCGCCATTTCGACCGCATCGGGCATATCCAGGTGGCCGACAATCCCGGCCGCAACGAGCCGGGGACGGGCGAGCTGAACTTCGGCTTTCTCTTCGGCCTCATCGACCGGCTGGGCTATCAGGGCTGGATCGGCGCCGAATACAAGCCCGCGACCACAACCGAAGCCGGATTGTCCTGGCTTGCGACCTATGGAGACAAGGCATGAAGATCGGGTTCATCGGACTGGGCATCATGGGCACGCCGATGGCGGGCCACCTGATCGCGGGGGGCCACCAGACCTTTGTCCAGACACGCAGCAAGGTGCCCGGCGCAATCACCGAAGCCGGGGCAACGGTTTGCGCCACGGCAGCCGAAATTGCGGCGGCGGCCGAGGTGATCTTCCTGATGGTGCCGGACACGCCGGATGTGGAACAGGTGCTCTTCGGCACGGGCGGTGTCGCCCCCGGCCTGACCCCCGGCAAGACGGTGGTCGACATGTCCTCGATCTCGCCCATCGCCACCAAAGACTTTGCCGCGCGGATCGAGGCCTTGGGCTGCGATTATCTCGACGCCCCCGTCTCGGGCGGCGAGGTCGGGGCAAAGGCCGCCACGCTGACCATCATGGTCGGCGGCAGGGCCGCAGTCTTCGAACGCATCCAGCCGCTGTTTGCCCTGATGGGCAAGAACATCACCCATGTGGGCGAGGTCGGCGCAGGGCAGATCACCAAGGTCGCCAACCAGATGATCGTGGCCCTGAACATCGCTGCCGTGGCCGAGGCGCTGGTCTTCGCCAGCAAGGCTGGTGCCGATCCGGCCCGGGTCCGCCAGGCGCTGATGGGGGGCTTTGCCGCCAGCCGCATTCTGGAGGTGCATGGCGAACGCATGATCAGGCGCAGCTTCAACCCCGGCTTCCGCATCGCGCTGCATCAAAAGGACCTTGGCCTTGCCCTGCAAGGCGCGCGATCTCTTGGCATGGCCATGCCGCAGACGGCAGGTGCGGCGCAACTGATGCAGGTCATGCAGGCGCAGGGCTGGGACCAGTTGGACCATTCGGCGCTGGTCAAGGCGCTGGAGCTGATGGCCGACCATGAGGTCGCCGCAGAAGGCGCAGGCGGGTAACGCCGGAAACCGGTCTTCGGATGCTCTTTGACAGGGCGGTACCGCGCGCCTTGCCGCGTCCTGTCGTGCAGGTCCACCGGCCCGCCCCGCTGAACATCGCCCGCACGCGCCGTCAGTCGGATGATCCCGGACGTTCCGGGCGATGGTCCGGCCCTGCAGGGCTGGCATTGCCGACGGGACGGGCCATCGGCTTTTCGCCGGCCCGAACTCTGCCAACCACAATGCCTTCACGGCAATCAGGATTGATCCGCCGGAATGACAGCAATTGATCCCCCAGAATGACAGCAGGCCATGGTCACACGCGGCCTTGCAGACGGGCCTTTGTCCGCTGATCTGTCGGTGACGGTCAACCGGGGGGAATACCCAGGGTGCCGGTCATGGATTGCCCCCCGGCACGAACAGGTCCGACACCGCAAAACGTGTCACGTCGATCAGGCCCTTATCCGAGATCCGCAGTTCCGGGATGACCACCAGTGCCAGCAACGAATGCTGCATGTAGGCGTTGTTCAGATTGCAGCCGCAATCGGCCATGGCGGCGACCAGCGCCTGCGCCTTGTCGGCCACCTCACGCGCCGGGCGGTCGGACATCAGGCCCGCGATGGGCAACTCGACCAGCGCCAGTTCCCGCCCGTCGCGCCACAGCGTGACCCCGCCCCCCGCCCCGGCCAGCCGGTTCGCCGCCAGCGCCATCTGGGTGCGGTCGGTCCCCACGATGATCATGTGGTGACAGTCATGCGCCACGGTGGATGCCATGGCCATCCGCCCCTTGTATCCAAAGCCCGAGACAAAGGCATTGACCACTTGCCCCGTCGCCCGGTGGCGTTCGACCAGCGAGATTTGCGCCACGTCACCCTGCGCCTCGACAAGTCCGGCGATCACGGCCAGATCGGCGGTCAGAGCGCGGGTCGGGGCCTGGTTCTCGACCACTCCGATCACGCGCGCCGTCACCCGGGTCGCGCCAACAGGAGCAGGAATGGCAAAGTCGGCGGCAGTCTTGGCCCGGCCCATCCGCACGGTGGCGCGGGCCTCGGCAGGCCAGTCATGGTGGGGGCAGGTTACGGTCAGTCGGCCACCCTCGGCCACCTGCACGCCCCGGGCATAGACCGCGTCAATCGGCAACTCCCGCAGATTTGGGGTGAGGATCATATCCGCCCGCCGCCCCGGCGCGATGGACCCCAACTCGCGCTCCAGACCGAAATGGGTCGCCGTATTGATCGTCGCCATCTGGATCGCGATCAGGGGGTCGCAGCCGCAGGCGATGGCATGGCGCACCGCACGGTTCATGTGCCCGTCATGCACCAGCGTGCCGGAATGGCTGTCGTCAGTGCACAGGATGAAGTTGCGCGGGTCCAGCCCCTTTTCGGTGATCGCGGTGATCTGGCTTTCGATGTCATACCAGGCAGAGCCCAGCCGCAGCATCGACCGCATCCCCTGCCGGACCCGGTCGATCGCATCGGATTCGCGCGTGCCTTCATGGTCGTCCGATGGGCCACCCGCGACATAGGCGTGGAACGGAATGCCCCGGTCGGGGCTGGCATAATGCCCGCCCACCACCTTGCCCGCGCGCATCGTGGCGGCGATTTCCTCCAGCATCTGCTGGCTGCCATTGATGACGCCGGGATAGTTCATCATCTCGCCCAGGCCGATGATCCCGGGCCAGCGCATCGCCTCGGCCACGTCATCAGGGCCGATCTCATATCCTGTGGTCTCCAGCCCCGGGGCCGAGGGCGCGCAGGACGGCATCTGGGTGAAGATGTTGATGGGCTGCATCAGCGCCTCGTCATGCATCATCCGCACGCCGCGCAGGCCAAGGACGTTGGCAATCTCATGCGGGTCATGGAAGATCGTCGTCGTGCCATGCGGGATCACGGCAGCGGCGAATTCCGCCGGGGTCAGCATGCCGGATTCGATATGCATATGCCCGTCACAAAGGCCGGGGATCAGGAACTGTCCCTTGGCATCGACGACCCTGGTCTGCGGCCCGATGCACTGGCTGGCATCCGGCCCGACATAGGCAAACCGCCCCTCGGCCACCGCCACCTGCCATCCAGGCAGAACCTCGCGGCTCTGCACGTTCACCAGCGTGCCGCCTGTGATGACCAGATCGGCGGCTGCACGACCGGCGGCAACGGCGACGAGGCGGGGGGCGCAATCGGCCCGGGACAGCAGGGGGGCATGTTTCATCACGGCATTTGACCCTGCCGAAGGGCCGCATTCAAGCCTCATCTGCGGTGTCGTGAACCGGGCACAGCTTCGCTGCCGCGGGATCGGTTCTTCTTGAGGACGGGCACGGATACCAGAAGGTGGCGCAGCATCCGCCCGGAACCGGGGCTGCGGCGCAGCAACCGCCCACCTTGCCTGCGCGCAGGGATGGGCGCGATGCCGAACCTTCGGCCCTTATGAAGGTATGGGATCGATGACGGGCGCGCAGACCGATGGGTGGCAGGCCGGGCTCAATCGGTTTGGCCCCATCATTCAGAACGCGCCTGAGACCGGGATCATGGTTGTGCCTGCGCGATCTGGTGCGCCGGAACACCAAGTTGCGGATTGATCCCTGATCAAGGCCAGAACGATGGCCGAGGAAAGCAGAAGAAAGACGCGGCCGCCATCATCGCGTGCGCCGCGCCGCCGCAGGTCATCCGGCTGATCCCGCAGGAACAGCGGGATGCTGGCCGCGATGAAGCCAAGGGCGGCGATATTGAAACCGGCCACAACCGCCTCTTCCGGTTTCATGAAACCGGAGGCTCCGGCAATGCTGCAAAACAGCAGGGCCAGAAACAGAAAGAACCGGGGATGCGGAATCGCCTTTATCCGCAGCATGGGCCGACCTGCGGGCATGATCGCCCGTCCTGTCGGGGGATGGTCTGCATGTCCGCTCCTTTCCCTGTCTGACCCCGACCATTGCGGTGCAGACAGGGTGCCGTCAACACGGGCGTGCCGCCATCCGTCCTTGATCCTGTCCGCAGGGCGGCCTAATTTGATCATATCCGCAGGCAGGGCCAGGATGACCGCGCAGGACCGCAAAATACCGACACATGAGCTGACCTATGCCCGGCTGCGGGACATGGTTCTTTTCGGACATCTTCAGCCCGGTCAGCCGGTGACGATCCAGGGGCTGGTCAGCGATCTTGATGCGGGCATGACCCCGGTGCGCGAAGCAATCCGGCGGCTGATCGCCGAAGGGGCGCTGACGCTTCAGGGCAACCGGCGCGTTCTGGTGCCGCATCTGACCCCTGCCTTGCTGGATCAGATTGCCTTTGCGCGGCTGACCATCGAGCCGCGCCTGGCGGAACTTGCGGCCCCCCGGCTGAACGCCGCGATCATCGACCGGCTGGAGGCGCTGGACAAGGGCGTGGACCGGGCGATTCGGGCGGGCGATGTGCCGGGGTATCTTTCCGGCAATCACCGGTTCCACTTTACCTTGTACGATTGCGCTGATGCCGGGGTGCTGATGGACATCGCACAGTCGCTGTGGCTGCGTTTCGGTCCTTCGCTGCGCGTCGTCTGCGCCCGCTTCGGCACGGAAAGCCTGCCCGACCGCCACGGCGAGGCGCTGGCAGCGATGAGGGCCGGCGATGCCATGGCGCTGGGCCAGGCCATCCGCAGTGACATTGCCCAGGGTGTGGATCAGGTGCGGGCGGCACTCGCCTCGGGAAAAATTTGATCAAATTCTTGCATCGCGGATAATTTGATCATATTATCCGGTCATCCGGTTGCCAGGCCCTGCGTACATGCAGCGTCTTGGGCACCGGCCAGACATTCCGGGGATGCCATGAACAAGATCACCAACCATATGCCGACGTCCGAATTGCAGGCGCTGGATGCGGCGCATCACATGCATCCCTTTACTGCCGGGGCCGAACTGGCTGCCAAGGGCGTTCGGGTGATGACGCAGGGCAAAGGCGTGTGGCTGACCGACAGCGAAGGTCACCGGATCATCGACGGCATGGCAGGGCTGTGGTGTGTCAATATCGGTTACGGGCGCAAGGAACTTGCGCAAGCGGCCGCGCGCCAGATGGAAGAGCTGAGCTATTACAACACCTTCTTCCAGACAACGCATGTGCCTGCCATCGCGCTGGCCGCCCGGCTGGCGGAACTGGCACCGGGTGATCTGAACCATGTGTTCTTTGCCGGATCGGGGTCCGAGGCCAATGACACGAACATCCGCCTGGTGCGCCGGTACTGGGCGATCAAGGGTCAGCCGGACAAGACCGTGATCATTGCCCGCAAGAACGGCTACCACGGCTCTACCATGGGGGGCGGCAGTCTGGGCGGCATGGCCCCGATCCACGCGCATGGCGGCATGATCGGCGGGATCGTTCATATCGGCCAGCCGCACTGGTATGCCGAAGGCGGCGACATGACGCCTGACGCGTTCGGCCTGCTGCGCGCACGCGAACTGGAAGAGATGATCCTGGAGCTTGGCGTCGACAAGGTTGCGGCCTTTATCGGCGAGCCGGTGCAGGGCGCGGGCGGCGTGATCATTCCGCCCGACAGCTATTGGCCCGAGATCCAGCGTATCTGCGACAAATACGGCATCCTTCTGATCGCGGATGAAGTGATTACCGGCTTCGGGCGCACCGGCAACTGGTTCGGCAGCCAGACCTTTGGCATCCGCCCGCATATCATGACCATCGCCAAGGGCCTGTCTTCGGGCTATCTGCCGATCGGCGGGTCGATTGTCTGTGACGAGGTGGCCGATACCGTGGGCGGGGCCGGGGATTTCAACCACGGCTATACCTATTCCGGGCATCCGGTGGCGGCGGCGGTGGCGCTGGAAAACCTGCGGATCATCGAAGAAGAAAGGATCATCGAGCATGTGCGCGACGTGGCGCACCCCTATCTGGCAGACAAATGGCAGGCCCTGACCGATCATCCGCTGGTGGGCGAGGCCAGGCTTGTGGGGCTGATGGGTTCCATCGCGCTGACGCCGGACAAGGCCAGCCGGGCAAAGTTCGCCTCGGAAGCGGGTGCCGTGGGCTATCGCTGCCGCGAACGCTGCTTTGCCAATGACCTGATCATGCGCCATGTCGGCGACCGGATGATCATCTCTCCGCCGCTGATCATCACGCCCGCCGAAATCGACATCCTGATCGAGCGGGCGTGGAAATCGCTGGATGAATGCCTGGCGATCCTGAAGCTGGAAGGCATGATGAAGGCCGCCGCCTGATCTGCCCTGCCTGATCTGCGCCCCCGGTCCGGCACAGGCACCCGCGTGGTCCGGGGAAGCTCAGGCGCGGCGGCGCCTGCGCGTGGCATCGCTGCTGCCGCCGCCGCCGCCAGTATTGAAGCTGACATCGGGCAGGCTGACGATCTTGCCCAGTTCCGGGAAGGGATCGGTCGCATGCGGGATCGCGTTGGCGTTGACGAAATGCTCCTGAAAGCGCGGCTCGATGGCCGTTTCCACCTTGTGGATCCGTTGGACGGTGTGCTCGATCGCCGCGCGCGCGGATTTGTTGCACAGCGCGATCCGCGCCCCCGTGCCTGCGGCATTCCCGGCAGAGGTGACATGGTCAAGGGCGGCATCGGGGATCATCCCCAGGACCATCGCATGTTTCGGGCTGATATGCGCGCCAAAGGCCCCGGCCAGGACCACGCGGTCCACGCGGTCCACCCCCATTTCATCCATCAGCAGGCGCGCCCCGGCATAAAGTGCCGATTTCGCAAGCTGAATCGCCCGGATATCGGTCTGCGTGACTTTGATCACCGGCCCGCCATCGGCGCTGCCGTCATGCAGCAGGTAGGCATGTGTCCGCCCCTCGGGAATGGCGCGCGCGGTTCCGGTCTGTTCGGGACTGCCGATCAGCCCCTTGGCGTCCACCAGCCCGGCCACGCGCATTTCCGCCACCGCCTCGATGATGCCGGACCCGCAGATGCCGGTCACGCCGGTCTTGCCGACAGACTCGGCAAAGCCGGGCTCGTCCGACCACAGGTCCGATCCGATGACCCGAAAGCGCGGCTCTTTGGTGACGGCATCAATCTCCACCCGCTCGATGGCACCCGGTGCGGCCCGCTGCCCGGATGAGATCTGGGCCCCTTCAAAGGCCGGACCGGTGGGCGAAGAACAGGCCAGCACGCGGGTTTCATTGCCCAGCAGCAGTTCGGCATTGGTGCCGACATCGACGATCAGAACCATCTCTTTTGACTTGTCGGGCTGTTCCGACAGGGCAACGGCGGCACAATCGGCCCCGACATGCCCGGCGATGCAGGGCAACACATAGACCCGTGCCGCGCGGTTGACCTGTGTCAGGTCCAGATCGCGCGCATCAAGACTGAGACTGCCCGAGGTGGCCAAGGCAAAGGGGGCCTGACCCAGTTCCACCGGGTCGATGCCCAAAAGCAGGTGGTGCATCACCGGGTTGCAGACAAAGACGATCTCGTAGATCGCTGCGGGTCCGATCCCCGCCTCGGCGGCGATGGACCCGATCAGCGCGTCAATCGCCTCGCGGACGGCGCGGGTCATTTCCACGTCCCCGCCCGGGTTCATCATGGCATAGCTGACGCGGCTCATCAGGTCTTCGCCAAAGCGGATCTGCGGGTTCATCACACCGCCGGATGCAAGTACGCTGCCGTCGCGCAGATCGCACAGATGCGCCGCGATGGTGGTCGACCCAAGGTCGATGGCCAGCCCGTAAAGCCCGCCCTCGTGAAAGCCCGGCCAGATGTCCAGGATGCGCGGGCGGGCATCGAGGTGGCCCTGATGGACCGCGACCGTCACCTTCCAGTCACCCTGGCGCAGCGCAGGCTGCAACCGGCGCAGGATGGCAAGATCAGCCTCGACATCCGTCATCTGCCACTGGTCGCGCAGGGCCTGCGACAGGCGTTCGAAATCGCCCGACGGTTCGTGCATGTCCGGCTCGGCGACGTCGACGTAGACCGCACGCGTGGCCGGGTCCATCACGATGTCGCGCATCGTGGCGGATTTGCGGATGACCTGCTTGTGGACCTGGCTTTCGGGCGGCACGTCGATGACGACATCGCCCATCACCCTGGCCTGACAGCCCAGGCGCCGGCCCTCGGCCAGCCCGCGGATCGATTTGTAGCGCGCCTCTACCGCATTCCATTCAGACAGGGCACCGGCGCTGACCGTCAGGCCATGCTTGGGAAACTCGCCATAGCCCGGCGTGATCTGGCATTTGGAACAGATGCCGCGCCCGCCGCAGACCGAGTCAAGATCGACCCCCAACTGCCGCGCCGCCGTCAGAACCGGCGTGCCCAGCGCAAAGCGGCCCCGCTTGCCCGAAGGGGTAAAGATCACCAGCGCGTCCTGCGTCATCGTCCCGTCCCGTTCTGTTACTTGGTGGTGCAGCCTATGTATGGGGCTGCGCGGCAATTGCCATGCCGGTTTGCGGCGCGGCAGCGCCCGGTTGCGTCACGGGCGGCGCGGGAACGATTTTTCTGCGAAAAATCAGAATTTTCGCAGAAAATTCGTCTTCAGCAGATCACGCGCAGAAACCCGGTGTTGCAGATCACGATCCACTGTCCGCCGGTTTCAATCAGGTGAAAGCCGCGCGCCCGCACTTCGGCGATGAACCGCTCGCGCCCGATTTCGCGGTCGATCCAGCCCAGGTCGCGCCGGATGACACCGCCGCGTGCCACGGATTTCGCACCGAAGACTTCGGCAATCCAGCCCGCGGCGGTGGTTTGTCTGATGATCGTTTCCATGCCCCGATCCTGCCGGGGCATGGTTAAGGGGTGGTTTACGCGCGCCCGCGCCCGGCGCGGCCACCGGACCGGCCGCCGCGGCCACCGGCGCTTGCGGCTTCGGCGCTGGCCTCGGCAAAGGTCTTGCCGCCCTCGACCGCTTCCAGCACCCGCGCGAAGCGGATCCATTCGCCGCCGTTGGCATCATGGTTCATCAGGAAATTGGCGGCGCGGATCGCCTCCATCTCTACCGCGCGCACCGGGTTCATGATGGCGCTGGTCATGCCCGCGCCAATGGCCATCGGCAGGAAGGCCGCATTGATGCCATGGCGGTGGGGCAGGCCGAAGCTGATGTTGGAGGCACCGCAGGTGGTGTTCACGCCCAGTTCGTCGCGCAGGCGGCGGACCAGCGCAAAGACCTGCTGCCCGGCAGAGGCCATGGCACCGACCGGCATCACCAGCGGATCAACCACGACGTCATGCGCCGGAATGCCGAAATCGGCAGCGCGTTCGACAATCTTCTTTGCCACCGCAAAGCGCACGTCGGGGTCCTGGCTGATGCCGGTGTCATCGTTGGAAATCGCCACGACGGGGACGTTGTACTTCTTGACCAGCGGCAGGACCAGCTCCAGCCGCTCTTCCTCGCCCGTCACCGAGTTGAGCAGGGGGCGCCCCTCGCAGGCCCGAAGGCCTTCTTCCAGGGCACCGGGAACCGAGCTGTCGATGCACAGCGGCACATCCACCAGCGTCTGGATGCGCAGGATCAGCTCGCGCATCAACGGCGGCTCGACAAAATTGTTGTCGGCATAGCGCGGGTCGCTGGCCATTTTGTTGGTAAAGACGGCGCCCGAGTTCACGTCCAGCACCATGGCACCACAGGCGACCTGTTCCAGCGCGTCACGCTCCACGGTGCTGAAATCGCCCGCCTCAAGTTCTGCCGCCAGCTTCTTGCGGCCGGTCGGGTTGATGCGTTCACCGATCACGCAAAAGGGTTCGTCAAAGCCGATGGTGACGGTTTTCGTTTTTGATTCCAGAACAGTACGGGTCATCTATCAGACTGGTCCTTGCGCGTGAGAGGCCGGAACGCCACTGGCGCCGCCGTTTTCGGTAACCCATGCCGCATTGGTCTTGATGCCGCCCAGGGGAAAGAAATGCACCGATTCGATTCCAAAGCCCGGGGTTTTCGCCTTGTGGGCGGCCAGGGCGGTCAGGATATCGGTCGGTTCATAGGGAAGAAGCAGCTTGGTCACATCCATCGCCCGCTTCTGCAGCACGCGCAAGGATGGACCAACCCCGCAGGCGATGGCGAATTTGATCAGGGTCTGCAGCTTTGCCGGGCCAGCGACGCCGATGTGAATCGGCAGGCGGATGCCTTCAGCCGCAAGGCGGTCGGCCCAGGCGATGACCGGATCGGCCTCAAAGCAGAACTGGGTGGCAATCGCCATCGTGGCATCGCTGCGGTCGGCGAAGGCCTGCTTCCAGCGCAATGCCGCCATCACCATTTTGTCCGATCCGTCGGGGTCGATATCCCTGTTGCCCTCGGGATGCCCTGCAACGTGCAGCCGCTCGAACCCGTCGAAGAGGCCGGTTTCCATCAGCTGCATCGAACTGCTGAAATCCCCCGCCGGGGTTGCCACGCCGCCGGCCAGCAGCAGGGCCTGTGTCACGTCGGCCTCGCCCCGGTAGCGTGCAATCCAGTCGGCCAGCATGGCCTTGTCGCGGATGATCCGCGCCGGGAAGTGGGGCATCACGGGAAAGCCTTCGGCCGACACGCGCCGCGCCGTGGCGACCATGTCTTCAATGGGTGTGCCTTCGATATGCGCGATATAGACGCGCGTTCCCTTGGGCAGAAGATCGCGGAAACTGGCCACTTTTTCTGCGGTGCGCGGCATCACCTCGATCGAGAAGCCGTCGAGCAAGGCATCAAGCAAAGCCGCCGCAGGGGCAGGCTGCGGGTCACGGCGGAAGTTGAACAAGGCCATCACGGGTCTCCTGCAGGGTTCTTTGCACGGGGGCGCTTCAGGCCCGGCCTTCGGTGTCGATCAGCGCCCGCAGGCGCTGGGTGTCGAATTCTGCTTCCAGCCGGGCCGCTTCCGCCGCCGCGATAACGTGAGGCTCGCCCTCGACCTGATAGGGCGGGGCTTTGCGCCACTCCGCCATATAGGCATCGGCATCCTTTGCCCCGATTTTCATGGCACAGCGGTCGATCGCCTGTTCAAAGCGTTCGCTGAGCTGCACCTTGGATCCGCTGCGGCCTTTGCCGACAATCACCTGGGCCGGGATGTCGCGCCAGTAAACGACCGTGACGTCAGGCATTGCTGATTCCCTTCCTTGCCTGCGCCTTCTTCTAAGGGTCGTCAGACGACAGGCGATGCCGGTTTTCGACAGGTCCCGCGCAGCCAGCGACCCCGTCCGCCATCGGCCCGCTTCAAGCGGGCCGAATGCGCGGTTTCCCGCGCCGGTTTGTCAGGGACCATCCTGCACCTGCCCCGCCCGGAAGCAGCTTCGGCGCTTGCAGAGCCGCGCCCCTGCGGCTAGGCTTGGCGCAACCATGAATGGAGGGCGAAATGACGCCCGAGCGTCCCCTGGGTGCGGACGCGCTGCCGATGTCGGCCGATGGGCCATGGCCTGTTGCGCTGCCGGTGGACCCGTCTGGCACCCGCACGGCCGAGACGGGACAGCTTTATGCTGCCCTTGACCTTGGCACCAACAGCTGCCGAATGCTGATTGCCCAGCCGAAGGGCAGTCAGTTCACGGTTGTCGACAGCTTTTCCAAGACCGTGCAGCTTGGGGTCGGTCTGGAAGCTTCGGGCAGGCTCAGCCGTGCCTCGATGGGGCGTACCGTGCAGGCGTTGCGCATCTGTCAGAAAAAGATCGAAAAGCATGGCGTTGACCGCATGCGTCTGGTGGCGACAGAGGCTTGCCGGCGCGCCCGCAACGCCCGCGATTTTATCCGCCAGGTGCGCCGCGAAACCGGGCTGCAGCTGGAGATCATCGCGCCGGAAGAAGAGGCGCGGCTGGCCGTCATCTCTTGCGCGCCCCTGGTCAGCCCGCGCACCGAACAGTTGCTGGTCGTTGATATCGGCGGCGGCTCTACCGAACTGGTCTGGATCGATCTGTCAGCGGTCGGTCCCGAAGACCGGCCCCGCGCCATCATGCGGCTGCATGCCGGCTTTACCGGCCATGGCGATGACCCTGCAGCACGGGTAGTGGACTGGATTTCGGTGCCTTTGGGCGTTGCCACGCTGAAAGACCAGTTTGCCGATGTCGAAGACGACGCCGCAAGATTTGCATTGATGAGCTGGTTTTTCGAAGAGAACCTGGCGAATTTTTCCCCCTATAACGCGGAAAACCCGCGCGAGGGATTCCAGATCATCGGCACCAGCGGCACGGTCACGACCGTTGCGGCATCCTTTCTGGGGCTGCGCCGCTATGACCGGGCCAAGGTGGACGGGCTGCGGATGTCATCGGACCAGATCGATACGGTGATCCGCGATTACCTTGCGCTTGGCCCCGAAGGCCGTCGCACAGACCCCAGGATCGGGCGCGACCGCCACGCGCTGATCATGTCGGGCGCTGCAATCCTGCAGGCCATGATGCGCATCTGGCCGACCGACCGCCTTTCGGTGGCCGACCGCGGGCTGCGCGAGGGACTGCTTTACGCGCAGATGAGCGCGGATGGCGTTCTGGAAGACGGACCCTACGAATGACCGGGGACAGCAAGACGGGCCAGAAGAACACATCGGGCCGGGGTCAGCGCGAGCTGCGCGTGCGGGTCAAGACCGCCAAGGGCCGCAAGCTGTCCTCCACGCTGTGGCTGGAACGGCAGTTGAACGACCCCTATGTCCTGCGCGCCCGGAAGGAAGGGTATCGCGGCCGTGCGGCCTACAAGATACTGGAGTTGGACGACAAGTACGGCTTCCTGAAACCGGGGGCACGGGTGGTTGACCTCGGCTGTGCGCCGGGCGGCTGGTGTCAGGTGGCCGTCGGGCGGGTCAATGCCCTGGGCGAGCGGCACAACAAGCCGGTGGGCACCGTTCTGGGTGTGGACCTGCAAGAGGTGATGCCGATCAGCGGCGCGGTGATCCACCAGCTTGATTTTCTGGAAGACGGGGCGGACGACAAGGTGAAGGCGTGGCTCGGCGGGCCTGCCGATGTGGTGCTCAGCGACATGGCCGCAGCATCGTCGGGGCACAGGCAGACGGACCATCTGCGCATCGTCGCCCTGTGCGAGGCTGCGGCGCAGTTTGCCTTCGATGTGCTGGAAGAGGGCGGCACCTTTGTTGCCAAGGTTCTGGCCGGCGGGGCAGAGGTTGCGCTGCAGACCTCACTCAAGCGCAATTTCACCAAGGTTGTGAACGTCAAGCCCCCGGCCAGCCGCCCGGACAGTTCGGAGAAATTCGTGGTCGCCATGGGGTTCAGGGGGCGATCCGGGGCAGAACCGGCCGGGGCCCTGACGCGAGAATAGGAAAAGGCACCCGAAGGTGCCCTGATCTGCGCGTCATGTCTTTGCGCAGCGTATCCCGGTTCAGCGGCCCCAAAGGCGGACCGGCCCGCAATCGATATGGACGAAGTTCGACCGCGAATATTTTCCGACACCGCCCGAATTGCACGAGGCCGCCGCCTTGGCCACCTGGCCGACCGACCGCGATTTCAGCCGCAGGTCCGCCGCCTGACCCTTGATATGCAAAGAGTTGCGGGCAACACCGCGAGAGCGCGAGCGCAGCATCGCATTGGTCTGCGCGCTGCGGTAACCCGACAGCAGCATGTAAGGCTCGCCCACATCCAGAAGCCGGTGCGAGGCTGCCATGATATCGATATTGCGCGGATCGATCCTGGTCCTGTTGCCTGTGCGCCAGTCGCGCATGAAGTAATTGATCTCTTCCAGCACTTCGGGGATGTAATCCCCTTCGATCCAGTAGATGGTGTCGATGCTTTCGCCGGTGCGGCCCGAATACATCCGGATGCGGCGGATATCGCCCGCCCCTTTCAACAACCCGAAGGCGTTGGAATAGGTAGGGGCCGCCACGACCATCGTTGCGGCAAAGACCCCAAGCAGACCACGCCGCGAAAAGCCGGTCGAAGGTTTATCGGTCATGTGCATCGGTCATGTTAAGTACCTGTCCCGCCGCCGAAATCACCGTCTGTCTGCGACGGTTTGCTGTGCCACCTGTGCTCAGGAGCCACGCCTCTATGCCACAGGATGATTCTCAACCCAAGCCTTGGATTGGGCGGCAGACCCTGCCACCGGGTTAATCGGCAGGAATCTGCTGAACACTGCCGCAGCGGGGGCCGGGGCCTTTGCAGGGCGGCATCTTCGCCACAGATGGCGGCAGGGTGGGGCGATCTTTCCTTTGTGAATGGACATTCCGCGTTTGATCGCAGAGACTTATCCACATCAGGGCAATGCGCGGGACCGGCGATCAGATGTATGTTCAGGCTGCTGCAAGATCACGGATGCACCGGTTTTTTCCTGCAATTTTAACGGTATTGTCGCTGGCGCTGGCGGGGTCCGGCGCGGCCTGCGCCCAATCGGTGGCCTTCCGGCAGGCGGTGGCAGAGGCGGCGGCGCGGGACGAGGCTGTTGCGGCCTTCTACCTTGACCGAAATTATGACGCGATCTGGACAGAGGCCGATGATGCCGCACGGCGCAGCGCGCTGCTTGCCGTCCTGACGCGCGCGTCGGACCACGCCCTTCCCGTCAGCCGCTATGATGCGGCCCAACTGACCGACGCATTGCGCAACGCCCGAAGCGAACGCGACCGGGGGCGCGCCGAAGTGGCGATGACGCGGGCCTTTCTGGACTACGCGCGCGATGTCCAGACCGGGGTCCTGGTGCCGGCCAGGATTGATCCCGGCATCCTGCGCGAGGTTGCGGTGCGCGACCGGCGCGCGCAGCTTGAGGATTTCATCGCGGCCGACCCGGCGGCCTATCTGCGGCAACTGCCACCGAAATCGGTCGAATATGTGCAGCTCATGCGCGAAAAGCTGGCGCTGGAAGACCTGATCGCCCGGGGCGGTTGGGGGCCGGCGGTTCAGGCAAAGGCCCTGGCACCGGGCGAATCGGGTCCGCAGGTTGTTGCCCTGCGCGACCGCCTGGTGGAGATGGGTTTTCTGCGCCAAAGCGCATCCCGGTCCTACGACGCCGCCCTGCAGCGGGCCGTGCAGGCGTTCCAGCTTCGGCATGGTCTGACTGCCGATGGCATTGCCGGCCCCGGCACCATGCAGGACATCAATGTCCCCCCCGAAGAGCGCCTGAAATCCGTGATCGTGGCGATGGAACGCGAGCGCTGGCTCCCCGTCGACCGGGGCGCGCGCCATGTCTGGGTCAACCTGACCGATTTCACCGCCCGGATCGTGGATCGCGGCAAGATCACCTTTCAGACCCGGTCGGTCATCGGCAAGAACGTTCCCGATCAGCGCAGCCCCGAATTCTCGGACCAGATGGAATACATGGTCATCAATCCAAGCTGGCACGTGCCGCGCTCGATCTCCACGAAGGAATATCTGCCCCTTCTGAAAATGGACCGCAACGCGGTGTCACATCTGAAGATTACCGACCGGTCCGGGCAGGTGATCCCGCGCGAGTCCATCGATTTCGCCGCCTATACGGCGGCGGATTTCCCCTTTTCGATGCGCCAGCCGCCGTCGGACGACAATGCCCTTGGGAAGGTGAAGTTCATGTTCCCCAACCCTCACGACATCTACCTGCATGACACGCCGCAGAAGTCGCTCTTTGCCAGAGAGGTGCGGGCCTACAGCCACGGCTGCATCCGTCTGAACGACCCGTTCGATTTTGCCTATGCGCTTCTTGCGCCGCAGTCCGCCGATCCGCGGGGCGAATTCGCAAGCCACCTGTCAACGGCAGTTGAAACAGTGATCAGCCTGGCGGCCCCGGTCCCGGTTCATCTGGTCTACTTCACCGCCTATCCGACCGCCAAGGGCGAGATGGCCTATCGGCGGGATGTTTACGGCCGCGATGCCAGGATCTTCGAAGCCCTGACAGAGGCCGGGGTGGTACTGAACCCTGTTCGCGGCTAAATCAGGCGTGCCGGGCAGCACAGGCCCGGAACCGCCGGAGGCGATCATGGGCCACACGATCCGCGATATTGCAGCCGCCCTTGGGGCGCGGGCCGAGGGCGACCTTGATCTGGTGATTCTTTCGGCGTCCGAACCTGCAGCCGCGGGTCCCGATGCCCTGGCCCTGGCGATGGACCCCAAATATGCCGAAGGGCTGGCCCGGGGTGCCGCCCGCGCCGCCATCCTGTGGCAGGGGGCAGACTGGCGTGCGCTTGGCCTGGCTGCCGCCTTGTGGGTCAGCCGCCCGCGTGTCGCGCTTGCGGGCCTGTCGCAGATGCTGGATCCGGGGCCGGGCCTTGCGCCGGGTCTGCATCCGCTGTGCGACATCCACCCGTCCGCGCAGATCGGCGATGGCGCGCGGATCGGTCCCTTCGTGACAATCGGGGCGGGCTGCGTGATCGGGCCGGGGGTACGGATCGCCAGCCATGTCTCGATCGGCGACGCGGCGCGGATCGGGTCGGACGCGCTGATCCTGCAGGGCGTGCGCATCGGGCCGCGGGTAAGGATCGGGGACAGGTTCATCTGCCAGCCGGGCGCGGTGATCGGGAGCGATGGTTTTTCCTTCGTGACCCCGGAAAAATCGGGTGTCGAGGAAATCCGCGAAACGCTCGGGGTGCGCGCCGACCATCATCCCCAGGGCTGGATCCGCATTCATTCGCTGGGGTCCGTCGTGATCGGCGATGATGTTGAACTGGGTGCCAACGTCTGCATCGACCGGGGCACGATCCGCGACACCGAAATCGGGTCGGGGACGAAACTGGATAACCTTGTCCATGTCGGGCACAACGTGACCGTGGGCCGCGACTGCCTGCTGTGCGGGCAGGTCGGCATCGCGGGATCGGCACGCATCGGCGACCGCGTGGTGATGGCGGGGCAATGCGGGGTCAATGACAACATCTTTGTGGGGGATGACGTGATTGCGGGCGGCGCCACCAAGATATTCACCAACGCGCCGGCGGGCCGCGTGCTGCTGGGCTATCCGGCGGTCAAGATGACCACACATATCGAAATGCAAAAGGCGCTGCGCCGCCTGCCGCGCCTGGCCGCAACCGTTGCCGCCCTGCAGAAGGCCATTTCAAAGCCGACCGGGAACGACTAAGTCATCGCGGTGCTTGATCGGGGGAAACCATGGCGCAGACTGTGAAGGATCGGGTGATTGCCATCATCGCTGAACAGGCCGTGCTGGACCCTTATGACATAAGGCCGGAAGCGACCCTGGAAAGCCTGGGTATCGACAGCCTGGGTCTGGTGGAATCGATCTTTGCCATTGAAGAGGCTTTCGACATTTCCGTGCCCTTCAACGCCAATGACCCGGCCGAAAGCGAGTTTGACATTTCGACCGTTGCCTCGATTGTCGCGGCCGTCGAGGCGCTGGTAGCCGCCCGTCCCGCATGAACCGCGTCGTCATCACCGGGGCCGGCACCATCAATGCGCTGGCCCATGACGTGCCGGGCACGTTCGAGGCGTTCCGCGAAGGGCGCTGCGGCATCACCGAGCTGGAAATCCGCGACAGGGACCGGCTGTCGATCCAGATCGGTGGTCAGGTGCACAACTGGGACCCCGAGGCGCACTTCAACCGCCAGCAGATCGTTCTTTATGACAAGTTCACCCAATTCACCCTGCTGGCCGCCCGCGAGGCGGTGGCGCAGGCGGGGCTGAATTTTGACGGCCATCTTGGCTATGAATCCGGGGTGGTTCTGGGCACGGCCGGTGGTGGCGTGAATACCTGGGATGAAAACTACCGGGCGGTCTATGAAGAGGGGAAGAACCGCGTTCATCCCTTTGTGGTGCCGAAGCTGATGAACAACGCAGCCGCCAGCCACCTGTCCATGGAATTCAACCTCAAAGGGCCTGCGTTTTCTGTCGCGACGGCCTGTGCCAGTTCGAACCATGCCATGGGCCTTGCTTTTCAGATGGTGCGGTCGGGTGGCGCAAAGGCGATGCTGACCGGCGGATCGGAATCGATGCTGTGCTTTGGCGGGATCAAGGCCTGGGAAGGGCTGCGCGTCATGTCCAAGGATGCCTGCCGCCCGTTCAGCCTGAACCGCAACGGCATGGTGCAGGGCGAAGGGGCCGCGATCTTTGTATTCGAAGATTATGACCGTGCGCGCGCGCGGGGGGCCGAGATCCTGGCGGAAGTCGCCGGGTTTGCGATGACATCCGATGCATCGGATATCGTGATGCCGTCCAAACAGGGCGCGGCACGGGCCATCGGCGGGGCGCTGCGCGATGCACGGATCAGCGGCGACCGGGTGGGCTATATCAACGCCCACGGCACAGGTACGGCGGCAAACGACAAGACCGAATGCGCAGCCGTCGCCGATGTCTTCGGCCCGCATGCCGACCGGCTGATGATCTCGTCCACCAAGTCCATGCACGGTCATCTGATCGGCGGTACCGGTGCCGTGGAACTGCTGGCCTGCATCATGGCGCTGCGCGATGGCGTGATCGCGCCCACCATCGGCTATGAGGAACCTGATCCGGAATGCGCGCTGGATGTGGTGCCCAACACCGCGCGGGCGGCGCAGGTGGACGTGGTGTTGTCGAATGCCTTTGCCTTCGGCGGGCTGAACGCCGTTCTGGCCCTGCGCCGCGCCTGACGGCTTGCGTCTTTTGCCTGCGGACCTGCCGCCCGGCCGCGGCGCGGCACCGGTGCCGTCTTGTTGCACCCTGAATCCCGCCTTGCAGCGCCGCGTTCAAATGAAAAGACCCTGCCAGGGGGTGCCCGGCAGGGTTTGTGGTGCCCTGTTTCTGCGGCCGGCAATTCAGCCCGGTCCGGGCCATGCCAAGGATCAGGTCCGCGCGGTCAGTTCACAGGGGCCTTGGAAACGGCGTCAAACCCGGCGGTGAACCCCTTCAGCGACAGGTCAATGTTTACAGGTTGATCCGGGGCACCGGCCGGAACGATGGTGATCGTCGCCTTGGCCCCCTTCTTGAAGCCGTCGATCTCGGCCTGCGTAAAGCCGACGCGCGCGATACAGCCCAGGGGCGCGCACCAGGTAAAGGGATAGCGCTTTGGCTGCGCACCGTCGACCGCGATGGTCAGCTGTTCGGTCAGCAGCGTTTCCAGCGGGACCACGATCGTGGCACCGGCAACTGCCTGTTGACCCGGGGGCAGGGCAAAGAGACTGACTTCGGCCACGTTATTGCCTTCGCCGTCCTGCAGAAGCTGGTAAAGCTGGCACGGATCGGCACCGTCTTCGGTGCGCATGCAGCGTTGTTCCCACTTCTCAAAGGTCGCGGCGGTATAGGTCGTTCCCGGACCGTCCGCCGCTTCGGCTTCGGTCCCCATCGACAGATCGCCAGTGGCACCGTCAGCCGGGGCCGTGGTCTCTGGCGGGGTTTCAGGTGCCGTGGTTTCCTGCGCAACGCCGAAACCGGCCATCGCAACAGTCAGGCCAAGGGCAAGAAGCAGGGGTCTGTCAAGCAAGGTCATCCGGTCTTCCATCCGTGCTGCACATCTTCGGACTGCGTTATCATGCCGTGCTGCGACTGTCAGGACAGAAAAATCAAGGGATCGGGTGCGGGAAAGGTCACGTTTGCGACAACAGAAAAAGGGCCCGCAGCCAGGCCCTTTTTCCAAAACGTTTCTTTCTCCCTGTCGGACTGGCCGACTTCATTGCGCAGAACGCTAAGGCCAATTCCTGCAGGCGTCAACGGGATTCTTTTTTGCTTGAATGGCCACCCCAACCGTTGAAAAACATGAAAAAATGGCCGCACCCTGTTCAGGGCGCGGCCAGTCCGACAGGGAGGAAGTCGACCCGGACCTGACAGCGGGTACCGGGCAAGACCCAGACTGCCAGACGGGGATTAAGAAAGAATTTCGGGAACGGAATGTGATGGAGTGCGCAGGGACATGTCAGGGGACGGCACGATTTTCGTTGGCGGCGGCGGCGAGGGCTATGGATTGCCGCAATCCCTTCTGCTGGGCCACAGCAACCGCCACGGAATGATCGCGGGGGCCACGGGCACCGGCAAGACCGTGACGCTTCAGGTGCTGGCGGAAGGCTTTTCCGCAGCCGGCGTTCCGGTTTTCCTTGCCGATGTGAAGGGCGATCTTGCCGGGCTTTCCAGGCCCGGATCGCCGGCAGACAAGCGCCACGATGCCTTTGTGAAACGCGCGGGCATGATCGGACTGGATCTGCAATACCGCGCCTTTCCCGTCACTTTCTGGGATATCTTCGGCCGGCAGGGTCACCCGATCCGCACCACCGTGGCTGATATGGGGCCCTTGCTGCTGTCGCGTCTGATGGAACTGACCGAACCGCAGGAAGGTGTCCTGAATATCGCCTTCCGCCTGTCCGATGAAGAAGGGCTGCCGTTGCTGGATCTGAAGGATCTGCAGGCACTTCTGGTGTTCACCGGCGAGAATGCCGGCCCCATCGGCCTGCGCTACGGCCATGTTTCCGCCGCGACGGTCGGGTCCATCCAGCGCCGTCTGCTGGTGCTGGAAAACCAGGGCGGCGCACTGCTGTTCGGCGAACCCTCGCTGAATCTGGGCGATCTTCTGGCGGTGGACGAAAGCGGCGAAGGGCGCATCAATATCCTTGCCTCGGACAGGCTGATGGCCTCGCCCCGGCTTTATGCCACCTTCCTTTTGTGGATGCTGTCCGAATTGTTCGAGATGCTGCCCGAAGCGGGCGATCCTGAAAAGCCGAAGCTCGTCTTCTTCTTCGACGAGGCACATCTGCTGTTCAGGGATGCCCCGAAGGCGCTGGTGGACAAGGTGGAACAGGTGGTTCGCCTGATCCGATCCAAAGGCGTCGGCGTCTTTTTCATCAGCCAAAGCCCGGATGATGTGCCCGAAAGCATCCTTGGCCAGCTTGGCAACCGCGTGCAGCATGCGCTGCGCGCCTTCACCGCCCGTGACCAAAAGGCGCTGCGGCTGGCGGCGCAGACCTATCGCGACAATCCGCGCTTTTCCACCGAAGAGGCGATCCGCAGCGTCGGCACCGGCGAGGCGGTAACCTCGTTTCTGGATGCAAGGGGCGCGCCCGGCATCGTCGAGCGCACGCTTGTCCGTCCCCCGTCGTCGCAGGCCGGCCCCATTGACCCTGCCGAGCGTGCGGCCGTGATCGCGGCATCCCCGTTCACGGGCAAATACGACGTGGCGGTTGATCGCGACAGCGCGTTCGAAAGGCTGCGTGCGCGGGCCGGGGCCGCCGCCGGGGCCGGGTCGGTCAAGGGCCGGTCTGCCGAACAGGAAGAGACGTTCAACAAGGCCCGCCGCCTGGATGGCGCGCCCCACGCAGGACCCGCCCCGAAACCTGCCGCCCGGCGGGGCGACAGCGTGACCGAAGCCTTCGCAAAATCCTTTGCGCGCCAGCTTGGCAGCAAGTCCGGTCAGGCCCTGGTGCGGGGCGTGCTGGGGTCGCTGTTCAAAGGGCGGTGACTGCCGCGGCATTGGCGCGCATCCCCATTGGACTGCCCCCGCTTTCGGCATAGGCTGCTGCATCGGCATGGGGGGTATCACCGCATGATTGTGGAGTTGGGACATTTCGCCTTGGTGCTGGCCCTTGCGGTCGCGCTGATCCAGTCGGTCGTGCCGCTGATCGGGGCGCAGCGGCGCTGGGGCACGTGGATGTCGGTCGCCGAACCGGCGGCCACGACCCAGGTGCTGCTGATCGGGTTTTCCTTTGCCGCGCTGACCTATGCCTTTGTCACTTCGGACTTTTCGCTGCGACTGGTCGTGCAGAACTCGCACACGCTCAAGCCGATGATCTACAAGATTTCCGGCGTCTGGGGGAACCACGAAGGCTCGCTTCTGCTTTGGGTGCTGATCCTGGCGCTGTATGGGGCCTGCGTGGCCTGGTACGGCGGCAACCTTCCGCCGTCGTTGCGTGCCCGTGTTCTGGCCGTGCAGGGGATGATCGGGGTGGCCTTTCTGGCCTTCCTGCTGTTCACCTCGAACCCGTTCCTGCGGCTGGCCATTCCGCCGATGAACGGGCGCGATCTGAACCCGCTGCTGCAGGACCCGGGCCTGGCCTTCCATCCGCCGTTCCTCTACCTGGGCTATGTCGGGCTCAGCATGGCGTTTTCCTTTGCGGTGGCCGCCCTGATCGAGGGGCGCGTCGATGCCGCCTGGAGCCGCTGGGTGCGCCCCTGGACACTGGCCGCCTGGGTCTTTCTGACCATCGGCATCGCCCTTGGGTCATGGTGGGCCTATTACGAACTGGGCTGGGGCGGCTTCTGGTTCTGGGACCCGGTCGAGAATGCCTCTTTCATGCCCTGGCTCTTTGCCGCCGCCCTGCTGCATTCGGCGATTGTGGTGGAAAAGCGCGAGGCGCTGAAAAGCTGGACGATCCTGCTGGCGATCCTGGCCTTCGGCTTTTCGCTGATCGGCACCTTCATCGTGCGCTCGGGCGTGATCACCTCGGTCCATGCCTTTGCCAATGATCCCGAACGCGGGGAATTCATCCTGATGATCCTGGGCCTGTTCATGGGCGGCGCGCTGACGCTTTATGCCGCCCGCGCCAGCGCGATGGAGGCGAAGGGCGTTTTCGCCCCGGTCAGCCGTGAAAGTGCGCTGGTGGCCAACAACCTGCTGCTGGCGGTTTCCGCCTTTGTCGTCTTTGTCGGCACGGTCTGGCCGCTGGTCGCCGAACTGGTGTTCGACCGCAAGCTGTCGGTCGGCCCGCCCTTCTTCAACATGGCTTTCACGCCCTTTGTCGTGGCGCTTGCCGTGCTGCTGCCGGTCGGATCGGTCCTGCCGTGGAAGCGCGGCGACCTGACCCGGGTGGCGCAGCCGCTGGCGGGTGTGCTGGTGCTGTCTATGGCCCTGGGTGCCCTTGCCTGGACGCTGCAGACCCAGCGCAGCATCCTTGGCCCCGTCGGTCTGGTTCTGGCGGCCTGGGTGGTGCTTGGGGCGCTGGCAGACCTGTGGCAGCGCGCCGGACGCGGGCCGCTGGCCCTGCGGCTGGCGCGGCTTACCCGGCTGCCCCGGTCGGACTGGGGCAAGGCTGCGGCGCATGTCGGCTTTGGCGTGACCGTCTTTGCCGTCGCCGCCGTGACCGCCTGGAAGACCGAGGATATCCGCGTGGTCCGGATTGGCGAAACCTATCCGCTGGGGCCCTATGTGGTGCAGCTGCGCGACGTGCGCGATGTGCCCGGCCCGAACTACATGGCGACGCAGGCCGAGCTTGTCCTGCAGCGGGGCGGGCAGGAAATTGCAACCCTGCGTCCGGAAAAGCGCATATATCCCGTGGCGCGGATGCCCACGACCGAGGCCGGGATCGACCATTCCCTGCTGCGCGATGTCTATCTGGTGATCGGCGACGAACAGGCGGCGGGCGGCTGGGCGGTGCGCAGCTATATTGAACCATTCGTCAATTTCATCTGGATCGGCTGCCTGCTGATGGCCTTGGGCGGCGGGCTCAGCCTGTCTGACCGGCGCTTCCGTGTGGCCGCCGGTGCGCGGCGTGCGGCCCCGGGCGCGGTGGCGGCCGAATGATCCGCGCCGGTCTGCTGGCGCTGGTGCTGCTGGCGGCTGCTCCGGCAGGGGCGGTGCAGCCGGACGAGGTCTTGCCGGATCCGGCGTTGGAAGCGCGGGCACGCGCGCTGTCCCAGGGGCTGCGCTGCCCTGTCTGCCGCAATGAAAGCATCGACGAATCCCATGCCGATGTGGCGCGTGACCTGCGGCTTGTGCTGCGCGAGCGGCTGGTTGCAGGCGACAGCGATGAAGAGGCGATCAATTTCATCGTGGCCCGCTATGGCGAATATGTGCTGCTGAACCCCACCGCCCGCGGATCGAACCTGCTTCTGTGGCTGGCCGGCCCCGCCATGCTGGGGGCAGGCGGGCTGATCGCGGCGCTGTATCTGCGCCGCCGCAGCGGTGCGGGCGACCCCGCGCCCGAAACCCTGTCCGAGGCTGATGCCCGGCGCCTTGCCGAACTGCTGGATCGGTAACGCCTGTCCGGGCCGGGGTGCCCCGCAGGCCCTGTCAGGCCCCCCGCGCCAGCGCCGCAACCCCCGTCCGGGCAATCTCGCGCAGGCCAAGGGGGCGCATCAGTTCGGCAAAGGCATCGATCTTTTCCGGGGTGCCGGTCATCTCGAAGACAAAGCTTTCAAGGGTGGAGTCGACCACATTGGCGCGGAAGATCTCGGCCAGCCGCAGCGCCTCGATCCGGTGTTCGCCGCGCCCTGCCACCTTGAACAGCGCCAGTTCGCGCTGCACCGAGGGGCCGTCGACCGTCAGGTCATGCACCTCGTGCACCGGCACCATGCGGGCCAGCTGCGCCTTGATCTGGTCGATCACCTGCGGCGTGCCGGTGGTGACCACGGTGATCCGGCTGCGGTGCCCCTGATGGTCCACCTCGGCCACGGTCAGGCTTTCGATGTTGTAGCCGCGCCCCGAAAACAGCCCGATCACGCGGGCCAGCACACCGCTTTCATTGTCCACCAGCACCGCCAGGGTATGGGTTTCATTCACCGGCGCATTCGGATCGCGCAGGTCATAGGCCGAATGGCTGGAAGAGCCTTTTTTGATGTTCAGGGGGGGCATTCAAAGTTCCTTATTCTGCCGCGTCGGGTGCTGTGCGGCGGGCGTGTTCATCGAGTTTGTCGGCCAGCCACATCTTGATCAGCGCCTGACGGGTGATGCCGCGATGAGAGGCTTCCCTGTCA
Organism: Rhodobacter sp.; assembly: GCA_020250445.1. Lineage (GTDB taxonomy): Bacteria > Pseudomonadota > Alphaproteobacteria > Rhodobacterales > Rhodobacteraceae > Aliitabrizicola. The sequence continues at coordinate 38,992 of JADCEF010000010.1, forward strand.
AGCGCCTGCACCATCCAGGCGGGGAAATCCACGTTGACCCGTTTCGGCACTAGGCCGGGGCGGCGCGCATTGTCCCAATCAAGGAAGTCCTCGAACTCGTCGCTGCCTTCATCGAACAGGCGGTCGAATTCCTCGGCCGTGATGGTCCGTTTGCCGTCGCGGCTGACCATGACCTGAGCGTCAGCGGATTGTCTGTTCATATCGCACTAACTCATCCTTCCGGGCGCGTCGGACCGATATCAGTCGTATTCGCTTTCCCCGCCGCGTGAACATCGCCGTGTAGTAGCGCCCTTCCACCTTTGCAATCCAGCCCAGACGGACCTCTCCGCGCAGAAAAGGCCCAACTTCCAACCCGAAGGGATCATGCCACAGGGTCTGTGCCGCGACAAAGTCGATGCCGTGCTTGCCATGGTTGGCCACGCTCTTTTTCGGGCCGAACTCGAACTCCATTATGGTGGCGAATTCATACCATTTCAACCCCGAACCGGTGCCGCCAGCGCATGCGTTTCCGGCACCGGCGCATTGGAGTCGTGCGGGTCACAGGCGAAATGGTTCGACGAGCCATTCTTATTGTTCGTTGGGGACATGGTTTTTGTTGACCGGGCGTGGAGAACGCAAAAAAAGCCCCGCGGTGAGGCGGGGCGTAAGGCATGGATCTGTATAGGAAAGTTTGGTTGTGGGGGCAGGATTTGAACCTGCGGCCTTCAGGTTATGAGGGTCACCCTTGTATCCGGAATAACCACGCAATTTCCGATTGTTAGTCTATTTCTCGACTCGCAACGTCGGCGTCGTGTCGCACGGAACAGCCGCAAACCATTGGAAAAAAACGGGAATCTGATAACGCAGCGTAGAACTGACCCTGTCATTGGTCGTCTTGGCAAGGCCGATCAAACCAGCTGCGATCTTGAAGTGTCGGGTTGTCAATATTCCGCGCATTGCACGACGGGAGGTGAGGTGATGTGTTTCCATCGTAAAGAAGCCCGGGCCCAACCATACCGGTGTAATATCCGTTGCAGGCTTGGCGGTTCCCGCCCAGACCGCTCACCGTAAAGGCCTCATCATGGCTCAAGCCATCCAGTCTGGCGTCTTTTTCCGCATCAAAGAGCCCGGACTGGCTTCGGTCATATGAATACACCCAGACATAGCGATCATTGAAACAGATGCCCTCTAAATCGCGAGCAAGGCGTGTCGCACCGTCTTTGGTGAATAGGTCTCCACTATATGGTTGCGCGGGGTCGACCCCGCGCTTGATGATCATCCCGTTGGGAAGAACCACCTTATCGGGGGGGTGCCCAATAACAGCCGGAAGACTCAGCAGCGCAGCAAGGCTGGCCAGACCAACTGCAGCCGAAATCAACCGAGGCGACAGCCTTTGCAAGAGCCTTGGACCGCGCATCATCCGCCACCCTTGGCAGAGTATTCGCTTTGGCCAGCGTCCTTGAAAACTTCTGCCGAAAACGTTGCTGCCCAGCTTCCCGTAATCGCGTAGGGCGTTCCGCCTGTCTCGATACCAAGGCCGAGCGGATCCTCGAAACGGTCGCTGAACTCGAACCCGGTAGCACCACGGATTTGCAAAATCGCACCTCGGCTATCAACCGCCCCGGTGAATACGCCACGAACGACACCGTCGCCATGCGAGAACTCGACACTTCTGAAATCATAGACCGCCTCGAAATCGTAGGAAAACGCGCCGCTCTCAGCGCGCCTGGCCGCGTCAGCGATCTGATCCGCAAGCCTGCGGAACGCTCCCTGCGCACCGTCGTTCCAAGCATACTGTTCTGCAATTTCCCGCAAATGCCCTATCTCCAGGAGATCGACAGGACGCCCGCCTCCAAAATAGTAATGGTTCACGAAGTCGGTATCTGTCCATCGATCAGTACTCGAAGCCAGCCCCGTGGAAAATTCGTGAAAAGCGAACTCAGTTTCGCCCGAAATGTAGGGAACGGCCTCACAGCGGCAATTGTAGTCTTCGCCCGGATGACCTGACGGCGGCGGGTCTGACCAAGAAAAGATGCGGCCATCGTTAACGCGATGCGACGTGCGAACCCGCTCGTCGTGCTGTGTTCGCCAAACATACTGACCGGTGGCACCGATCTCCTTGAGCAACAGCCTGATCGGTGTGCCCTTGCGGAGGTAGGCAATGAAGGCGGCGCGATAGGCGTCGGTGTGGTACATGTTCATGATCGGGAACTCGATGGGCCGGTGTTCCAGTATCACGCAATTTATGTAAAAACGTGTTAACGGCCCGTTCGCTGTTCGGCGGGATTGTTCATCACACCAGCACCGCGCCTTTGGCCCCGATCGCCCCGCGCGTATCCGCATCGCCCAGCATCATCTCGTTATGTGCCTTGCCCGACGGGATCATGGGGAAGCAGTTTTCGTGCTTTTCCACAAGGCAATCGAAAATCACCGGCCCGTCATAGCGCAGCATCTCCAGGATCGCCTCATCCAGATCGGCGGGGTCGGAACAGCGGATGCCTTTGCAGCCAAAGGCCTCGGCCAGCTTCACGAAGTCGGGCAGCGATTCCGACCAGCTTTGCGAATAGCGTTCGCCATGCAGCAATTCCTGCCACTGGCGCACCATGCCCAGGCGTTCGTTGTTCAGGATGAACTGCTTGACCGGCGCGCGGAACTGCATCGCCGTGCCCATTTCCTGCATGTTCATCAGCCAGCTTGCCTCGCCCGCCACATTGATCACCAGCGCCCCGGGGTGGGCAATCTGCACGCCGATGCTGGCGGGCAGGCCGTAGCCCATGGTGCCAAGTCCGCCCGAGGTCATCCAGCGGTTCGGCTCTTCAAATCCCAGGTATTGCGCGGCCCACATCTGGTGCTGGCCCACTTCGGTGGTGATGTAGCGGTCCATGCCCTTTGTCAGCGCCTCTAGCCGCTGCAGCGCGTACTGTGGCTTGATCGTGCGGTCGGAATTGGCGAAATCCAGGCAGCGCACCGCGCGCCAGGTTTCGATCTGCGCCCACCATTTCGCCAGCCCCGCCTTGTTGGTGCGCGACCCGCGCGCCTTCCACAGGGTCAGCACCTCGTCCAGCACATGGGCGATGTCGCCGACGATGGGCACATCGACGCGGATCACCTTGTTGATCGACGACGGATCGATGTCGATATGCGCCTTCTTCGAATGCGGGCTGAAATCCTTGACCCGGCCGGTGATCCGGTCGTCAAAGCGCGCGCCGATGTTGATCATCGCGTCACAGCCATGCATCGCCAGATTGGCCTCATAAAGCCCGTGCATCCCCAGCATCCCCAGCCAGGCCTGGCCCGAGGCCGGGTAGCAGCCCAGCCCCATCAGGGTCGAGGTGACGGGAAATCCGGTTGCATCCACCAGCTCGCGCAGCAGCCGGCTGGCGGCGGGGCCGGAATTGATCACGCCACCGCCGGTGTAGAAGACCGGGCGCTCGGCGGTTTCGATCATCTCGACAAGGCGGGCGATCTGTTCGGGGTCGCCCTGAAGGCGCGGCTGGTAATGGGCGGTGCGGGTCTGTTCCATCGGGGTATAGGTCGCGGTGGCGAACTGCACGTCTTTCGGAATATCCACCAGAACCGGGCCGGGCCGCCCGTGCGTGGCCACATGAAAGGCCTGGTGAATGGTCTCGCTCAGCTTCGCGGTGTCTTTCACCAGCCAGTTGTGCTTGGTGCAGGGCCGGGTGATGCCGACCGTATCGGCCTCCTGAAAGCCATCGGTGCCGATCATGAAGGTGGGAACCTGCCCCGTCAGAACCACCAGCGGGATCGAATCCATCAGCGCATCGACCATGCCGGTGACGGCATTGGTCGCGCCGGGACCCGAGGTGACAAGGACCACACCCGGCTTGCCGGTGGACCGGGCATAGCCTTCGGCCATATGGACCGCACCCTGTTCATGGCGCACAAGCACATGGCGGATGTCGTTTTGCTGGAAGATCTCGTCATAGATCGGCAGCACCGCCCCGCCGGGGTAGCCGAAGACCACCTCGACGCCCTGATCCTTCAGCGCCTGAACCACCATCCGCGCGCCGGTCATCGTCGCCGCTTTCGCCGATGTCGCATGTGCCTTGTTCATCGTCTTTTCCTATCCTCGGGCCGCTGTGTCGCGGCGCGTCCTTTCTTCCGTCGCTCGGCAGGCAGGCAAGAAAAAGCCCCCGGGGGTCAATCGGGGGCGCACGGGAACCTCGATGGTCAACCGTTACCGGCCCATGCGCCTTCGCCTTACGATCACCACACCGCCGGGCATGTCTGCCTCCTTGAACCTGCAGCGGACCTTAGATAGGGCGCGCAGGGGCGTCAACGGGAAATGCAGGTATAAACTGTCGCAATGACGTTTTTTTGCGCAATTTTATTGCTCTATTCGGGCCGTACTGCGGAATAATCGGAAACATTCCTCTTTGCTGCGTGCCAGGGCGGCGGCGCGGCCCGGTCGCGTCACGCCATCAGGGCCAGATAGCCGCCATAGGCCGCCAGCAGGACCACACCCGCGATCCGGGGCAGGCCGCCCATAAGCGCCGCCACCACCGTCAGCCCGATGGCCGCAGCCGCCGCCCAGGGCATGTCGATAGAGACAAAGCGGGCCTCTGCCGGGATCGGTGCGATCACCGCCGTCAGGCCCAGGATGCCGAAGATGTTGAAGATGTTCGACCCCACAATGTTGCCCACCGCAATCTCGGTCTGCTTGCGCAGCGCGGCCACCACCGATGTCGCCAGTTCCGGCAGCGAGGTGCCGACGGCCACGATGGTCAGCCCGATCACTGCCTCGGAAATGCCATAGGTGCGCGCGATTGTGGTGGCACTGTCCACCAGAAGCCGCGCACCGATGACCAGCACAACCAGCCCGCCCAGCGTCATCAGGGCCGCCTGCCAGACCGGGGGCAGGGGAAGGGCGTCATCCGGTTCGGCCTTGCCCGTCAGGAAGGCCACGGCAACAAAGACGATCAATCCGGCAAGCAGCAGCACCCCGTCCAGCCGGGTGATGTCGCCGTCCAGCAGCATGGCCCAGATCACCGCCGTGGCCAGCAGCATGAACCCAAGGTCGCGCCACAGCTTGCGCATGGGAAGGATCAGCGGTGCGATCACCGCCGAAATGCCCAGGATCAGCAGGATATTGGCAATGTTCGACCCCAGCACGTTGCCGATGGCAATCGCGGGCTGCCCCGCCAGCGCCGCCTGCACCGACACCAGCAGTTCCGGGGCCGAGGTGCCGAAGCCCACAATCGTCAGGCCGATCACCATGGGCGAGATGCGATAGGTTCTGGCGATGCTGCTGGCTCCGCGCACCAGGTACTCCCCGCCGAAGAACAGACCAAGAAGCCCGATCACGAACAGCAGATAGGTCAAGATCATCCCCCCTGTAGCTGCCCCGTCACATCGGCGTGAATGCGCGCGGATACAAGGGGTTCCGGGACGAAAAACTGCCACGTCCCCGCATCGGCGCGCCCCGGCAGGCAATCAGCGGCGCGCGATCAGGTCCCAGCGGTTGCCGAAGGGATCGCGCCAGACGGCGACGGTGCCATAGGATTCGTGGCGCGGCTCCCCCTCGAACACAATGCCTGCCGCCGTCATCCGCGCATGGTCGCGCGCGAAATCATCCGTCTCCAGAAACAGGAAGACCCGGCCGCCGGCCTGTTTGCCGATTGCGGCCACCTGCTGCGGACCTTCGGCCCTGGCCAGCACCAGGGCAACGCCCCCGCCGGGCGGCTCCACCGTAACCCAGCGCTTGTGGCCCTGATCGATGTCCGCCGTCAGGCGAAACCCCATGACCGTCACGAAAAAGAAGATCGCCGCGTCGTAATCGGGCACCAGCAGCGCCAGCGCGCCCAGGCGTGCGCCGGTCATTCCCGCCCGGCGCGGCTGTCGGGCAGGGTGATGCGGGCCACCTGTTCGGCAATCGGGTCCACCGACAGCGGGTGCAGTTCGGCCTTGTGATCGGCCGGGTCGCCGATGCTTTGCCATTGGCCGCCCTTGTAGATCTCCAGCGCGTTGAACTTTGCCTTATAGCCCATCTTGCGGCTGCCCGGCACCCAATAGCCCAGGTAGACGTATGGCAGCCCGGCCTCACGCGCGATGGCGATATGGTCCAGAACCACATAGGTTCCCAGGCTGGCATCCATCAGGTCGGGGTCATAAAAGGAATAGACCATGCTCAGTCCGTCATCCAGCAGGTCCGTCAGGCAGACAGCGGCCAGACGCCGCCCGTTTTCCTGCGGCCCGTTGGGGCGGGCATATTCGATGATGCGGCTGCGGATCGGCGTCTCTTCGATCATCGCGGCAAATTCGAAGATATCCATGTCGGCCATGCCGCCGTCGGCATGGCGCCGGTCCAGATAGCTGCGAAACAGCGCATACTGGTCTTCGGTTGCCCAGGGACTTGTCGCGTGGCGCGCCAGGTGCGCATTGCGCCGCAGCACCCGCCTTTGGGTGCGCGAGGGCACGAAATCGTCAACGCGGATCCTGGCCGAAATGCAAGCCGAACATTCCGCGCAGGACGGCCGGTACAGCACGTTCTGCGACCGGCGGAAGCCCTGCTTCGACAGGGTGTCGTTCAGCCGTTGCGCATGTTCGCCCTGCAGGGCGGTGAACAGTTTCCGTTCCATCCGCCCCTCAAGGTAAGGGCAGGCCTGCGGAGCCGTCACATAGAATTGGGGCGCGATGGGAAGGGTATGACGCATGGCCGACAGGATGTGCAACTTCCCGACGTTAGCAAGGCCTGATCGTGCCGCCAAGCACCGACTTCATTCAGTTGCGCGCAGGTTTGTTGATCGCCACTGTTCCCAGCACCAGGTCGCTCAGCCCCTGGCCGCGCGCCGTGGTCAGCATCAGGCCCATGGACAGAAGCTGCGGCAGCAGCGTGCTGATCGTCAGCGTATAGCCCAGCGTGTGCAGAAACGCCGTGCCAAGGTCAAACTTCGCGCCGGTCCGGTCGCGGAATTCGATTGCCATCAGCCGCATGCCCGGCGTCGCTGAATGGCGCGCGAGGCTGATGGTCCGGTACAGAAAGCTGATGGTCAGATACAGCGCCGGCAGGAAGAACAGCGAAAGAAACAGGGTAAAGGGCACAACGATCATGGTTATGATCGCAATCACGATCGCATCCACAACCCAGGCCAAAGCGCGTTTTATCGGCACATCGGCATAGAATTCGGCCTGATGGTCGGGGTCGGGCAATGTGGTGTACATCGGCGGTATCCCTGGACTTTGGTCTGGTGTGGGCGCAGCCCCGGTCGGGGCCGCGCAAGACGCATCAGTACTGGCCGGTTTCGGGCTGCGCCGCGACCGGGGCCTGCACACCTTTGACGCGCTCCTGCATGAAGGCGTCGAACTCCTGCTTGTCCTTCGCCTCGCGCAGGCGCTGCAGGAAGGCGTCGAAGGCCTGCTGTTCGTCTTCCAGACGACGCAGCGTTTCACTCTTGTAGGCGTCAAAGGCGCTGTTGCCCGAAGACATCCAGGCCCCTTCGTGCAGGCGGGTCATGTGCTGCATCCGGCGGCCGCCGCAGGAAGAGGATCGGTTGAACATACGTTTGCTCCAGATCAAGTAGGCCAGCAGGGCAAGTCCCACGGGCCAGAAAAAGACAAACCCCAGGACCATGGCGGCGATCCATGCGGGTTTGCCACGGTCGTCAAGCCAAGCTTCCGCCCGGCGTGGCCAACTGGTGATGCCGGTCGAAGTCATCGTCGTCATGGGCGGTCTCCCCGTTGCGTGCGTTGATGTGAATTTCGTTCACATTGCAGGATTTTGGGACGGAGCAGCCGGTCTTCAAGGGGTATGTTAAATTATTTTACATGCCCGGCACTCTGCCTTGGCGCGGGCTGGGCCGTGAACTCGGCCAAGGCCGCGCCGGTGATGCGCCGCAACACAGCGGGCGCAATGGCGAAGATATGGCGGGGCGTGCCGGCCGCAGCCCAGACCACGGCAAAATCCATCAGGCGCGGGTCCATCCACAGGGCACAGGGATTGAGGTGCCCCAGCGGTGCCACGCCGCCGATGGCAAATCCGGTTTCGGCCCGGATCAGCGCGGCGTCCGCCCGTTCCAGCGGCTCTTGGGCCAGGGTGCTTGCCCGGTCAGGGTCGATGCGGTTTCCGCCTGCGGTCAGAAACAGCCTGAGCTGACCGCTGCCGCTGCCCCGGAACAGGACCGACTTGACGATCTGGTCCAGCGCGCAGCCGGCCGCAGCTGCGGCCTGCTCTGCGGTCCGTGTCTCGGCTGCCATTTCGCGCAGATCGAACGCAACGCCTGCCGCGTCCAGGGCGGCGCGGACCCGTTCCAGACTTTTGCTCATGCCATCCTCCCCAAGCTCTGGGGGCGAACCTGCCCGCAAACCGGCCCCCGCCGCAAGCCGCGCGATGGGACAGGTTGACCCTGCGCCTGCCCGGCGCGACACTGCACCCATGACCTTTGAAAGCCGTATCACGCGCCGTCCCCTTGCCCATGACCCAGAGGCCGCATCCGAAACAGCCTCGGGTTTCGCCGATCTCGGTCCCGGGCTTGCGGGCCTTCTGGCGGCAACGGCTGGATGCAGCCCGTTCCTGCGCGCCCTGATGATCCGCGAGGCTGACTGGCTGCGGCCCGCCCTGCATGTGCCGCCCGAGTCCTGCCTGGCGGCGCTTCTTGCAGGTTGCGATGGTCTGGCCCCCGATCTTTTGGTCCCCGTCCTGCGGCAGCTCAAGCGGCGCGTGGCCCTGCTGGTGGCGCTGGCCGACCTGGGCGGTGTCTGGACGCTGGAACAGGCCACGGCTGCGCTGACCGACTTTGCCGACAGGGCGGTACAGACAAGCCTTTCCGCGCTGGTCGGCGAAGAAATCCGGCGCGGCAAGCTGCCCGGCGCGCAGCCCGGCGATGCGGCCACGGCGGCGGGCATGGTGGTGCTTGCCATGGGCAAGATGGGCGCGGGGGAGCTGAACTATTCGTCAGACATCGACCTGATCTGCCTGTTTGACGAAACCCGCTATCCCGGTGCCGCCCCCGAGGCGCGCAGCGCCTTCATCCGGGTGACCCGCCGGCTTGCGGCAGTGCTGTCGGACAGCACGCAGGATGGCTATGTCTTCCGCACCGACCTGCGGTTGCGTCCCGATGCGGCCGTTACCCCGGTTTGCCTGTCGATGGCCTTTGCCGAAAGCTATTACGAGGCGCAGGGCCGCACCTGGGAACGCGCCGCCTATATCAAGGCCCGCCCCTGTGCTGGTGATCTGGCGGCGGGCGCGCGGTTCCTGCACAGCCTGATCCCCTTTGTCTGGCGCAGGCACCTCGATTTTGCCGCCATCCAGGATGCGCATGACATGCGCCTGCGGATCCGCGATCACCGCAATCTGCACGGACCCGTGCAGATCGAGGGGCATGACCTGAAACTGGGGCAGGGCGGCATCCGCGAAATCGAATTCTTCACCCAGACGCGCCAGCTGATCGCGGGCGGGCGCGACCCCGGCCTGCGCGACCGCACCACCACCGGGGCGCTGGCAGCGCTTGCCGCCAGGGGCTGGATCCCCACGGAGGTGGCCGAAGAACTGACGCGCCATTACCGCGCGCACCGCGAGCTGGAGCATCGCCTGCAGATGGTCCGCGATGCCCAGACCCATGTGATGCCATCCACCGCCGAAGGCGTGGCCCGCATTGCGCAGTTCTGCGGCGAGGCGGATGTCGATGCCTTTCGTGACCGCCTGAAGCGGCGTCTTGACCGGGTGGAAACCCTGACAGGTGGATTCTTTGCGCCCGCCGAGGTGCCCGGCGGCCCTGATCCGTCGCCCCAGACCCGCGCCATCGTGGACGGCTGGTTCACCTATCCGGCGCTGCGGTCCGAACGGGCGGTCGCGATCTTTCAGCGGCTGCGCCCGGTGCTGCTGAACAGCCTGGCACGGGCGGCCAACCCGGACGAGGCGCTCTTGGCGCTTGACGGCTTCCTTGCCGGCCTGCCCGCCGGGGTTCAGCTGTTTTCCCTGTTCGAGGCGAACCCTCCGCTGGTCGATCTGATCGTCGACATCGCCTCGACCGCGCCGGAGCTGGCACGCTATCTTGCCCGCAACGCCTCGGTGCTGGATGCGGTGATCGGCGGCAGTTTCTTTGCGCCCTGGCCGGGCGAGGTGGCCCTTGCGGCGGATCTGGCGCGCCTGCTGGACGCCGAGCCGGACTACGAAAAGAAACTCGACACCGCCCGCCGCTGGATGAAGGAATGGCACTTTCGCGTCGGGGTGCACCATCTGCGCGGGCTGATCGATGCGGACGAAGCCGGGGCAAGCTATGCCGATCTTGCCGCAGCCACGCTGCAGGGCCTTTGGCCGGCCCTGTGCCAGCAGATGACCCGCCGCTATGGTCAGATACCGGGACGGGGTGCGGTGGTTCTTGGCATGGGCAGCCTTGGGGCCGGGCGGCTGAACGCCGCCTCCGACCTTGACCTGATCATGGTCTATGATGCGCCTGCCGATGCCGTCAGCACCGGCCCGCGCCCCTTGGGCGCGCGGGCCTGGTATGCGCGCCTCACCCAGACGCTGGTCACCGCGCTGACGGCCCCGATGGCCGGGGGCAAGCTCTATGAGGTCGACATGCGCCTGCGCCCGTCGGGACGGCAGGGGCCGGTTGCAACCTCGTTCGAGGGCTTTTGCCACTATCACCGGGACGAGGCCTGGACCTGGGAACACCTTGCCCTGACCCGGGCGCGGGTGGTGGCCGGGGGGGCGGGGCTGGCAGAAGCCGTCGAACAGTTCCGCCGGGCACTGATCCGTGAAAAGGGCCGGGGCGCGCAGGTCATTTCCGATGCCGCCGCCATGCGGGCGCGGCTGCTTGCGGCCTGGCCCGCGCCGTCTGACTGGGAAGCAAAGAGCGGCCCCGGTCGGCTGATGGACATCGAGTTTCTGGCACAGACGGCTGCGCTCCTGGCCGGTGATCCGCAGTGCGGCACCGATCAGCAATTGCGCGCCGGACGGGAATCGGGCTTTCTGTCGGCGGTCGAGGCGGAGACTCTGCTGGACGCCTGGCGGCTGTTCTGGACCGTGCGGGCAGCAGGCAGGCTGCTGACGGACCGCGACCTGGAACCCCAGGGTCTGGGACAGGGGGGATGCGCCTTTCTGCTGCGGGAAACCGGGGCGGAAACGGTGGCGGACCTGACCCTGCGGCTGCGGGCGGCGTCAGAGGCGGCGGCGGCGGTGATCGGCGCGAAACTGGCCTGGGTGCGAGGGGATGGGGAGGCGCGCGATGCGCTTGACAGAAGCAGATCCGAAGGGGCTGGTCCGGGAAAGCTACCGGATTGACGGCATCACGCTGGAAGAGTGCCGGTCGATCTTCATCGACTGGGCGCTGAGCCTGCCGGTCACGGCGGACGTGCCCGATGCGATCCGGACGCTGCTTGCAGCCTATGGCTCTGCCGATCCGCAGCATCCCATGGAACAGGTCCTGCGCGACGGTCTGGCGGCGGCACCCCAAGCCCGGCGGCGCGGTGGGCGTGCCGCCCGTGTGGCGCGGATCTGACTGGCAGCGCCGGTCGTCTGCAGGCCGCTCTTCCCGCTTCCGGGCCGCCTGCCGCCTCAGCGCAGGGTGGCGGCTTCGGCGGCAAGGGCCGTGATCGCGGCCCAGTCGCCCCGGACCATCACATCCTTCGGTGCAACCCAGCTGCCGCCGACACAGACCACATTGGGCAGCGCCAGGTAATCGCGGGCATTCTTCAGGCTGATGCCGCCGGTCGGGCAGAAGGTGACCTGCGGAAGCGGCGCGCCGATGGCCTTCAGGGCCGGTGCCCCGCCAGAGGCTTCGGCGGGAAAGAACTTCTGGACCGAAAAGCCCTTTTCCAGCAGCACCATCACTTCGGTCGCGGTGGCGGCCCCCGGCAGCAGCGGCAGGCCCTCGTCCTCGCAGGCGGCAATCAGCCGGTCGGTGGCACCGGGCGAGACGCCGAATTTCGCCCCCGCCGCCTTGGCCGCCCTGACATCCGAGGGCGTCAGCAGCGTGCCGGCACCGACAACCCCGCCGGGCACCCCGGCCATGGCGCGGATCACATCCAGCGCGGCGGGGGTGCGCAAGGTGACCTCCAGCGCGGGCAGGCCGCCCCTGACCAGCGCCTCGGCCAGGGGTCGGGCATGGGCGACATCCTCGATCACCAGCACGGGGATTACCGGGGCAAGGCGGCAGATTTCGGCGGCGCGGCGGCTTTGGTCGGCGGGGGTCATCGGGGGGTTCCTTTGATCGGGGCAGTCAGGGCAGGTGGGTACCCACTGTGGGGCAGTGGTGGGGTGTAATGGCTCAATGGGTTGGCGGGGAGGATTCATCAATCGTTAATCCTGCGGGCAATCCATCAAGCTGGGCAAAGGCAGGTGGGCACCATCGGTCGTGAACTCGTTCGCACCGGTCTGTCTGATCATTTGCTGCCCCTTCAGTATGACATCTCGCGAACCCGTCCGCACTTGTCGAAAGCGATAAGATAAAGGACACCATCCTTCAGTGCCTCAATATGGGGCCCGCGAGACCAGCAATTATTGGAAAAGATATTGAAACGGCAAGTGACCCCATACCAGAATTCAATTTTTCCCCCAGTGGCAGAGGTCGCGACTGTCCGGGGGGTTTGTATACTCAAAGTCAATATCGTCTGCATCTACGTGGGGATAGACGTGCTGGTAGGCAGAGATCAGGAAGTCGCGATTGCTTGGCTGGATGGGTTGTGGCTCGAGAGTGGTGGAAATTCTCCTGAGCCGTCCTCCGAGCGGTTTGATTTGCGCCTGATCAGGCGGGTGATGGCAGTCTCGTCCGGAAAGAGTCCCACAACCCCGGTGCGGCGTTTGACCTCTCTGTTGAGGCGCTTGACGGGGCTGGCCGGGTGCGGTTTGGTGCGGCGGGCAGCGGGAAAGCCCATACAGGCCGGGACATCGGGCCTGGCCGTGCCGATGAGCATCGCGCGTTCGGCCAGTTCGGGGCGGAGCTGACCGGCGCTGCCGCGAAACCGGCATCAGGGCCGCATGCGAAACACGTCTCTACCTGACTTCACCGATGCTGACGGCGGCGGACCCCGGCCCAATGGTCCGCGACCGCCGGAGTGTGGCAAATTGCCCGCATTGGGCCATGGAAATGGCCTTCAGGGATGGCGAAAGGCGCGTCCAAACCAACGGGGCAGCCGAGAATCCTGCCACCCTCAACCACATTGAGGCACACCCCGCCCGCAGGACCAGGGGCCGCGATCCAAGCCGCCTCAGGCTCAAAACCGGCGAGTGGGACGATGACTGTGTCGAAGGCCTCATCGCACCATAATTCCTTCAATTGATTTCTCTGCCTTCGGCCAGCGGGAACCGTCCTTATGCAACGGCGGTCTCGGACCGGGCGGGGAAACGTGCTGCGTTTCGGGGTCGCGGAATGGCAAGCCGCCTTTCCTGCGGATCAGGATGATTTCGGCGTCCCGCAAGCGGCAGGGGATGCTATTTCAGAGCCCCCTCAGAGGCTGTCCGTCAGCCCCGCGACTTTTGCCCTTTACGGAAAATCAATCTTTGCGTCAGATTGCGCGGCGACCACGGGGCGCGCGTCTTCAAAGGACCGGTGGGGCTGAAAAGGGTTCCCCGGCGAAACCCAGGAAAGGGAGACAGGGAAAACCCGGAAAGGGGGGCGTCTGTGCGCCCCCCCCTGCAACGCGTCACTTGGCCGAAAGCTGACGCAATGCCCCGGCCCAGTCTTCGACGTGATAGCTTTCCACGATCCTGCCATCTTGCACCCTGTGGATGTCGATCGACATGATGTCAAAACTTTTGCCTTTGCCGTCGACACCAAACAGCGGACCCTGCGGTGTGCCCGAAGCGCGGCCGCGCACCACAAAGGTGTCGCCGCTTTGCACGATGTCTTCAACCTTCCAGGTCAGGTCAGGGATCAGTTTGTGAAAGCCAGTCATCATCCCCACGAACTGGTCCCGCGTGCCCGCCACGCCAGTATAATCGCCGTAGCTTTTCCAATCCTCGGAGATGACCGTCTGCGCGGCCAGAGCCGGATCGGCCGGGTCTGAAGCGGTCAGGATCCGGGTGTAGAAGGCTTCGACCGCCACGCGGTCATCGGCCAGGGCCCCGGTCGCCAGAACCGTTATCGCCAGCGCCAACGCTGCGGCAGGCATGGCTGCAGGTTTCGTGATGATCATCCATTTCCTCCCTTGTTTCAGTGCCGCTTGAAGGCGGCGTAACCCTGATGTAGCGTAAGGCGGTTACAAAAGAGAAGCAGGCACCTTTTTGATACCGATGACCGATGCCGAAATCGCCGGTTGCCCCGTTCGCGGGGTTGTCGCCGGGATCAGCACCAAGTGGAGCGTGCTGGTGCTGCTGTACCTGTCCCGGCAGGACATGCGCTTTGCGGCGCTTCGCCGGGCCATTCCCGACATCTCGCAGCGCGTGCTGACGGCAACCCTGCGCAAGCTTCAGCGCGATGGGCTGATCTGGCGCGGCGTGAAGCCAACGATCCCACCGCAAGTAACCTATGGTCTGACGCCGCTGGGCAGGTCGCTGATTTCGCAATTGAGCGGGCTTGCCACCTGGGCGCGTCAGAATCAGGCGGAGATCGAAGCGGCCCGACGCGCCTTCGAGGTCTTGGTGGAGTAGCGCGCCCCACCGGTCAGGCGGTCTTCTGGATTGCCGTCTGATCCACCAGGAACCGCTGGGCAAGCGGAATGGCGGCACCGCCCAGGGCGCGGGCCTGTGGGCCGATGGTGCCTTCGCGGATCAGCGGCGGCGTGACACCGGACAGGTCCAGGCGGTGGAACGCCCCTTTCGTTTCGGCGACCAGCCGGGCGCGGACCGATGCGGGCATCCAGCCGTCGATCATCACGGTGTCAATCTCGACCAGGGTCGCGGCGCTGAGGATGGCACCCGCAAGCCCTTCCGCCGCCCCGGCGATCCAGGCCGAAAGAACGGCATCGCTGACCTGCCAGGGCTCGGGGCTGGCCCAAAGCTGATCTGCATCCTCGCCCGCCGCCGTCATCGCATCGGCCAGCGTCGACAGCGAGGCCACGGTCATCAGCCGGTGGCTGCGCCCGTCGGGGCCGGGCACCGGCATGGGACCGACACCGGCCGCGTTCCCGGTGCGGCCCGTGAACAGGCGCTGGTTCAGCACCAGACCGCCGCCAATGAAGAAGCCGATGTAGAAATACAGGAAATCCGAAGGGCGCTCTCCTGTTCCGAACACAAGCTCGGCCCCGCAGGCCGCCGTCGCATCGTTCTGGATGTAGACGGGCATGTCGCAGATATGGGCAAGTTCCGCCGCGATATCGCGGTCGCGCCAGGCATCCAGGGCACCCGGCGGGGCTGCGATATGCTGCACCCAGTTCCAAAGCTGGAACGGCATGGCAATGCCAAGCCCGCCGATCCGGTCGCGCTGGGCGGGGGTCAGGGCAGCACCAAGCGCAGGCAGGGCATCCTGGACAAAGCGGATGACAGCCTGCGGCGTGGGGTAGCGATAGGTCTGCCGCCGGAAGCCGACCGGCTGACCCAAAAGATCGATCAGAACCAGATCGACCGAACGCCGCCCGATCTTGAGCCCGAAAAAGAAGGCCCCGTCCGATGCAAGCGACATCGGCACCGAAGGCTGCCCGATGCGGCCGCGGATCGGCTCGCCCCGGCGCAGCAGACCGTCGGCTTCCAGCCCGCGCATGATGACCGAAACCGTCTG
This sequence comes from Rhodobacter sp., assembly GCA_020250445.1. GTDB lineage: Bacteria > Pseudomonadota > Alphaproteobacteria > Rhodobacterales > Rhodobacteraceae > Aliitabrizicola. The sequence continues at coordinate 54,585 of JADCEF010000010.1, forward strand.
CACCGAAAGCCCGGTCATCCGGGCGATATCGGATTTGGTCAGCGCCCCGTCACGGCGCAGCAGCGACAGGACAAGACGTTCGTTATGGGCGCGCATGCCGCTTTGGTTTGACCCGCGCAGCCCGGCGGAGTCGACTGCGGGCCGCTCTGTCGCGGTGTCATGTTCCTGTGCCACGAATCCCTCCCGTGCCGCGGACTAGGTCCGGGCGAAGGCGATTAAGGCCAAGCAAACCACCCCCTGTCAATAATAATTCAGAGTGATTTAATTATCTTGACGCGGATCGGGGAATCGGTTTCATCTGTGCTGCGCAGCGGGCGAACGGGCCCGCAGCACGGCGGATCGCCGTCAAGGCGGCCGCGTCATTCATTCGGGAGGACTACCCTTGAAACACACCAGGACACTGACCGGTCTTATTCTGGGTGCGGCAACTGCCGCGCTGATGTCGGCGGCACCGGCCGCCGCGCAGGACGTTACGGCCTGCCTGATCACCAAGACCGACACCAACCCCTTCTTCGTGAAGATGAAGGAAGGCGCACAGGCCAAGGCAGCAGAACTTGGCGTTACGCTGAAGACCTTTGCGGGCAAAGTTGACGGCGACCATGACAGCCAGGTTGCCGCCATTGAGGCCTGCATCGCCGACGGCGCGAAGGGCATCCTGATTGCCGCATCCGACACCAAGGCGATTGTCGACCAGGTGAAAAAGGCGCAGGCAGCCGGCATGGTCGTGATCGCGCTGGACACCCCGCTTGACCCGGCCGATGCCGCAGATGCCACCTTCGCCACCGACAACTTCGAAGCCGGCAGGCTGATCGGTGCCTGGGCTGCCGCCACGCTTGGCGCAGAAGCGGCCAATGCCCGGATCGGGTTCCTCAACCTGACCCCGTCGCAGCCGACGGTTGACGTTCTGCGCAACCAGGGCTTCATGACCGGCTTTGGCATCGACACGAAAGACGTCAACAAGATCGGCGACGAGGATGATGGACGGATCGTCGGACATGACGTGACCAACGGCAACGAGGAAGGCGGCCGCAAGGCGATGGAGAACCTTCTGCAGAAAGACCCCAACATCAACGTGATCCACACGATCAACGAGCCTGCCGCCGTGGGTGCCTTCCAGGCGCTGAAGGCCGTGGGCAAAGAAAACGACGTGCTGATCGTGTCGGTTGACGGCGGCTGCCCGGGCGTTCAGTCGGTGAAGGATGGCATGATCGGCGCCACCTCGCAGCAGTATCCGCTGCAGATGGCGGCACTTGGCGTGGAAGCCATCAAGAAGTGGGCCGATACCGGCGAAAAACCGGCCCCGACCCCCGGCAAGGCCTTCTTTGACACCGGCGTGAACCTGGTGACGGACAAGCCCGCCGAAGGCGTGCCGTCCATCGACACCGCCAAGGGCCTGGAGCTGTGCTGGGGCTGATCAAAGCCGTTGTGCAGGGGTAATGCCCGGTTCATGATACCTGATGACAGCGGACGGGGCGGCTTTCGGGCCGCCCTTGTTCCAGACAGGGTGCGGCCCGCGCGCAAGGGTTGATCCGGGGGGGAGGGAAGGAAGATGAGCCAGACACAGGACTTCGAGACGGTTCTCGGACAAAGCGCGACGGCCGTCGCGCATTTCGACGGGCGCAGGACCGGGTTGCAGCGGCTTCAGCATTTCCTGCATTCCAATCCGGCGATGGTGCCGCTGATCGTCCTTGTCGGGCTGATCCTGTTCTTCGGGATCGCCAAGGGCGAGAAGTTCTTTTCAGCCTACACGCTGACGCTGATCATGCAGCAGGTGGCGGTGGTGGGTATTCTGGCCGCCGCCCAGACGCTTGTGGTGCTGACGGCGGGCATCGACCTGGCCATCGGCGTCATCATGGTCTTTGCCTTTGTGATCATGGGCAACATGGTGGTGGCATACGGCATGCCCGCAGGTCTGGCCCTGCTGGCCGGGTTTGCCGTGGCCGGGCTTTGCGGTCTTGCCAACGGGTTCCTGGTGGCGCGTCTGCGCCTGCCGCCCTTCATCGTGACGCTGGGCACCTGGAATATCGTCATGGCGATCTGCCTGATCTATTCCGCCAATGAAACCATGCGCGAAGCGGATGTGACCGCCGCAACGCCCTGGCTGCACATCTTCGGCATCAGCTTCAAGCTGGGCGGGGCGGTGATCACGCTGGGCGTGGTGGCGATGATCGTGCTTTACATCGCGCTGTGGTACATGCTGAACTACACCGCCTTTGGCCGCCACATCTATGCCGTAGGCGACGATCCCGATGCGGCAGAGCTTTCGGGCATCCGCACCAACAAGGTGCTGATTGCCACCTACACCCTTGCCGGGGTGATCGCGGGGCTTGCGGCCTGGGTTTCGATCGGGCGCAATGGCTCGATCTCGCCCTCGACGGTGACGACGGATTTCAACCTGCAGGCCATCACCGCCGTGGTGATCGGGGGCATCTCGCTGTTCGGGGGGCGCGGGTCGATCCTGGGCACGCTGTTCGGCGCGCTGATCGTGGGGGTGATGAGCATGGGTCTGAACATGCTGAACGCCGACCCGCAATGGAAAGTGCTGCTGACAGGCATGCTGATCATCGCCGCCGTCGCGGTGGATCAGTGGATCCGCAAGGTTTCGGGCTGAAAGGGGGGGACCGGACAGATGGCTGAACCCATTCTTGCCGCGCGCGGCCTGGTGAAACGCTATGGCCGGGTCACCGCGCTGGACCAGGCCGATTTCGAACTTTACCCCGGCGAAATCCTGGCGGTGATCGGCGATAACGGCGCGGGAAAATCCACCCTGATCAAGGCGCTGTGCGGGGCTGTCACACCGGACGAGGGCGAGATTCTGCTGGATGGTCAGGTGATGACCTTTTCCAACCCGATGCAGGCGCGCAATGCCGGGATCGAGACGGTGTACCAGAACCTGGCGCTGTCGCCTGCCCTGTCGATTTCCGACAACATGTTTCTGGGGCGCGAAATCCGCAAGCCGGGAATCCTGGGATCGGTCTTGCGGATGCTGGACCGCAGCGCCATGGAAAAGCGCGCCCGCGACAAGCTGAGCGAACTGGGCCTGATGACGATTCAGAACATCGGTCAGGCCGTGGAGACGCTGTCGGGCGGGCAGCGGCAGGGTGTGGCCGTGGCACGGGCCGCCGCCTTTGGTTCCAAAGTGGTGATCATGGATGAACCGACCGCCGCGCTGGGCGTCAAGGAAAGCCGCCGGGTGCTGGAGCTTATCCTGGACGTAAAGCGGCGCGGGCTGCCGATTGTGCTGATCAGCCACAACATGCCGCATGTCTTCGAGGTGGCCGACCGGATTCACATCCACCGCCTGGGCAAGCGGCTGTGCATCATCAACCCCAAGGACTATTCCATGTCCGATGCGGTGGCCTTCATGACCGGCGCAAAAGAACCGCCCGCCGAGGCTGTGGCGGCCTGATGGAGGCGCTGGCGGCAAGGATTTTGGCGCTGGCGGCGGCACGGCCGGGGCGCAGTCTGGTGGCTATTGCCGGGGCGCCGGGGGCGGGAAAATCCACCCTGGCTGCGGCCCTGGTGGACCGGCTGGGGCCGGAGGCGGCCCTGGTGCCGATGGACGGCTTTCATCTGGACAACGCCATTCTGGATGCGCGCGGACGGCGCTTTGCCAAGGGATCGCCCGACACCTTCGACGTCGCCGGGTTCGAAGCGGCATTGCAGCGGCTGAAGGCGGGGGGCGAGGTGATCGTGCCGGTCTTTGACCGCTATATCGATGTGTCGCGCGGATCGGCCCGGGTGGTGCCGCCCGAGGCGCGGATCATCGTGGCGGAAGGCAACTATCTGTTGCTGCGCGATGCCCCCTGGGACCGCCTGCATGGCCTGTGGGACCTGACGGTGTTTCTGGATGTGCCACTGGCCGAACTGGAACGGCGGCTGATCGCGCGCTGGCTTCACCATGGGCTGAGCGATGGGGACGCCCGGCGGCGGGCAAATGACAATGATATTCCGAATGCGCGGCGGGTGATTGACGGCTCGCTTGCGGCGGATGTCGTGATCCGGCCGGACGATCTGCCGGGGCTGACGGTGACGGACCATTCCCCGGCCTGATGCGGATCAAGGGCCTGCGCGCCTGACCGGGCCACAACGTCCGGGATCAGGGGTGCGGCGCAGGGATGCTGGCCCGACTGACGCTGATCATGTTTCTCGGTCATGTCCAGCCGCCTGACCGGGACAGGAGCTGTCCTTGCCCCGACCAAGGGCATGGATGCCCGCACCCCGGTCCTGATCCTGGCGGTGCCCTGCTTTCTCTTTGCGCCCCTTTCAGCCCACTGGTGGCCCGACCGATTGAATGGCAAGATAGCACGCATGCAGAGTTTGATCTGCGCCGATGCAAACTGCCCGTCAAGGAGCCTGCGATGCCAAAAGGTTACTCTTCCACCCAGATTGCCCTGCATTGGGTGATCGCCGTGCTGATCGTGCTGCAGTTTCTGTTCAACGATCCGATGGGAGAGGCCTTTGAAAGCGCGCTGGAGGGTGAGTTGCCGCCCTTCAGCTGGGCGGTCTGGGCGCATATCGCGGGCGGGATCGCCATTCTGGCGCTGGCGCTGTGGCGGGTGGCGCTGCGCCGCAGCCGGGGGGCACCGCCCCCGCCTGAGGGTGAGCACAGCCTGACCGGGCGGATCGCAACGCTGTCACACTGGGCGCTTTATGCGCTGATCCTGCTGTTGCCGGTGGGCGGGCTGGTGGCGTGGTTCGGCGGCGTGGAGCTTGCCGGCGAGGGGCATGAGGTGCTGTCGAACGTGCTGCTGTTCGTGGTGGCGGTGCATGTGGCGGCGGCGCTGTGGCACCAGTTCTGGCTGAAGGATCATCTGCTGCGGCGGATGATGCGCGCCGAGCGCTGATCAGCCCAGAAAGACGCGCAGCGTTTCTTCGAACTCGCGCGGCTTTTCGGCGTGAAGCCAGTGGCCCGCGCCGGGAATTTTGGCAAATCGGGCGCGCGGAAACAGGGCGATGATCGCCCCCCGGTATTCGGGCAGGACATAGTCCGACAGCGACCCTGACAGAAACAGTGTCGGCCCGTCGAAGCGGCCAGTCGCCCGGGGCCAGCCGATGATACCCGGCATTTCCGCCTCGAGCACATCCAGGTTGATGCGCCAGCGGGGCGGGATGGACTGACGGTCCAGCGATTGCAGGAAGAAGGCGCGCAGGGCCGGATCGGGCACGGTGGCGGCAAGGTGGCGGTCCGCCCTGAACCGTATGGCAAAAGCACGCGGCTACCTCTGCGATGGGCAACTCTATCTCGACAGCAATACCTGCGAGCGGTCAATCCGACCCGTCGCATCGGGCAGGAAAGATGACTTGTTCATGGGTTCCGTCGGGGGCGGAAAGGCCGCGGCCATCGCCTACACGCTCAGGGAAACCTGCAGGCTGAACAACGTCGCTCCCGAGGCGTGGCTTACATGGGACCTGCAGCGCTTGCCGGATCGCAAGATCAATCGCATCGACGAACGCATGCCGGGGAACTGGAAGCCCGGAAAAACCTGAAACATGCCCCGAAACCGGACGGTCAAGTACAACGGGCACTGCCCGTTCACCGGCAGAAGTTATCTGTCCCCTGCTTCATCACAATTTCTTGTCCTCGACGCCCCCCATGTTGTCCCGGATGAATCTTCCGGTTCAGACAACCCGGCGAACAGCAATTTCCTTTCCAAAGACCTGCATTGCGCTTTTGATCGCGGCCTCATCGGTGTATCACCCATGCGCCTGATCATTGTTCCGCACCCGGTTCAGGGCCTGAAGGGCAATGGATTTCTGGTTTCTCTGCACGGGAAACCGATACTCGCGGCAAAGTCACCGCATCTGAGTGTCTTGGACACTGCTTTGAACTGGCATCGCCAGAACGTTTTCGTCCCATAACCTTCGCTGACATCGCCTTCCCTAGGGGCGCTGCGGACCGAAGTAACCGACAGAACGTCCCCCCCTCAGAACGGCACATCCCCCGCCGCTTGCGCGCTGCGCACAAAGCGCGCCACAATCTTCTTGATCCCGGCCTTGTCAAAGGCGATGTCCAGCTTGTCGCCTTCGATCCCCACCACCGTGCCATAGCCGAACTTGTCGTGGAAGGCGCGGTCGCCCATGGCAAAGGATGACAGCGCGGTGGCGTTGATCACCAGCTCGCGCGTCTCGCGCGGCTGGCTGACGGGGCGGCTTGCCGCGCGGTCCTGCATGCGCTTCCAGCCCGGAGAGTTGTAGACATCCGCGTTCATCGCCCTGGTCTCGATCGAGGATGCCATGCCCGCCGCACCATAACCGCCGCCGTACAACCCCGGCGGGGTCAGCACCTCGACATGCGCCTCTGGCAGTTCGTCGATAAAGCGCGACGGCAGCGCGCCTTGCCACTGCCCGTAGACGCGGCGGTTGGAGGCAAAGGAAATGATCGCCAGTTCTTCCGCCCGGGTAAGGCCGACATAGGCAAGCCGCCGTTCCTCCTCCAGCCCCTTCTTGCCGCTTTCGTCCATGCTGCGCTGGCTGGGGAACAGCCCGTCTTCCCAGCCGGGCAGGAAGACCACGGGGAATTCCAGCCCCTTGGCCGCATGCAGCGTCATGATGCTGACCTTTTCGGCGGCATCTTCGCTGCTGTTGTCCATGATCAGGGCGACGTGTTCCAGAAAGCCCTGCAAGTTCTCGAACCCTTCCAGCGCCTTGACCAGTTCCTTCAGGTTTTCCAGCCGCCCCGGGGCTTCGGGCGTCTTGTCATTCTGCCACATGCCCGTGTAGCCGGACTCGTCCAGCATCTGCTCGGCCAGTTCGATATGGCTGCAGCCGGGCTGCTGCGTGGCCGCATGCCAGCGGTCGATGCCCTGCACGAAGGCCCGCAACTGCCCGGCGCCCTTGCCCGCAAGCCCGCCTTCGGCCAGAAGCATCCGTGCGGCCTCGTGCAGCGACAGGCCATTGGCCCGCGCCAGCACCTGGATGGATTGCTGCGCCCTGTCGCCCAGGCCCCGCTTGGGGGTGTTCACCACCCGTTCAAAGGCCAGATCATCGTCAGGCGACACGGCCAGGCGGAAATAGGCCATGGCATCGCGCACCTCCTGCCGTTCGTAAAAGCGCGGCCCGCCGATCACCCGGTAGGGCAGGCCGATGGTCAGAAACCGGTCCTCGAACGCGCGCATCTGGTGGCTGGCGCGCACAAGGATCGCGATTTCGTCGAGGCTTTTCGGTTCCGGCATGCGGCGGCCTTTGGCCAGCGCATCCACCTCTTCGCCGATCCAGCGCGCCTCTTCCTCGGCGTCCCAATGGCCGATCAGGCGCACCTTCTCGCCGCCCTGCGCCCTGGTCCACAGGGTCTTGCCCAGCCTGTCCGAATTGGCGGCGATGATACCCGAGGCCGCCGCCAGGATATGCGGGGTGGACCGGTAATTCTGTTCCAGCCGGATCACCTTAGCCCCTGGAAAATCCGTCTCGAACCGCAGGATGTTGCCCACTTCGGCCCCGCGCCAGCCATAGATCGACTGATCATCGTCGCCCACGCAGCAGATGTTGTGATGCGATTGTGCCAGAAGCCGCAGCCACAGGTACTGCGCGACGTTGGTGTCCTGATACTCGTCCACAAGGATGTATCTGAACCATCGCTGGTACTGCGCCAGCACATCCGGATGCGCCTGAAAGATCGTGACCACATGCAGCAGCAGGTCGCCGAAATCCACCGCGTTCAGGGTGCGCAGCCGATCCTGATACTGCGCGTAAAGCTCGGTCCCCCGGTTGTTGTAAGCCCCCGCTTCCGCCGACGGCACGCGGGCCGGCGTCAGCGCCCGGTTTTTCCAGCCGTCGATCAGCCCGGCCAGCATCCGGGCCGGCCAGCGTTTTTCGTCGATATCGGCCGCCGAGATCAGCTGCCTGAGCAGGCGCAACTGGTCATCCGTATCCAGAATCGTGAAGTTCGATTTCAGCCCGGCCAGTTCGGCATGACGGCGCAGGATCTTGACGCTGATCGCATGGAAGGTGCCCATCCAGGGCATCCCCTCCACCGTTTCACCCAGCATCCGACCCACGCGATCCTTCATCTCGCGCGCGGCCTTGTTGGTAAAGGTCACGGCCAGAATCTCGTTCGGGCGTGCCCGCCCGGAGGTCAGCAGATGCGCGATCCGTGCTGTCAGTGCCTTGGTCTTGCCCGTGCCTGCCCCTGCCAGCATCAACACCGGTCCATCCAGCGTCTCCACCGCCGCGCGCTGCGCGGGGTTCAGATCATCCAGATAGGGCGCAGGCCGCGCCACCATGGCACGGCGCGACAGTGGCACCGCCGCCTCGGAAGGCTCATGTTCGTCAAAGCTGCTCATGGCGGCGATGCTAGCGCGTCATGCGGGGAAGTTAAAGAACTGTTCTTCTTATGTTCATAAGTGGTTAACCTTTGACCTCCGGCAGCCGCGCGGCCCATCGGGCAAGACCGTCGGGGAATGAAGCACCCGAAAAAGCCGAACGCCATGAACCGCCCCGGGTCTTGCGGAGGCTCAGGCTTGCCAGAAGGGGCCTGAACCATAAGCAGGGCAACGAACAGGTTTTCGCCCGATCTCTGCGGACGCGCGGTCCGTGTGGCCGGCGGACACCGGTCCGACCGTTTGGTTTGACATGGGACGTATGCAAGATGGCTACGCGTTCCATCCCGCCTGATCATGCCCATGCCCCCCCTTTGAACCGCCCTGCCTGTCGCGGTCGGGCGTGCTTTCGCAGCGGGCGCGGCGATCATGACGAGGTCGGTGCACCGCGCGTGCTGATCCTTGCGTCCTGACGATCTTTCCAATGCCGCGCCGCCGTCACGAAGGCCGCAATCCTTTCAGGGTCTTTGACCCCCGGCGCGCTTTCGACCCCGGACGAGACATCAACCTGCCGCGCGCCGGTCAGGCGCACGGCCTCGGCCACATTCCCTGCCGTCAGGCCACCGGCCAGCATCCAGGGGCGCAGCCAGCGGCGACCGGCCAGCAGCCGCCAGTCAAAGGCAAGGCCGTTGCCGCCGGGCAGGGCCGCCCCGCGCGGCGGTTTCGCATCGATCAGAAGCTGATCGGCCACGGTGGAATACTCCAGGATCGCGGGCAGGTCGCCTTCATCCGCCACGCCCAGCGCCTTCATCACCGGCAGGCCGTAGCGGCTGCGCACCTCTGCCACCCGGCCGGGCGATTCGGCGCCATGCAATTGCAGCATGTCCAGCGGCACGGCTTCGACAATGGCATCCAGAGTGGTGTCATCGGCATCCACGGTCAGCGCCACCCGCGCCAGTCCGACCGGGGCAGACAGCGCGGCCAGCCGCGCCCCGGACAGGGTCAGGTTGCGGGGCGACTTTGCAAAGAACACAAATCCGGCATAGGCCGCCCCGGCATGCGCGACCGCAGCAACATCGGCCGGCGTGCGCAGGCCGCATATCTTCACACGGATATCGGCCAAGGGCTACCTGGCCTTCTGCTTGGGTTCCAGCAGGGCCAGCACCTCATCCTCGGGTTCGGGCCGGGCGGCGCGCAGCCTTGTCACCTCGCGTTCCAGCCGGGCAACCTCGCGCGCTGTGGTCAAGGCTGTGGTCCGGTGCTTGGATTCCCGCGCCCATTCCCAGAAAAAGCCGATCAGCAGACCCACCCCGATGCCGCCGAAGATCACCAGAAACAGCGGCAGCCGGATGGACCAGGACAGGCCCAGGAACAGGCCCATATCCTGCGGCAGGACCTGCAGCGTCACCGGATCACGATTGGCGATGGCGACCGTCACCAGACCGGTCGCCAGCAGCGCAAGCAGCAGGTAGCGAAGGAAGCGGATCATGGGGCAGGGTCCCTTGCCGGGTTCACTTGCCGTTCAGACGGTCGCGCAGCAGCTTCCCGGTCTTGAAGAACGGCACGTTTTTCTGTTCCACCTCAACGGCATCGCCGGTGCGCGGATTGCGGCCCAGCCTGGCATCGCGGGTCTTGACCGAAAATGCGCCGAAACCGCGCAGTTCAACCCGGTCACCCTTGGCCAGCGCTTCGATGATCTCTTCGAATACGGTGTTCACGATCCGCTCGACATGCCGCTGTGTCAGATGCGGGTTTTCTTCAGCGATTCTTTGGATCAGTTCCGACCGGATCATCAGACGTGTCCCCCCCTGTGGTCTCATGTATCGCCACATCATCCGAGGACTATAGGCAATAAATTCAACCGCACAAACAGGAAAACCCTGCCGGCCCGGATGCCCGGGGCGGCCCGGCGCAAAAGGAAGGGGCCCCACCCTGCGGTGAGGCCCCGGACGGGGCTGCTTTTGCCCCGGATCAGCTTTTGTCGGAACCCTTCAGGGCCGCGCCAAGGATATCGCCCAGCGAGGCACCCGAATCGGACGAGCCATATTGTTCGACCGCTTCCTTCTCTTCCGCAATCTCGCGCGCCTTGATCGACAGGCCCAGGCGGCGGGTCTTCGGATCGATATTTGTCACGCGCACATCGATATGATCACCGACCTGAAAGCGCTCGGGGCGCTGTTCAGAGCGGTCACGCGACAGGTCAGAGCGGCGGATGAACGACTTGGCGCCGTTGTATTCCACTTCGACGCCACCCTCTTCGATGGCAGTGACCTTGACGGTCACGATCGAGCCGCGCTTCACGCCGTCGACAGCCTCGGTGAAGCTGTCATTGCCCACGGCCTTGACGGACAGCGAGATGCGTTCCTTCTCGACATCCACTTCGGTGACACAGGCTTTCACCGTATCGCCCTTGCGGTAGGTCTGGATCGCGTCTTCGCCGCGCTGGTCCCACGACAGGTCCGACAGGTGGACCATCCCGTCGATATCGTTGTCGAGGCCCACGAAAAGACCGAATTCGGTGATGTTCTTGACTTCGCCCTCGATGACCGATCCCACGGGATGGGCTTCGGCAAAGACCTCCCAGGGGTTGCGCTGCGTCTGCTTCAGGCCCAGCGACACGCGCCGCTTGGCGCTGTCAATCTCCAGTACCATGACATCCACTTCCTGCGAGGTGGAAACAATCTTGCCGGGGTGGACGTTCTTCTTGGTCCAGGACATTTCCGAAACATGGACCAGGCCTTCGACGCCTGCTTCCAGCTCAACAAAGGCCCCGTAATCGGTGATGTTCGTCACGCGGCCCTTGTGGACGGATCCCAACGGATAGGCTTTTTCCACGGCATCCCAGGGATCGGCCTGAAGCTGCTTCATGCCAAGGGAAATACGGTGGGTTTCCTTGTTGATCTTGATGACCTGAACCTTCACGGTCTCTCCGATCGACAGGATTTCCGACGGGTGGTTGACGCGCCGCCAGGCCATGTCGGTGACATGCAGCAGGCCGTCAACACCGCCCAGATCAACGAAGGCTCCGTATTCGGTGATGTTCTTGACCACACCATCCACGGTCTGTCCTTCGCTCAGGTTCGAGATGACCTCGGCGCGCTGTTCGGCGCGGCTTTCTTCCAGGATCGCGCGGCGCGACACCACGATGTTGCCACGGCGGCGGTCCATCTTCAGAATCTGGAAGGGCTGCTTCATGCCCATCAGGGGGCCCGCGTCACGCACGGGGCGCACATCGACCTGGCTGCCGGGAAGAAAGGCCACGGCCCCGCCCAGATCAACCGTGAAGCCGCCCTTGACGCGGCCGAATATCGCGCCGTCAACGCGCGTCTCGTTCGCATAGGCCTTTTCCAGACGGTCCCAGGCTTCTTCGCGCTTGGCCTTGTCGCGGCTGATCACCGCCTCGCCACGGGCATTCTCGACGCGGTCAAGGTAGACTTCCACCTCATCGCCCACGGCGATGTCGGCGGTGCCGCCCAGATCGGCAAATTCCTTCAGGTCAACGCGGCCCTCCATCTTGTAGCCGACGTCGATGATGGCCTGGCCCGCCTCGATGGCAATGACCCTGCCCTTTACGACAGAACCCTCTTCGGGGGTGTCAATCTCGAAGCTTTCCTTCAGCAGGGCTTCGAATTCTTCCATGGTTGCTTTGGCGCACATGCGGTGTAGGTTCCTTTTCGTGTGTTTCGCTGGCCATGCGGTTGGCTCCGCCGGTCTTTGGTCTGCCGCCGCCGCGATGCCGGAAAACAACAAGGGCCGGAGGTGATCCGACCCTGCAGTCCTCAAGCGATCCCGGCTCTGGCGGCCAGTTCAGTGCAGGGGCGTATAGGCGGGATGGCAAAGGAAGGCAAGGCCCCACCTCCCGCAATCCGTTGCGAAAATCGAGGCTTCAGTCCACGCGCCTCAGATGTACGCTGCCGCATTTCTCCGGTAAACTAATTATAACCGAAGCCTGAATTTCCGCAGATCGCCGTTGATCCGTGCAAAAGATGTATTCAAGACCCTCTGACCTCGCACCAACTTCTGATCAATCTTCATGCTTATCTCCGGTGGAAATCTGCGCTTCAGAACCGATCTTTCCATGAAAAATTCAGTGCGCCGAGGGTCTATGTGATTATCCGCGATGCAACACCAAGTTAAGTGAATGGCTCAGTAGTTCCAAAGGGTTGCAACCCTCGCCCCACGGCATCAGCGGCCCGCCGTTCACCCCGATCAGCTGTCCGGTAATGCAAGGCGCAAGGACGCCTGAGGCAGAGATCAGGAAGGCTGCCACACAATCCCCCGCCGGGCCGAGCGCTGGGCACGCGTGCCGTCGGGCCCTTTTCAGTCGGCAACCCCGGCCGGGCGGACCGGAATGCCGTCGCCAATCCGGTCACTCGGGTGGAGGATCACCTTGTCCCCGCTTTCAAGTCCAGACAGAACCTGCGCGAAAGCATCGTTGCGTTCGCCGATCCGAAGGATCTGCAACCGCGCCCTGCCGTCGCGCAGGACGAAGGTTGCCCAGTCGGATCCCTCGCGAAACAGCGCGCCGACCGGGATCGACAGAACGTCCTTGCCCCGCCAGGTTACAATGCGGGCAATCACGCGGAAGCCGTGGCCAAGAAGCCGTCGGTCCTTGTCATCCCCGGTCAGCGCCAGAATGACTTCGACCCGCTGCTCGTCGATCCCGAGGGCAGAGGTCTTGGTCACCGCCGATGGCTCAACTCTTTCCACCTTTGCGGTGATCGGCGCGCCGCCCCATCCGGTGATCAAGGCATCACTGCCGTCGCGGACCCGCACCGCGTCGCGCGACAGAATGTCCACGACAACCTCCATGTTTGCGGGATCGCCGATCTCGATGATCGATGTTCCGGGCAGGACGACCTGTTCGTCTTCGGTCAGAACGCGCAGGACCTTGCCGGACACCGGGGCGACAAGTTCGACGCAGCAGCGTTCAACGCCGCCTGTTTCGTCGGAAGACAGCATGGCGCGCGCGCTTTCAAGTTCGCGCTCGCGCACGGCAAGGTTGGCACGCGCACTGTCCAGCGCGGCAAAAGCCGTCTTCTGTTCCAGGATGACGCCGTCAAGCTGCCGCTTGGAGATGGCCGATTTCTGATACAGAAGACGCGAGCGATCCGCCTCGGAGGACTTGAACTCGAGCGAGGCTTCCGCCTGCGCAAGCAGGGCATGCGCCAGCTGGACAGATGCCTCGGCGGCTGCGGCTGCGGCCTCGGCCACCGCCCTTTGGCGCGCATCAAGCAGGGCCGGGGCAGCCGGACCGATCAGGGCGACGACCGTCTCGTTCGCCGTTACATCATCCCCGGGATGAAGGCTGATCCGGTGAAGCTTGCCGCCCATGCTGGCGGAAATCGTGAAGACTTCGCGGATGCGCGCCTCGCCTTCCTCCTCGATGGCTGCATCGATGGTCCGGCGGGCGATCTCACCAAGTTCGACATCGACCGGACGCGGCAGAAAGGCCCAGACACCCAGGCCAAGGGCGGTCACGACCACAAGCAACAGGACCAGGCGGCGCATGTGTTATTCCCTTGTCTTCAGAACCTTGATCATGTCCAGCCTGTCGATCCGGCCCCGGACCAGCCAGGCCGACCCAAGTGCTGCGGCAAGGACGGCCAGACTGGCCGTCGCATAGACATCCCGTCCGATCACGAAGGGAACGCGGTAGAGATCAGACGAAAAGGCCGCGACCATCGCACTGGCGATACCATAGCCGATCGCCCAGCCAAGCGGCTGTGCCACAAGCACGACAATGGCCAGTTCCCCCATGAGAATTCCCGAAACCTCTCGTCGTGTGAAGCCAAGCACGCGGAGGCTTGCCAGTTCGCGGCCCTGTTCCGAAAGGGCGATCCTGGCGAAGTTGTACACAACGCCCACGGCGATGATCGTGGCCAGACTGACGTAAACCGTTATCATCACGGTGATGTTTTCGGCCAGCGTTTCCTTGAACCGCGTGACGGTCATGGCCTTGAGCGTCACGAACTCTGTCCGGGGTGCGGCCTTGACAGCGGCGAAGAAGGCGTCTTGCCCGGCGGTATCGATCAACAGGTTCAGGCCCGAAACCAACATGCCGTCGCCCATGATCCGGTTCAGCTCTGACAGGTCAATCGCGGCACCCAGGCCGACATAGCCGATCGACAGGCCGCTGACCGGCAGGCTGACCTTTGGCCGCGCCCCTTCAAGGAATTCCACCGTGACACGGTCGCCCGGGCGCACACCAAGGGCCTCTGACAGGGCCTGTGACAGGATCAGGCCCGTTTCCGGCATTGCCATCGGGCGAAGGTCAGGTGCCAGAACGCGCGACAGCCGGGGGTCCTGTGGCCTGCCCGTGACCGCCAGCCGCCTGGACAGGCCGCGATGGCTGATCCGTGCAGGCACGGTGCGGAATGGTTCGGCAACAAGGACGCCGGGCAGACTGCGTCCGGCAAAGACTGCCCGCGCGGGCTGGGGTGTGGCGAAGGCAATCAGCGCGTCCTGCCGTTCCGCCCGAAAGAAGGTGACATCGACCATGAGGTTGATCGAAGCTGTTGACCACAGCGACGCCACAAGGATCGCAACCGACATCGCCACGCCGAAGATGCTAAACAGTGTCCGGACGGGCCGATGGAACAGATGGCGGGCAATCATGACGCCGGTCTGGCGCAAGCCGGGAAAGGGACGGAACCGGCCAAGCCTGTTCTGATAGGCAGGGGGTGCGGCAGGCAGCATCGCAACCGCAGGCGGCAAGCGCGCCACTTGTCCCACGCTTCGCAGGGCACCGCCGGCCGCCGATGTGACGGCGACAAGGGCTGCAAGGCCGTAAACCTGCGGATCCCTTGTGAAGACCAGGAAGGGGAATGAGAAGAAACGGGCATACATGCCGGCAAGCCCCGCCCCAAGCCACGCTCCGGCAACAAGGCCGATGACAACGCCGATCAGGCTGATGCACAGGACAAATTCCAAGTAGTGCACAGACACCGCCCTTGAGGAATACCCGATGGCCTTGAACAGGCCGATCTGCTCGCGTTCCAGCGTGACAAGGCGCGACAGGGTCATGTTCACCAGCATCGCCGCGACCAGAAGGAAGATCGGCGGAAGAACCTTCACCATGGCGCTGAGCTGTTTCAATTCTGCGTCAAGAAAGGCATGTGAGATCTGGTCCTTGCGTGCCGTGGCCCCCATGCCGCCATAGCGGGCCGTCAGGCGGTCAAGCTCTGCGATCACCCGGTCGGCCGGGACGCCCGGCACCACCTTCAGCACGACGTTGGAGAAGGCCCCGTCAAGGTTGAAGGCCGCCTCAAGTGACGCGCGCGGTGCCCATGCGATCCCGAAGCGGCGCGGGTCCGGCATCATGTCTCCGGGACCAAGCGCATAGATGAATTCCGGCGACAGGGCGATGCCCGTCACCTGCATTTCCACCCTTCGCCCGTTCATGACCACGGTCAAGGGCGCGCCCGGGCCCAATCCGTGGGCCGAAGCGAAACCTTCCGAAAGAAGGATCTCGCGGTGGGAATCCGGGTCGGGCATACGGCCCTGCCGCAGGTACAGACGGTTGAGCCCGGCCCCGGCAAGGTCGGGAAGGGAAACAAGAAGCAAAGACCCCGGTTCGGCCATCCCGGGCAGATCCGGACGGGCAAGCTTGACGATGCGCGCCTCGGCGTCCAGCACCCCGTCAATCGCCTTGATGTCGGCAAGCAGGGCACGCGGCGCACGGGTGACATCGGCAAACACATCGGCAAACCGGCTGGTATCATAGTAGCGGGCGCGCGTTTCGGTCAGTGACGAATAGGCCCCGTTTCCAAGGATCAGCGTGGCTACGCCCGCAGCCAGAACCAGGGCAATCGCCAGAACCTGCGCCCAGAGACGGCGCAGGTCCCTCAGAACCTTCCGGCGAAGGGGCGAAATCACCATGTGACCTCCGCCGGAACTTTCCGTGCGGTGTTGACGGTTTCGTGGGCAATCCGCCCGTCGGCAAAGCGGATGACGCGGTCGGCGATTTCGCTGATTGCGGCGTTGTGGGTGATGACCAGGGTGGTTGCACCCAGGTTCCGGTTGACCTGGACCAGCGCCTCGAGAACCCGCACACCCGTGGCGCTGTCCAGCGCCCCGGTCGGCTCGTCGCAAAGAAGCAGTCTGGGATTTTTCGCAATCGCTCTGGCGATGGCCACCCGCTGCTGTTCCCCGCCGGACAGTTGGGCCGGGAAATGATGCTGCCGTTCGGACAGGCCGACAAGGGCCAGCGCATCGTCGGCTGTCATTGGGTTGCGCGATATCTCGGTCACGAGTTGCACGTTCTCCCGTGCCGTCAGGCTGGGCACGAGATTGTAGAACTGGAAGACAAAGCCGACGTGATCGCGCCGGTAGCGCGTCAGGCCCCCCTCGTCCAGCGCGGTCAACTCCATATCCCCGAACCAGACCTGACCCGAGCTTGCCGTATCGAGTCCACCGACGATGTTCAGAAAGGTGGATTTCCCCGAACCCGAAGGCCCCAGGATGACGACAAATTCACCCGCCGATGCCTGGAAGTCGACAGACCTCAGGGCCGAGACAACGACATCGCCGGTCTGATAGACCTTGGAAAGCGCCTTTACACGCAGCACAGTCTTGGTTTCGCCGTCCACCCGCACACCTCTGCAGTCACTGGCAAGGATGGGGAACGCTGACGGATGCGTCCATGACACAAGTCAAGTGACATTGCATTAAGGCGGGGCGTCAAGGCGGGGCCGAAACCGCGACCCGCCCGCTGGCCGGACAGGACCCCCGTCCCGATCCGGGGACAGGGATTGGCCCTTTGGCTGGGGGAAACGCGACCCGCGTTTCCCCCGCCTGTGCGGAACATTGCCCTGTAGAGCCGCAGGTCCGGGAAAGACAGAGGCCAGCGCCCGACCCGGCGGGAGCGAAGCGCCCGCCAGGGGCGGGGCGGGCGCTGGCCGGGGGCTTTGGCCCCCGGCTGGTCCTGATCCCGGCGTGGCGCTGTGGCAGGGGCGATGGCCCCTGCCAGAGAGACCGGGTATTTTGGAGTCGACAGGACCGCCCGTCCGGGCGGGAACAGGAAACCCGACCCGCGTTTCCCCCGCCCGCGCGGGACAGCGTCCTGTAGACCGGCAGGTCCAGTCACAAGGGCAGGCCAGCGCCCGACCCGGTGGGCGGGAAGCGCCCGCCAGGGGCGGGGCGGGCGCTGGCCGGGGACTGTGGCCCCCCGTGGCCCAAGGACCAGCCTCGCGCTGGGACAGGGGCAATGGCCCCTGCCAGAAGGCGCAAGGCGCGTGAAAACAGACGTGTTTCCCGCGTTGCGGCCAGCCGGCCCCTGCGGACGGGTCCTCAGGGTCAAACCCGTCAGGCAGCGACGGGCAGGATCAGTCCGGGGCCTTCCGCGCGGTTGGAGTTGACTTGCGGATCGACCCTGTGCATCGCAAAGGCCCCCGCGGGCTGCGGCACCATCACGGTTGCGGCCCCATGCCCGGCCTCGCCCAGCCACAGGGGCCACTGGGCGGGGTTGACCGTCACCGGCTCTCTATGGTGCAGGCGGGCCATGTCGGGACCGGCATCGGTCGAGACGATGGCGCAGGTGGTCAGGCTTTGCCCGTCCCGATCCCAGTCCTGCCAGATGCCGGCGAACAGCATCGGGGCACCATCCGCCCGGGTGATGTACCAGGGCAGGCGCGCCTTGGCCGGGCCTTCGGTCCATTCGTAAAACCCCGTCGCCGGGATCAGGCAGCGGCGGCTGCGCACCGCCTCGCGGAAGGCGGGCCTGGTGGCGATGGTATCGGCGCGGGCGTTGATGATCAGCGGGCCGTCGCTGGGCGTCTTGTACCAGGCGGGCAGAAACCCCCAGCGCATGGCGCGCAGCCGCCGCCTGCCGCCATCGCTGACAATCGCCGCCACGGGCTGCGTCGGGCAGACGTTGAAGCGGGGCACCGGTGGCAGGTCATTGCCGGGCATGGCATCGAACAGGGCGGCAATCGCCTCGTTCGGGTGGGTGATGGTGAAGCGCCCGCACATCCGGCAAGGATAGCTGTCCACCCCGCCGATGCCAAGCAACCCTGGTCGCGGCAAAGGGAAGTCTGCACGCCTTTTCGGGGGCGGACCCGATCCGGTTCGCCCTGCCGTGTCCGGCCGGGTCGCCGGACAAGGTTGCGTGTCAAACCGCCCGAGACAAGGAAGGATTGCCGCGTGCCGCCTGATCCGGGACGTCGATTGGCCCATGTCGGATGCCGTCGGCCTTCATGCGTTTCAGCGCATCCCGTGACCGGGGTTGCGCAGATTGCAGTCAGGGCAATCAGCGTTGCAGAAAGCACCTTCAGGCCCCGGAGATTTGTCTTCAGCTTTCCCCGAAGGTCCGGCTCTGCGCCCGTACCGGCACGACGGCCAAGCTTGCCGTTCAGGCAACTGCGTCCAGGCGCGGTTTGTCGCGGTGCCGAGACAGCATCCAGACCACCCGTCTGGCGGGAAAAGCTTCGAGATTCGCCGGGGCGGGAGGGATTCCGGGCGGACCCCGAAACGCACCGCCCTTTCCCGCCCGGTCAGGGACCAGTGCCGCATCAGAAGCGTTGGTACAGGCGCAACAAAGCCAAGCGCCCGGCGAGGCCAAGGATGAGCCTTTCGATGCGGCAGGGGCAACGGACCCGGCCAGCCCAAAGGTGCCGAGCGTCAAAGGCTGGCCCCCAGTCTTCCGGGCGGGATCAGGAAACGCGACCCGCGTTTCCCCCGCCCGTGCGGGACGCTGCCCCGCAGACCGGCAGGTCCGGGACCAGCAGAAGGCCAGCGCCCAACCCGGCGGGCGAGAAGCGCCCGCCAGGGGCGGGGCGGGCGCTGGCCGGGGGCTTCGGGCCCCCGGTCGGCAAGAGGTGTCATTGTTCCGCTGTGGCAAAGGCGATGGCCCCGGCCAGACCGCGCGGGGCGCACAGGCTGAAGACTGTCCTGCTTGCCAGTCAGCAGTCCATGCGGCGGGCACTTTTCAGCAGACTCCTAAAGGCGGATGACGTAGTCTTTCAGCGTGGTTTCCACCACATCCCAGATGCCGCTGAAGCCCGGTCGGATCACGATGCTGTCGCCGGAGCGCAGGGTGACCGGGGCCTGTCCGTCTTCGGTCAGCACCGACAGGCCAGACAGGATGTGGCAGTATTCCCATTCACTGTAGCTGACGCGCCATGCGCCGGGCGTGGATTGCCACAGACCGCAATGCAGGCCGTCGCGGTCTTCGAGCGGCCAGGCCGTATGCACCGGATCCCCGCGCAGGACGCGGGCCGGGTCGGGGCGGCCGGTTTCGGGCACAAGCCCGTCGCGGGTCAGTCGGGCGAAATGCGTCATCTGGGCTGCCTCCGGAACTTTGGTTCTGCCCAGCTTATCCCGGCGCGGCGCGCCGGGCGAGAGGCCGTCGCATTCGGAGTGGCCATTCCCGCGAGTCGCCGCTATTGCTGACCCCGGCCCACCGCTTACGGAGACCGGGACATGAGCGCAAACGCCCCTTCCTCGCGCCGCATCTCGCCGCCCGATATCCTGGCGCGCAAGGGTGGCGCACCCATCGTCTGCCTGACGGCCTATACCACCCCGATTGCGCGGATTGCCGATCCGCACTGCGACATCCTTCTGGTGGGCGACAGTCTGGGCATGGTGGTGCATGGGCTGCCGTCGACGCTGGGCGTCACGCTTGAGATGATGATCCTGCATGGCCGCGCGGTGCAGCGCGGATCGTCGCATGCCCTTCTCGTCATCGACCTGCCGTTCGGCAGTTACGAGGAAGGCCCCGAACAGGCCTTCCGCAACGCCGCACGGGTGATGCAGGAAACCGGGGCCGGGGCGGTCAAGCTGGAAGGGGGCCAGCATATGGCCGAAACCATCGCCTTTCTGGTGGCCCGTGGCATCCCGGTGATGGCGCATGTGGGCCTGACACCCCAGGCGGTGAACGTGTTCGGCGGCTACAAGGTGCAGGGCCGGGCCGCAGATGCCGCGCGGGTCCGTGCCGATGCCCGCGTTGCCGCACAGGCGGGGGCGTTTTCCGTGGTGCTGGAAAAGGTGCCCGAACGGCTGGCGCGCGAGATCAGCGAAGACATCGCCATTCCCACCATCGGCATCGGCGCTTCTGCGGCCTGTGACGGGCAGGTTCTGGTGATCGATGACATGCTGGGGCTTTTCGCCGGATTTCATCCGAAGTTCGTCCGGCGCTATGCCGAGTTGGGCCAGCTGGCGGATGCGGCGGTGGCGGCCTATGCCGAAGACGTCCGCGCCCGGCGCTTTCCGGGGCCGGACCATGTCTTTTCTGACGACGGGCCGGGGTGACAGGCGTGATTCCGATCCTGCGGACCGTGACAGAGCTGCGCGACCGCGTGCGCGGCTGGAAGCGCGCGGGTGCCACCTTGGGTGTTGTCCCCACGATGGGCGCCCTGCATGACGGCCATCTCAGCCTGGTGCGGGCGGCGCAGCGCGACTGCGACCGGGTGGTTGTGACGATCTTTGTGAACCCCAGACAGTTCGACAGCCCCGATGATCTGGCCGGATATCCGCGCAGCGAAGCGGCGGATGCCGCCCTGCTGGCACCGCTGGGCGTGGATGCGGTGTTCGCGCCGGGCGCGGATCAGGTCTATCCAAAGGGATTTGCGACCTCTGTCCGGGTAGCAGGCATCCCGGAACGGCTCGAAGGGTTGCACCGCCCCGGCCATTTTGACGGCGTGGCCACCGTCGTCGCCAAGCTGTTCGGCATGACCCAGGCCGAGCGTGCCTATTTCGGCGAGAAGGACTGGCAGCAGCTGCAGGTCGTGCGGCGCATGGTGGCAGATCTGGATATCCCGACCGAAGTGGTGGCCTGCCCCACCATCCGCGAGGCGGACGGCCTGGCCCGGTCGTCGCGCAACGCGCGGCTGACGGCAGAGGCCAGGGCCGTGGCCGCAGCCCTGCCCCGCGAAATGACGAGGGCGGCGCGCGCGATGCGGGCGGGCATGCCGGTGCCGCAGGCGCTGGCCGCTGCCACGGCCGCCGTGCTGGCCGCAGGCTTTGACCGGGTCGATTACATGGAGCTTTGCGAAGCGCAGACCCTGCTGTGGACCGACCGGCTCGACAGCCCCGCCCGCCTTCTGGCCGCCGCCCGGGTGGGCGGCGTGCGCCTGATCGACAACATCGCGGTCTGAGGGCGAACTTCTGCCAGGATTCGGCAGGGGGCTGTCCGCCCCCTCCTGGCCCGTGGTCAATTACACCCCCGGGAATATTCTTGAAAAAATATCGTGGCCCGGGCCGGATCAGCGCCGCACCACATCCTTGTGGATGATCACATCGGTCTGCGGATAGGCCTGCAGGATGGCGCGGCGCAGGCTGGCACCGATGTCATGTGCCTCGCGCAGGGGCTGGTCGCCGTCCAGTTCGATATGCAGGTTGACGAACACGCGGCTGCCCGCCGTCCGGGTCTTCAGATCGTGATAGCCGTGCACGCCCGGCCAGTCGGCGGCGATGCGGGCGATGCCTTCGATGAGTCCGGGGTCCGCACGGCGGTCCATCAGCGCATCGAAGGCCGCCTTGCCGATGCGCACTGCGCCCAAAGCCAGCAGCGCCGCCGCCCCCAGGGCCACCACAGAGTCGATCTGATCCAGCCCATAGCGTGCCGAGGCCCAGAGCGACAGAAGGGCACCGATGTTCGGCAAAAGATCGCCAAGGTAGTGCAGCCGGTCTGCCTGCACCACGCGGTTGCCCGTGCGCCGGGCCACACGGCCCTGCCACAGCACGAGGGCCAGCGTCAGGGCGACCGAAACCGCCATGACCGCCATGCCCCGGCCTTCGGCCATCAGCCTGTCCGGTTGCGGCGACACCAGACGCAGGATGGCTGCGGCAGCGATCACGCTGGCCGAGATCAGAACGAAGATCGCCTGGCCCAGCGCCGCAATGTCCTCTGCCGAGGTGTGGCCGAAGGCATGGTCTTCATCCGGCGGGCGCGCCGCATAGAGGATCGCGGCCATGGCCCCGACCGAAACCATCAGGTCCATCGCAGAATCGGCCAGCGAGGCGGCCACCGAAAGCGCCCCCGTTTCGCCAAGCGCCCACAGCTTGAGCAGGACCAGAACGGCCGCGACCGTGACCGAGGCTGCCGCAGCCGAAAGATTGAGCCGCGTGGTTGAGGGAATCGCCATGCCCGGTCTCCGCCTCTGGACTGCGTCCGGCCTAGACCACCCGTGCCCGTTGCTGCAAGTGCGACCGTCTCGCAGCGGTCATTCGATGACTTCGTCCTGGTCCACGCCCCAAAGCGCGCCGCTTTGAACCCATCCGCGCTGCCCGTCGACCGACATCCGGCACCAGCCCGGTTCACACCGCAGGATCCGCCCGATCACGCCCACCTCGGCCTGAAACGCAACTGGTGCATCCGGATCGGGCAGGGTCCGGAATTCCGCCATATCCAGCATGACAAGCCCGGTGCGCACCCCCGACAGCAGCGAGTAATGCACCCAGCCGCCAACGCCGTCGGCGTCTTCGACACGCCGCCAGTGTTCGAACTCTGCCGTGACCCGCAACGGCATCCCGGCCCGGGTAAACACCCAGTCGATGCGGTGCGTCAGCCCCGGCCCGCGCCGGGCATTGCCCTCGTCGGTCTTGAGCGAGACATAGCGCGGCAGCGGCAGGGTGGTGACACTGCCGCGGCCGGGATCGCGCGGGGGGACTGTCGCGCCAGGCACCGCGCCAGGCACCGCGTCGGGTGCCACGGCAACCGGCGTCGCTTCGACACCGTCGGCGGCCTTTGGTTCATCGCCCAGGGCCTGCAAGGAAAAGGCCATCAACGCCACCGCAGCCCAGGCTGCCCATCCGGTTCCGGTCATGCTGTTCTGTCCTGCCTCGACCGGGGCTTGTACCCTGCCCCGCTTCTCGGCACTTTGCCACCGCTGGACGTGATTTGAAAGCTTCAGGGAGGGGTTCCATGCCCGCAGCGCGCCTGAGTGTTGTCGTGACGCGACGCTTGCCGGATGTCGTGGAGACCCGGATGAAAGAGTTGTTCACCGTCGAGCTGCGCGATCCCGACACGCGGATGAGCCGGCAAGAGCTTGCAGCCGCGATGCGGCGCGCCGATGTGCTGGTGCCAACGATCACCGACACCATCGATGCGGGTCTGCTGGGACAGGCCGGCGACAAGCTGAAGCTGATCGCCAACTACGGCTCTGGCATCGACCATATCGATGTCGGCACGGCGCGGCAGCGCGGCATCCTGGTGTCGAACACGCCGGGTGTCGTCACCGATGATACCGCCGACATGGCGCTGGCGCTGATTCTGGCGGTGACGCGGCGCATCCCGGAAGGGCTGGCGGAAATGCAGGCGGGCAGCTGGCAGGGCTGGTCGCCGATGGCGCATCTGGGCGGGCGCCTTGCCGGGCGGCGTCTGGGCATTCTGGGCATGGGGCGGATCGGACAGGCGGTGGCGCGCCGCGCGCGTGCCTTCGGCATGCAGATTCACTATCACAACCGCAAGCGCCTGCGCCCCGAGACCGAGGCCGAGACCGAGGCAACGTACTGGGAAAGCCTGGATCAGATGGTCAGCCGGATGGACATCCTCAGCATCAACTGCCCGCATACCCCGTCCACCTTTCATCTGATGAACGCGCGGCGCCTGAAGCTGCTGAAACCCTCTGCCGTGATCGTCAACACCTCGCGCGGTGAGGTGATTGACGAAAACGCCCTGACACGCGGCCTGCGGGCGGGGGAAATTGCCGGGGCAGGGCTTGACGTGTTCGAGCGCGGGCACGAGGTTAACCCCCGCCTGCGCGAGCTGCCGAACGTGGTCCTGCTGCCGCATATGGGATCGGCCACGATCGAGGGGCGGATCGAGATGGGCGAGAAGGTGATCATCAACATCAAGACCTTCGCCGATGGCCACCGCCCGCCGGATCAGGTCGTGCCGGGGATGCTGTAAATACTGATTGGAGGGCGGACGGTTGGAACACCATGCAATTTAGGCGCGAAGGGATTAGTGATGAGAAGGTAAGTCACACTTCTTGTTTGGCAAGTCGGTAATGTGCCTTTGGGTCTCTTGAGTAATCCCCGCTAACAAAGACCAATATACCTTTCCGGCAAAGACGTTCTAAGTCCTTCTTGGAAGTTGCCCAAGTTCTGCCAGTCAGACGTTGCGCTTCAGATACTTGTATCGTTTCATTTCTGTATGCATATGCCGCTATCTTGATCTCATGGTCCTGCATGAGTTTCCATTGATCAACACCAAAGAAAACAGCAACATCACGGTCTGTTGAACGACTGCGAACCTTGTGGTCATTTTGCAGTATCACACGAACGACGACTCCGTGCAGAACTTCCTGTCGAAAAACTGGCTCAGGGAGATTGTACTCAGCCATGCTCTCTTTGATGCGACGCGTCCCTTCGCGTGCCATCTGCACATAGCCCAAGTAGCGCATTGCATCCATCAAGTGGTGGTTTCGTGAGGCACGCATGACATAAATTGTCTTCTCGTTCACCGTTGGAACAAAACCGCCTGGGCTTTCGATTTCCATTCGATTGCTGAAAATCTTGACTGTTGTGTCAGTTCCCGAGAATGAGTAAGAGCGGTGAACGCAAGCATTCACCAGCGCTTCAAACCATGCCCACTTGGGATACTCCGGGGTGGTGACGAATTTTCCGTCATTGTTAAGCCAAGTGACCGAGTGCAGTGCTTCCTCGATTGCGGCCGCAGCCTTTTGGATAACTTGGACAATAGAACCCTCACAAAATCTGTCCCTTATTGGTTGGTAAGTCTCACCTGAGCCCTCACGATCTCCCTCGAAGCGTTGAACACGAACTCTACACCCGGGAATTGTCCTGGCAGGGTCTTTCGCTGCCAATAAGACAAGTGCGTTGAGTGGTGCATAGCCGGTTTGCGTCCGTTCGAGCAAATGCCTGTCCACAAGTATTTCCTCGTTGGACCACTTGGATTTCTCTCGTTCGCGATACTTGTCGCAAAAATCCTGAATTGTGGATTCTTGAAAGTCGCTTGGATAGCTGTACGGAGCTTTTTCGAGTTCAAATGAAACTTCATTTCTTGTCGCTCTAAAATCGCGCTTTTCTTCTTCGGACATCTTATGCTTGGTATCACCGTATCGTATCCAAGCTTCCGATTTGTTTGTCTCAGCCAGTTTACCAATATAAGGAGTATAGACCAGGATTAGAAAATCCTGACGATCGCCCAAGCTGATTGGTACTCGCTTGAACTCAGGTCTAGCTGCTGGACACCGCTGCAGATGGCAGGTCTCGATACCATTAAGGATCGTTGCATCTAGATTTCTGCATCCAGAAAGGGTGCCGTCATCTTCGACGCCAAAGCAAATCACGCCTCCATCTGGAGTGTTGGAAAAGCAACTAAGATAGGTTGCGAAATCGTCGACGTTGATCTTCTTAGTGGACTTGAACTCAATCCTTCGGTCTTCTACGAAGCGCCCCGTCATTCCTTGGCTGAAGCGTACCCATATGTCCCTTGGAGTCCACAGGTCCGGTTGATCACTCACCGAGAACGGTTCATCAAAGGGTAAGGTTAACTGTCCGTGGTCTGCCATCTACATCTAGCCTGTCGAGTTGTAGTCGACATACCATATCTTGCTCTGAGAGCGCATCTACATTTAGTGTGTCGACCGGCACTCGACATACTAGATTATGATTGGCTCCCATCGCAAGAGGAACGTCCACAGCACCCCCATCAGCCCTTTGCCCGCTCCACATAGGCGTGATCTTCGGTCGAGATCACCACGCGGGTGCCCGCACCGATATGGGGCGGCACCATCACCCGGATACCGTTCGAACAGATCGCAGGCTTGTAGGACGAAGACGCGGTCTGTCCTTTGACCACCGGCTCGGTCTCGATGATCTCAACGGTCACCTTCTGCGGCAGTTCAATGGCAATCGCCACCCCTTCGAAGGTCTTGAGAGAAACCTTGATCCCGTCGGTCAGGAAGACCTTGTCATCCCCCACCACATCGGGCGATACGGTGATCTGCTCAAAGGTGTTGGGTTCCATGAAATGGAAGCCTTCGCCATCCTCATACAGAAAATCGTAATCGCGGTCGTCCACCGTCGCCTTTTCGACCATCTCGGTCGTGCGCCAGCGTTCCGAAACCTTCACCCCGTCGGAGATACGGCGCATGTCGATGCTGGTGGTGGGCGTGCCCTTGCCGGGGTGGAAATTCTCGGCCGTCAGAACGACGTAAAGCTTGCCGTCCAGATCGACGACATTTCCCTTGCGCAGGCTTGAGGCGATGACTTTCACGAAAGCTTCCTTGTGGTTGGCTGGCCCGCGCCGTAATGACGGCAGGCCGTTGCGCCGCCTCTAGCGCATCCGCGCAGGAATCGCCAGCCGAAAGCGGACCGTCCCGCCATGACCCGAACGCCCCGATCAACCCCCTGGTGGGACACAGCCCGCCACGCCGACCGCCGCCCGGCCCTGCTGGCGCGCAACCGCATTCAGGCTGCGATCCGCACCTGGTTCACAGGCCAGGACTTTGTCGAGGTCGATCCCTCTGCGCTTCAGGTCAGTCCGGGGAACGAGGCGCATCTGCACGGCTTTGCCACCGCCGCCATCGGCAATGACGGTGTGGCGCATCCGATGTTCCTGCACACCTCGCCCGAATTCGCGATGAAAAAGCTGCTGGCGGCGGGAGAGACGCAGATCTTCGCCTTTTGCCATGTCTGGCGCAACCGCGAACGCGGGCCGCTGCACAGCCCGGAGTTTACCATGCTGGAATGGTACCGCGCCGGTGCGCCCTATGACCGGCTGATGGGGGATTGCGCCCTGCTTTTGCGCCTTGCGGTTCAGGCGGCGGGCGGCGGTCTTTTGCGCCACCGCGACCGCATCTGCGATCCGGCGCTGGAACCCGAGCGTCTTGGCGTGGCAGAGGCCTTTCAGCGCCATGCGGGGATCGATCTGCTGGCGACGATGGACGCAAACGGCACAACCGATGCCGGGGCGCTGGCTGCCGCGCTGCGCCGTCAGGGCATCCGCACCGCGCCGGATGACACCTGGTCCGACATGCTGTCGCGCGTGCTGGTGGACCGGGTGGAACCCCGCCTTGGACTGGGGCGCATGACCGTGCTGGACCGCTACCCGGCGGCCGAAGCCGCCCTGGCGCGCCGGGTACCGCAAGATGCCCGCATGGCAGAACGCTTTGAACTTTATGCCTGCGGGGTGGAACTTGCCAACGGCTTTGGCGAATTGACCGACCCGGCCGAACAGCGGCGCCGCTTTGCACTGGAGATGGACGAAAAACAGCGCCTTTACGGCGAACGCTATCCGCTGGACGAGGATTTTCTGGCGGCCCTTGCCCGGATGCCGCCGGCCAGCGGCATTGCCCTTGGCTTTGACCGCCTGGTGATGCTGGCGACGGGTGCCCCGCGGATCGACGACGTGCTCTGGGCCCCGGTTGCGGATCTGTCCGGTCAGACCTGATAGAATTCGCGGTACCAGGCGACAAAGCGGCGCACGCCTTCGGTGATGTCCGTCCGGGGCAGGGGGCCGACAAGATCGCCGATCAGGGTGGCATCGGCCCAGGTCGCGGGCACATCGCCCGGCTGCATCGGCATCATCCGCATGGTCGCGCGTTCGCCCAGCGCCGCCTCGATTGCCCCGACAAAGTCCACAAGGCGCACCGGCGCACCATTGCCGATGTTGACAACCCGCCAGGGGGCCACGGGCGAAAGGCTGTCGGCATCGCCCACCGGCACGGTGCCCGGAACCACACCGATCAGCCGCAGGATGCCCTCGATCAGATCATCGACATAGGTAAAGTCGCGCAGCATCTCGCCCTGATTGTAGACCTCGATCGGCTGGCCCGCCAGAATCGCGCGGGTGAACTTGAACAGGGCCATATCCGGGCGGCCCCAGGGGCCGTAGACCGTGAAGAAACGGAAAACCGTCGTCGGGATGCCATAAAGATGCGCATAGGAATGGGCCATGCCTTCGCCCGCCTTCTTGGTGGCGGCGTAAAACGACATCTGGTGATCGGCCCGGTGCGTTTCGGCATAGGGCATGACCGGATTGGCCCCGTAGACCGAAGAGGTTGAGGCAATCAGCAGATGCCCCGGCACCAGCGCCCGAGCCGCCTCCAGCACCTCAAAGGTGCCCGCCAGATTGGCCGTCACATAGTCGCGCGGTGCATCAATGGAATGCCGCACCCCGGCCTGCGCCGCCAGATGAATGACCGCATCGGGCCGCACCCCATCCATCAGCGCCGCCATCCGGCCAGGTTCCTCGACCAGCCCGGTCACAGCACGGAACCCCTCGCTTTGTGCCAGCATCGCGTGCCGCCGCTCCTTCAGGCGGACATCGTAATAGGGCGTCATCGCATCCAGCCCGGTCACCGCCCAGCCATCGGCCAGCAGCCTGCGGCACAGGTGATAGCCAATAAAGCCTGCCGAACCCGTCACCAGCGCCGTGCCTGCCATCCCTTTCCCCTTAACATTTTCTGTTCACAAATATCCCACGGGGGTCGCCGGTTGGTGCGCCATTGGTCCAAGTACCAACTGGCGACGGGGTGTGAAACCCCCGCTGCACCAGAATTCAGAACCGCGACGGCAGACAGGGGGCCAGATCAACCTCTGGCATCCGCCCCGCCACCAGATCGGCCACGATCCGCGCCGTGACCGGGGCCAGTGTCAGCCCGATATGCCCGTGGCCAAAGGCGTGGATCACCTCTGCCCCGGCGCGCGACGGGCCGATCACGGGCAGGCTGTCGGGCATCGACGGGCGAAATCCCATCCAGTCGCGGTCCGGCTCGCCAAGATGCGGGAACATGTCCCGCGCGCCCTTGATGAGTTGCGCAATCCGGTGCGGCGACGCAGGTGCGGCCAGCCCGCCCAGTTCCACCGTGCCTGCCGCGCGCAGCCGCCCCGACATCGGGCACAGGTAGAACCCGCGTGCGGCGGGGCAGGCGGGCCGCGACAGCAGGGCCCGGTCCATGTCCCATTCCACATGATAGCCGCGTTCGGTGTCCAAAGGCACCCTGTCGCCCGCCTGCCGTGCCAGCCCGCGCGAGTGTGCGCCGGCGGCCAGGACCACGCGGCGCGCATGCAGCCGCGTGCCCTGCGCGAGAATTGTCACGCCATCGACCACGCGCTCCAGCACGTCCGCAGCCCGTTGCAGGTGACGCACGCCTGCCGCCTGCACCGCCCCGGTCAGCATCAGCATCATCTTTCCGGGGTCGTCCAGGAAGACCGCCTGCGGAAAGAACGCCGCCCCGCCGTCCAGTGGCGGCAGCATCGGCTCCATCGCCGCGATTTCGGACGGGCTGATCAGCTCCACCGCAATGCCCAGCGCCCGGCGCCGCGCCATCTCGGCCGCCGCCGCGCGGTAGGCCGCCCTGGTTTCATACAGATAGAGGCAGCCGCGGCGCTGCAGACTTTCCGGCGCACCGATGTCAGCCGCCAGGTCTTCCCAGGCCGGTCTGGCCAAAGCCAGCAGCGCGGCAATCGCCGCCGCGTTGCGCGCGGCGGCCGCGGGCAGGGATTGCACGGCAAAGCGCAAAAGCCAGGGTGCCAGCGAGACCAGTGCGCCGCGCCGGATCGACAGCGGCGAATTGCGGTTGAACAGAAGCGAGGGCAGGTTGCGCAGAACATCCGGGGTTCCCACCGGCATCACCGCATAATCGGCGATGGTGCCGGCATTGCCGTAAGAAGCCCCCGACCCCGGCATGGCGGGGTCCAGCAGCACCACCTCATGCCCGTCCTGCGCCAGCCGCAGCGCAACCGTCAGGCCGATGACACCGGCACCGATCACCGCGATGTCGCAGCGGGCATGTCCGGTCATCGGCGCAGCGTCCATGCGCGCGCCCCGGTCCGCCCGGGGCGGGGGGCGGCGCCCTGCGTCACATGCAGGCCTCGAACAGGGCGCGCGTATTCTCGCGCGTCATGGCAACCGGGTTGCCGCCGCAGGACGGGTCTTCCAGCGCCATGTCTGTCAGCTCGTCCAGCCGGGCGAATTCCACGCCCATGGCCGACAGGTTTTCCGGAATGCCCAGCCGGGCGCGCAGGTCCATGACCATGGCATGAAAGCCCGCGAAGCCGCCGTTGATCCCAAGATAGGCCGCCGCGCGCTCAATCCGCTCTTCGATGGCTTCGCGGTTGAACTCCAGCACCATCGGCATGACCACGGCATTGGTGGTGCCGTGATGCGTGCCATAGACCGCACCGATGGGGTGGCTCAGCGCATGGATCGCCCCCAGGCCCTTCTGGAAGGCGACCGCCCCCATGGCGGCCGCGCTCATCATATGGGCGCGCGCCTCCATGTCCTGAGGGTTGTCATAGACCTTGGGCACGTTTTCCAGCACCAGCCGCATGCCTTCCAGCGCGATGCCCTGCGACATCGGGTGGTAAAAGGGGCTGGAATAGGCTTCCAGGCAATGGGCGAAGGCATCCATCCCCGTCCCTGCCGTGATGAAACGGGGCATGCCCACGGTCAGCTCAGGGTCGCAGATGGTGACGGCGGGAAGCAGTTTGGGGTGGAAGATGATCTTCTTCTTGTGGGTCTTGGAATTGGTCAGTACCCCGGCGCGGCCCACTTCGGATCCGGTGCCTGCGGTGGTCGGCACCGCGACGATGGGCGCGATCTTGCTGGCATCGGCCCGCGTCCACCAGTCATCCACATCCTCAAGGTCCCAGACCGGAATGGTCTGGCCCACCATCAGCGCAATCATCTTGCCCAGGTCCAGCGCCGATCCGCCGCCAAAGCACACCACCCCGTCGTGTCCGCCCGCGCGGTAGGCCGCAAGGCCCGCCTCCATGTTGCCTTCGTTCGGGTTCGGATCAACGTCCGAGAACACTGCCCGGCCCAGACCGGCGGCGTCCAGAATGTTCAGCGCCTGGGCGGTGATCGGCAAGGCGGCCAGCGCCCTGTCGGTGACCAGAAGCGGTTTTTTCAGGCCAGCGGCCTTGCAGTGATCGGCCAGTTCCGCAATGCGGCCCGCACCGAATTTCACCGGTGTCGGGTAGGACCAGTTTCCGCGCAGCTTCATTTCGCCACCTTCTTCAGATGCCAGGATTTCGGACGGGTCACCGACATGAACCCTAGGTGCGACAGGCTGGTGCCGCGCCCGGTATCCTTCACGCCGGTCCAGGTCAGGGCAGGGTCAAGGTAATCGCAGCGGTTCATGAAGACGGTGCCGGTTTCCACCTGGGCCCCGATCGCCGCCGCGCGGTCGGCATCCTGCGTCCAGATCGATGCGGTCAGGCCATAGGGCGAATCGTTCATCAGCCGGATGGCTTCGGAGTCATCGTGGTAGGGCATGATGCCGACGACGGGGCCAAAACTTTCCTCGCGCATCACGCGCATGGAATGATCGACATTCACCAGGATCTGCGGTGCCAGATAGGCCCCGCCATCATCCGCCGGATGGGCCTTCGGGTCGATCAGCGCCTGTGCCCCCGCCGCAATGGCTTCTGCCGTCTGGGCGCGCACAGTGGCGGCAAAGCGGCGGTTCGCCATGGGACCAAGGGTGGTGGCGGCATCGAAGGGGTTGCCAAGGCGAAGCTGGCCGACCCAGGCGACGGCCTTTTCCACGAAAGCATCAAACAGGCTGTCATGCACATAGATGCGCTCGATCCCGCAGCAGCACTGGCCCGCATTGTACATCGCCCCGTCCATCAGCCCGTCCACCGCCAGGTCAAGATCGGCATCGGGCAGGACCAGACCGGGGTCCTTGCCACCCAGTTCCAGGCCAAGGCCGGTAAAGGTGCCTGCCGCCGCCCGTTCAATCGCCGCCCCGCCCCCGACCGATCCGGTGAAGTTGATGAAGCCAAAGCTCCGCGCGGCAATCAGCGCCTCGGTTGTTTCATGGTCCAGCACGACGGTCTGGAACACATCCGCCGGAACGCCCGCCGCATGGAAGGCTTCGGCCAGGCGTTCGCCCACTTTCAGCGTCTGGGTGGCATGTTTCAGCATCACGGTATTGCCGGCGATCAGTGCGGGGGCCAGTGTGTTGATCGTGGTCAGATAGGGGTAATTCCACGGGGCGATGATAAAGACCACTCCCACCGGTTCGCGGGTGATGCGCCGCTCGAACCGGTCGCTGTGTTCGGCCACCATCGGGGCCAGGGCCGTCGCGGCGATCCCGGACATGTAATCGGTACGTTCGGCGACGCCGCCGAATTCGCCGCCGTAGCGCGTGGGGCGGCCCATCTGCCAGGCCAGTTCCCCGACCAGTACCTCCTTCATTTCCGCCAGCTTCGCCACCCCGGCCTTCACCAGCGCGATGCGGTCTTCCAGCGGGCGCGCGGCCCAGGCGGGTTGGGCGGCCTTTGCGCGGGCCACGGCGGCGCGGGCGGCATCCGGCGTCAGCGCGGGCCGTTCCAGATAGACCCGCCCGTCAACCGGCGAGATCAGTTGGATTGTCTTCGTCATCATGTCCCCGTCGGTTCTGCGCGGGCCCGCCCGCGCCAGTCAGGTGTCAGGCGCGTTCCAGCAGGCGGCTGACCTCGAAATCCGTCACCACGCGGTCCATCTCGGAAATCTCCCACTGGGCCGCGTGATGGTAGTGGTCGATCACGTCCCCGCCAAAGGCCGCGCGCAGCATGGCAGAGCCTTGCATCAGCGCCGCCGCATCGCGCAGGGTCTTGGGAATTTCGCGCACATTGCCCGCCTGATACATGTCGCCGCGCATCTCGGGTTCCAGTTCCATCTTCCTGTCGATGCCGTCAAGCCCCGCCGCCAGCAGGGCCGCCATCGCCAGGTAGGGGTTCAGATCGGCCCCGCCGATCCGGCATTCGATGCGGACCGATTTCGTGCCTTCGCCGCAGACGCGGAAGCCCGCCGTGCGGTTGTCATTGGACCACACGGCCTTGGTGGGCGCGAACATGCCCACGCAGAAACGCTTGTAGCTGTTCACGTAAGGCGCAAGAAAGGCGGTGATCGCCTGCGCATGGGCCAGTTGCCCGGCAAGGAAATACTTCATCGTGGCCGACATGCCATGTGCGTCCGCCGCATCGCGGAACGCGGGGGTGCCATTCGTCCACAGCGACTGATGCACATGCGCCGATGATCCGGCGCGGCGGTGGTCGTATTTTGCCATAAAGGTCACCGAGCGGCCCTTGGACCAGGCAATTTCCTTGACCGCCGTCTTGATGATGCTGTGGTTGTCTGCCGTATCCAGCGCGTCGGAATACCTGACGTTGACCTCTTCCTGCCCGGCCTCAGCCTCGCCCTTGGAGCATTCCACGGGGATGCCCGCGCCATAAAGCCCGTTGCGCACGGCGCGCATCACCTCTTCCTCCTTGGTGGTCTGGAACAGGTGGTAATCCTCGTTATAGGTCGAGATCGGGTGCAGGTCGCGCACCGATCCGTGCTTTTGCAGGCTGTCGCGGATCGATTCGTAGGCGGTCTCGAAAATGTAGAATTCCAGCTCCGTCGCCATCATCGGCTCAAACCCTATGGCGCGGGCACGGGACACCTGGCGCTGCAGGATCGCGCGCGGGGAATGCGGCACGGCCTGATGCGTGTGATGGTCCAGAAGGTCGCACAGCACCAGCGCGGTGCCCGGCAGCCAGGGCAGGCGGCGCAGCGTGGCCAGATCGGGTTTCATCACATAGTCGCCATAGCCGGCGGCCCAGCTGGTGGATTTGTAGCCCTGCACCGTGTTCATTTCCATGTCGGTGGCCAGAAGGTAATTGCAGCAGTGGGTTTCCTCGAACCCGCCGTCGATGAAGAACTGCGCGTGAAAGCGTTTGCCCATCAGGCGGCCCTGCATATCGGTCGCGCCGACAAGGACGGTGTCGATTTCGCCCCGCGCGACGGCCTCTTTCAGCGCGTCAAAAGTCATGTTGCCGGGCATGTTGTGCCCCTTTCCCGTTGCTGTCTGTGCCGGGGTCTGCGCCGCCGGTCCGTTTTCTGGTCAGGGCCGGTCGGCGACCGTCCCGCTGCGTCATGAAAATCTGCGATCTGCTGTCGGTCTGTCACCCCCGGCGGGCAGCGGGCCCGCTGCCCGCAACCGCGTCTGTCAACTTTGCGTCACGCTTCACCGCCGCCCGCGCCCTGTCAAGGTCGTTTCGCGGTCAGGGCGGGCCTGAGGCGGGTCAGATCAGCGGCGGGGCCACCGGCTTGCGGCGCAGGCCCGACAGGGCGTTGCCCGCAATCGCCACAAGCAGGATACCGCCCCCCAGAAAGGTTCCGGCACTGGCCGTTTCGCCCAGGACAAGCCAGACCCAGACCGGTGCCAGCAGCACCTCGACCATCGACAGCAGCGTCAGTTCCGCCGCCGGTACGACCCGGCTGCCCAGGGTATAAAGCGCCATGCCGGTGGCCAGCATGCCCGCACCCATCGCGACCGAGACCGCGATGTCCTGGGCCGGCACGGCCAGAACCTCGGCCCGGACCCCCAGCACGACCACCGCCACCGCCATCGAGAACAGCCCGCCCAGCACGACGGCAGGCATCATGTCTTCCAGCTTGCCCCAGCGCAGCGTCAGCGTAAAGGCGGCAAAACCGAAGGCCGACAGCAGGGCGGCCAGGTTGCCCGCCGTCTCGCCCCCCGCCAGACCGTCGCGCACCATCACGAACATGCCCACCCCTGCCACGGCGATGGCGGCCCAGGTGGCGGGCCGGACCGGTTCCCTCAGGATGATCCAGCCCAGCAGCGCCGCCATGAAGGGCGATGCGGCAAACAGGAACACGGCATTGGCCACCGTGGTCGCCTGCAGGGCATAGATTGCGCCGGCAAAGGCAAAGACCAGTCCAAACGCGCCCAGCACACCGGCGACACCGACGCGGCGCAACCGCTCCAGCGGATGCCCGCCCGACCGCCAGGCGATGAAAGCCAGCAGCACCGGCACCATCCCGGCCGACCGCCAGAACAGGATCGCCCAGGTTCCCGCCGTTTCGATATGGCGGACCGCAAGGCCCATGAAGGACCACAGCACCCCCGCCAGAACCACAAGCAGAACACCCCGTGCATAGGTCATGGCGTACCTCGTTTCGGCGCAGTGTCCGATGGTGCGGCTGACAGCGTCTGTTCCATTCCCGACCCCCGGGCGGGCAGGCACGGCTTTCAGTACCCGCGCCCGCGATCCACCAGATGCAGGAACGGCTCCCCGGCCTCGCCGCGCCGGATGTTTTCCGCGATCACGCGCGATGCCGTCCCGGGCCGGGTGCTGGCCGCGATATGGGGTGTCACGGTGACGCGGGGATGGTGCCAGAACGGGTGCGCGGGCGGCAGAGGTTCATGGCGAAACACGTCCAGCGTGGCATGGCCGACCTGTCCCGCATCCAGCGCGGCCAGCAGGGCCGCATCATCGATCAGCGGCCCGCGTCCGGGATTGATGACAAAGGCCCCCGGTGCCAGCAGCGCCAGACGGGCCGCGTTCAGCGTATTGACCGTATCGGGCGTATCCGGCAGCAGCAGGACCACGCCCTGTGCGCCGGTCAGGGCCGCCGACAGCCCGTCCGGCCCCGACAGGCAGCGCAGCCCGGGCACAGCGCGCGCCGTCCGGCTCCACCCCGTTACCGGAAAGCCGAGCACGCTCAGCGCGCGCGCCACCGCCTGGCCCAGCTCGCCCAGCCCCAGCACCGTGACGGGCCGTTCGCAGGCCAGCGGCGGGGGCGGGGCATCGCCGCGCC
The DNA here is from genome assembly GCA_020250445.1 of Rhodobacter sp. GTDB lineage: Bacteria > Pseudomonadota > Alphaproteobacteria > Rhodobacterales > Rhodobacteraceae > Aliitabrizicola. Next base: position 90,354 of record JADCEF010000010.1, read on the forward strand.
AGTGGCCGTCCTGACCAAGGATATGCACATCCATCCCCAGGTGGTGGCGCAGCACATGGCCCACGACCCATTCCATCATGCTGGCCGTCATCGCCGGATCCACCATGCGGCACAAAGGCTGGGTCAGGGTGGGATTGCCGACGATCTTTTCCACCCCCGCCCACAGGTTGAGCACCGCCCTGGCGCGGACGAATGGCGTGAAATCGCGGATCGTCCCGCCGGGCGAGAACAGGATGTAATCCACCGTTTCGGGGGCCGCATCCTGCGTGAGCACGGCGTCAAGCCCCGCATCCCGCAGCGCCGCCGTCAGGGCACTGCGGTAGTCATCCCACAGGGCGGGGCCTGCCGCGAAAAGGACTGTGATCGGCATGGCGCTACCTCGGCCGGTGGACATGGGCGCTTTGAACCACGCCGAAGGCCACCATGAGCACAAGCATCACCGATCCGCCATAAGAAAGGAAGGGCAGGGGCACCCCCACCACCGGCGCCATGCCCATCACCATCGACAGGTTCACGGCCAGGTAGAAGAAGAAGGTGCAGCCGATTCCGATCAGCAGCAGTTGCGAGAAGCGGTCTTTCGACTGAATGGCGGAGGCGAGGCAGAAGAAGATGATCAACCCGTACAGCAGCATCAGCGAGAAGGCCCCGATGAAGCCGAATTCTTCTGCAAGTGTGGTGAAGATAAAATCGGTGTGCTTTTCGGGCAGGAAGTTCAGCCGGCTTTGCGTGCCCTGCATAAACCCCTTGCCCGACCAGCCGCCGGACCCCAGCGCGATCTGGGCCTGAATGATGTTGTATCCCGCGCCCAGCGGATCTGTTGTCGGGTCAAGGAAGGTGTCGATGCGGCGATACTGATAATCATGCAGGAACTGCCACGGCGTGTCGCGCAGCGTGAACAGCGAAGCAATCGCCCCCGCGCCAAGGGCTGCAACCGCGCCGAAATACCAAAGGCTGACACCGGCTGCGAACATTACCGCCGCCCCGCCCATCAGCAGCATCAGCGCCGTGCCAAGGTTGGGCTGGATCAGAACCAGCGCCGTCGGGACCGCGATCAGTGCCACAGGGATCAGAACCCACAGCGGACGCGAGGTTTTCCGGGTGTCGAGCCAGTCGTAATAGGCGGCCAGCATCATCACCAGGGTGATCTTCATCAGTTCGGACGGTTGCAGCCGAAGCGGCCCGATATCGATCCAGCGCTGCGCGCCCATGCCGACTTCGCCGAAGAATTCCACCGCCAGCAGCAGCAGAACCGAGATGCCATAGGCAACACCCGCCATGTTGCGGATGAACCAGATGGGCACCATGGCAATGGCGAACATCAACAGCAGACCTGCCGCAAACCGCTTCATCTGCGGTTCCGCCCAGGGCTGAAGACTGCCCCCGGCCACAGAATACAGCATCAGAAAGCCCATCGAGGCGACCGCGACCAAAAGCAGGACCAGACCCCAGTTCAGGTACAGGATCTTGCGGATGCCGCCGGGGACCGTCTTGATCTGATATTCAAGAAAACTCATGATGTCTTCACGCCCGGCTGCTTTCCGCTGCGGTGGGTTCCGGCTTGCGCAGTTTCATGTTCTTCTGCTGGGTTTCGATCGTGGTGCGCTGGTTGGCCGGATAGGCGCTGAGCGGCGGAAGGCCGTCGCTCAGCGCGCGCAGGATGGCGTCCCGCGCAATCGGGGCGGCCACGGCCGATCCGCCCCCGCCATGTTCCACCACCACCGACACCGCATAGCGCGGGGCGGTTGCGGGGGCATAGCCCACGAACAGGGCATGGTCGCGCCGATTCCAGGGCAATTGTTCGTTCTTGATCACGCCGCTGGCCCGTTCGGAGGCGCTGATGTTGCGCACCTGGCTGGTCCCGGTCTTGCCCGCAAACAGCATCGCCTCATCGGCTATGCGCGAGGCCCAGGCGGTGCCGCCCTGGGCGTTCATCACTGCGACCATGGCCCCCTGGACCGCGCGCAGGTGCTGGGGGGCGATGCCCAGCGGCGGGATGGTGCCCACCGGCACCTCCCTGTCCCCGATGGCCCGAACCAGGCGGGGTGACACGGCATTGCCGCTGGCGATCCGCGCGGTCATCACCGCAAGCTGCAGCGGCGATGCCAGAACATAGCCCTGCCCGATCGAGGCGTTGATCGTGTCGCCGATGCGCCATTCGGCCTTGTGGCGGTCGCGCTTCCACGCCTTGTCGGGCATGACCCCTTCGCTGATGGCAGACATCGGCAGGTCGTGGCGCACACCCAGGCCCAGCCTGCGGCCCATTTCGGCGATCCTGTCGATGCCTGCGCGCTGGGCGATGTCGTAGAAGTAAACGTCGCAACTGCTCTTCAATGCCTCTTCCAGGGCCACCGTGCCATGCCCGCCATGTTTCCAGCAGTGAAACCTGCGCCCGCCGAATTCCAGGTAGCCGGGACAATGAACCGTGGTCTGTTCGGTCACTGCACCCGCTTCCAGCGCGGCAAGGGCGGTGACCATCTTGAAGGTCGATCCCGGCGGATAGGCCCCCTGCACCGATTTGTTCGCCAGCGGGCGGTGATCATTCTCGATCAGCGCGCTGTAATCGGTCTGCGAGATGCCGCGCACGAACAGGTTCGGATCGAACGACGGGGCAGAGGCAACGGCGATCAGATCACCATTGGCCACATCCATCACCACTGCGGCCGCGCTTTCTTCGCCCAGCCGGGCCTGGACGAAGTTCTGCACATCGGCATCGATCGTCAGCCGGATGTCGGCCCCGGCAACGCCTTCTTGCCGGTCCAGCTCGCGCATGACGCGGCCCACCGAATTCACCTCGATCCGCTTGGTTCCGGAGCGGCCGCGCAGATCGGTCTCCATCCAGCGTTCGACCCCGATCTTTCCGATCTGGAATTTCGGGATCTGCAGCAGCGGATCGGGGTCTTCCAGTTCGGCCAGATCTGCGTCGCTGACCGGGCCGACATAGCCCACGACATGGGCAAAATCACCGACAAGGGGATAGCGGCGGCTGAGGCCGACCTCGGGGTTCACCCCGGGCAGGGCGGGTGCGTTCACGGCAACCGCCGCCAGGTCATCCCAGCGCAGCCAGTCCGCGACCACGATGGGAACAAAGGCACTGCGCCGGTCCATTTCCTTGCGGGTGCGGTCCAGCATCTCGGGGGTCAGCGGGATCACCTCGGCCAGTTTGGCCAGCACGGTTTCCACATCGCCCGTCTCTTCCCGCGTGATCACAACGCGGTAATTCTGTTGATTGCCGGCAATCAGACGGCCGCCGCGGTCAAGGATCAGGCCGCGTGCCGGCGGGATCAGCCGGATGTTGATGCGGTTTTCTTCGGCCAGAAGCCGGTATTTGTCGGCCTCTTCCACCTGCATGTAGCGCATCCTTGCACCCAGCACGGCGATGAAGGCCGCCTGCGCCCCGCCCAGAAACAGCGCCCGGCGCGATACCTTGCGCGCGTTGGCTTCGGTATCTCTTGCGGTCCGTCTCACAGCCGTCTCCCATAGGCGTCGACCTCGCCCGTTGCGGGCTTGCGCACGCCAAAGGCCAGGCGCGATACGCCCACAACCACAGGATAGCAAAGGATCGAGGCTATCAGTTGAATGATCGCCTGCCCCAGGCTGGCCTGGGGCAGGAGCGTCAGCATCAGCACCAGCCGGAACGCCAGAAGCGATGCCGCCATCACCGCCGCCACCATCAGCCATTCGACCGCAAAGCTGATTTCGCGCGCAAGGGCCCCGCGCTGGCGCAGGAATTCCGCCGCAAGCACGATGATCGCCGCCCACAGACCCGGAGGGCGCATCAGCAGCAGGTCTTCCAGCAGCAGCACGGCCGCGACCAGCAGCACGGGCGCATAATCCGGCCGGCGCAGCACCCAGGCAAAGGTCAGGCACACCAGCAGGTCCGGCCCCGGCCAGGTGCCGGCAACCGATCCCAGCGGCAGCATCCGAAGAAACAGCAGCGCAAAGGCCAGACCTGCATAAAGCCCGCGATACGCCCAGACCGAGCCGACAGGGGATTCAGCCATCGCCGGCCTCCGGTGGCGGCGGCGCCGGGGGTGGCCCGATCAGACCCTCAAGCGCCATCGGCGGCACGATCACCCCGCCCGGTTCGGTGATGCGTTCGGACTCATGGCTGCGCAGCACGCGCAGAAATTCCAGCCGCTGATAGTCCGCGGCAAGGCGCACCCTCAGTCTGCCGTCCGCGCCCTGCGCGACCTGACCCACCAGCAGACCGGCCGGAAACACCCCGCCGTCGCCAGAGCTGATCACCCGGTCGCCGGGCCGGACCAGATCCTTCTTTTCCAGGAACTCCAGCGGCGGAGCCGGGGAATTGTCCCCCGAAAGCAGCGCCTTCTGCCCCGAAGGCTGCACCGTGACCGGGATGCGGCTGTTGCTGTCCGTCAGCAGGATCACCCGGCTGGTGGTCCGCCCCACACCCGAGATGCGCCCGACCAGCCCGATGCCGTCCATCGTGGCCCAGCCGTCGCGGATACCGTCGCGCGCGCCGACGTTCAGCAGCACCGACTGGCGAAAGGGTGATCCGCTGTCGGCCAGCACCACGCCGGTGACATGGGTCAGCCGCGGGTCAAGCCGCACCTGGTTCAGATCCAGCAGACGGGCGTTCTTCTGTTCCAGCTGCAACGCGGCCTCGCGCCAGGCCTTCATCTGCTGCAACTCGCGGCGCAGTTCCTGGTTCTGCTCGTAGATGCGGGCGTAGGACCGGAAATCCTCAATCATCGCGGCCGCCCGGGTGACCGGCAGCATGGCCCAGGAAAACGACGGCACCACCCGGTCGACCAGCGCCGCCCGCAGGCGTTCCACCCGCGGGCTGTCGATGCGCCAAATCAGGAAAAGTGCAAGAAGCAGCAGCACAAGCCCGCCGACAAGGATTCGCCGGATCGGTCTTGTGAAGTCAGGGGGAGATCTGCGATCTCTTGCCACGGCGGTCTGATCTCCGGCGCGGGGCGCGTTGCGCGGCGGGCCCCGGGCTTAGCTGTCGTAGTCGATCACGTGACGCAGCTGTTTTTCATATTCCAGCGCCTTGCCGGTCCCAAGCGCCACGCAGTTGAGCGATTCATTGGCCACCGAAATCGACAGGCCGGTCTGCTCGCGCAGGGCCAGGTCCAGATCGCCCAGCAGCGCGCCTCCCCCGGTCAGCATCACGCCGCGGTCCACGATATCGGCCGCCAGATCGGGCGGGGTTGCTTCCAGCGCCTGCATCACCGCATCACAGATCTGCTGCACGGGTTCGGCAAGCGCCTCGGCCACCTGGGCCTGGTTGATATCGGTTTCCTTCGGCACCCCGTTCAGCAGGTCGCGCCCGCGGATCGTCATGCTGGCCCCGCGCCCGTCATCGGGCATCCGGGCGGTGCCGATCGAGGTCTTGATCCGCTCGGCCGTGGATTCCCCGATCAGCAGGTTCTGGTGGCGGCGCAGATAGCTGATGATGGCCTCATCCATCCTGTCGCCCCCGACGCGGACCGAGCGCGCATAGACGATATCGCCCAGCGACAGCACCGCAACTTCGGTCGTGCCGCCGCCGATATCCACCACCATATTGCCGGTCGGGTCGGTGATCGGCATGCCCGCGCCGATCGCCGCCGCGATGGGTTCCGAAATCAGCCCTGCCCGCCGGGCACCCGCCGACAGCACGGATTGGCGGATGGCCCGCTTTTCCACCGGAGTGGCGCCATAGGGCACGCAGACGATGATCTTGGGCTTGCTGAAGGTGGTGCGCCTGTGGACCTTGCGGATGAAGTGCTTGATCATCTCTTCGGCCACGTCAAAGTCGGCGATCACCCCGTCGCGCATCGGGCGGATCGCCTCGATGCTGCCCGGCGTGCGGCCCAGCATCAGCTTGGCATCCTCGCCCACGGCCAGGACCTGCTTCTTGCCGTCCTTGACGTGATAGGCCACCACCGAAGGTTCGTTCAGGATGATGCCGCGGCCCTTGACATAAACCAGCGTATTCGCCGTGCCGAGGTCAATCGCCATGTCCGACGAAAACAGCCCTGAAAGTACCGACATCCTGAGGTGATCCTTGATGGAAAAACGCGACACACCCGCGACTCGTGTCCAAGGCAGGTGCCTTCTTATAGAAACGGTGGTGGCCCGGGGAAAGGGCCAAGGCCGCCGCCTTCGGCGCAATTCCGCGTGTTGAGGCCGCCTGACGCGTCTGGGGCCATGCCGTCATCCAGCCCGGACAGGCCGCAAAAGTCAGGTATTGGACCAAGCCGGTGCTGAAAGAGTGTCGTCCGCAGGGGCTGCCTGAGCGCAAAGCGGGAACCTCATTCGCCTGCGCGCGCTTTGCGCATCCTGGCAGGGGCCATCGCCCCTGCCGCAGTGCTGCGCCGATATCAGGACCAGCCGGGGGCCAAAGCCCCCGGCCAGCGCCCGCCCC
>JADCEF010000100.1 GCA_020250445.1 Rhodobacter sp.
CGGGCGCTGGCCTCTGTCCTTCCCGGACCTGCCGGTCTACAGGGCACCGTCGCGCGCGGGCGGGGGAAACGCGGGACGCGTTTCCTGTTCCCGCCCGAAAGGGCAAACCCTTTGCCCGGATCGGGACGCGCGTCCCGACCCGCCCCTGCGGCTGGGCGCTGTTTCAGCAGCCTTTTCGCCCCCGCCGCAGGTCATCCCCCTTTCGGGGCTTTGCCACCCGCGCCGGGCCGGAAACCATGCCCCTGCGCGGCACCTGCGGCCTGCAGGCAGACGGCCCGATCAGGCCAGATCGAACCGGTCAAGGTTCATCACCTTGGTCCAGGCCGCCACGAAGGCCTGCACGAAGGCACTCTCGGCCATCTTTGCCGCATAGACCTCGGACAAGGCGCGCAGCTGCGAGTTCGATCCGAACACCAGGTCCACCCGCGTTGCGGTCCACTTCAGCGCGCCCGTGGTCCGGTCGCGGCCTTCGAATTCTGCCGCTGCGGCAGAGGTGGGTGTCCAGACCGTGCCCATCTCCAGCAGGTTCACGAAGAAGTCGTTGGTCAGCGTTTCAGGCCGCTGTGTGAACACCCCGTGCCGGGACTGGCCGACATTGACGTTCAGCACCCGCAGGCCGCCCAGCAGCACCGTCATCTCCGGGGCGGTCAGGGTCAGCAGCTGGGCGCGGTCCACCAGAAGCTCTTCTGCCGAGACCGTGTATGTGGTCTTGAGGTGGTTGCGGAAGCCGTCTGCGGTCGGCTCCAGCACGGCGAAAGACTCGACATCGGTCTGTTCCTGCGTCGCATCGGACCGGCCCGGGGTAAAGGGCACCTCCACCGCATGTCCTGCCGCCTTTGCCGCCTGTTCCACGCCGACAGAGCCGCCCAGCACGATCAGGTCGGCCAGCGACACGCGCCTGTTTCCGGTCTGCGCGGCGTTGAAGGCGGTCTGAATGCCTTCCAGAACCGACAGCACCTTGTCGAGGCGGGCCGGTTCGTTCACCGCCCAGCCCCTTTGCGGGGCAAGGCGGATGCGCGCGCCGTTGGCACCGCCCCGCTTGTCCGACCCGCGGAAGGTCGAGGCCGAGGCCCAGGCCGTGGCGACAAGCTCTGACACTGTCAGGCCGGAGGCCGCGATCTGTTGCTTCAGCGCGCGGATGTCGGCTGCATCGATCAGCTCGTGCGTGACCTCGGGGATCGGATCCTGCCAGATCAGCACTTCGACCGGAACCAGCGGCCCCAGGTAGCGCGGGCGCGGACCCATGTCGCGATGCGTCAGCTTGAACCAGGCACGCGCGAAGGCATCGGCGAACTGATCGGGGTTTTCGTGGAAGCGCCTGGCGATCGGCGCATAGACCGGGTCCATCTTCAGCGCCAGATCGGTGGTGAACATCACCGGCGCATGGCGGCGCGAGGGATCATGCGCGTCGGGCACCAGCCCGGCCGCATCCGCCGTGTCGGGAACCCACTGCGTCGCCCCGGCCGGGCTTTTCGTCTGGACCCAGTTGAAACCGAAGAGGTTGTCGAAATAATTGTTGTCCCACTTTACCGGGTTGGTCGTCCAGGCACCTTCAAGGCCGCTGGTGATCGTGCTGGCACCATTGCCGGTGCCAAAGCTGTTCTTCCAGCCCAGGCCCTGTTCCTCGATCGGCGCCGCTTCCGGCTCGGGGCCGACATAGACCGACGGATCGGCGGCACCATGCGCCTTGCCGAAGGTATGGCCCCCCGCGATCAGCGCCACGGTTTCCTCATCATTCATCGCCATGCGGGCAAAGGTTTCGCGGATGTCGCGGGCTGCCGCCAGCGGGTCCGGCGTGCCGTTCGGTCCTTCGGGGTTGACGTAGATCAGGCCCATCTGCACGGCGGCCAGCGGGTTTTCCAGCTGGCGGTCGCCGGCATAGCGCGCATCGCCCAGCCAGGTGTCTTCCATGCCCCAGTAGATGTCTTCTTCCGGTTCCCAGATGTCGGCGCGCCCGCCGCCGAATCCGAAGGTCTTGAACCCCATCGACTCCAGCGCGCAGTTGCCGGCCAGCACCATCAGGTCGGCCCAGGAAATGCGGTTGCCATATTTCTGCTTGACCGGCCACAGCAGGCGGCGCGCCTTGTCGAGGTTGCCGTTGTCGGGCCAGCTGTTAAGCGGCGCAAACCGCTGCGAGCCTGCGCCCGCCCCGCCCCGGCCATCGCCGGTGCGGTAAGTGCCGGCGGCATGCCAGGCCATGCGGATGAAGAACGGCCCGTAATGGCCGTAATCGGCCGGCCACCACGCCTGCGAGGTTGTCATCAGGGCGTGGATGTCCTGCATCAGCGCATCAAGGTCCAGTTTCCTGAACTCTTCGGCATAGCTGAAAGAGGCACCCAAGGGGTTCGACAGGGCCGAATGCTGATGCAGCATCTTCAGGTTCAGCTGGTTCGGCCACCAGTCGCGGTTCGATCTGATCGCGGCCGAGGCCAGGGTTCTGGCCCCGTGGACAACCGGGCACTTGCCTGCGGTCGCGCTGTCATTTCCATCCATATCTGTTCTCCGGTTCTGGCAACTGATGTTCGGTCAGCAGGACGCGGGGCCAAGCCGCCACTGTGCCCGCGACACAGCCCTGGCACAGGTCCGCCGGACCTGCCGTTCGCTGCGTCTGCTTTAGCAAAGAGCAGCTATGAGTTTAAGGTGAATCTTTGGCCTGCGACGATAAGGCGAAGGTATCATGCACCTGACCCTGAAGCAGTTGCGCCATGTCGATGCCCCGGCGGGCGGGCGACTGGGCAAAGGGCCGCTTCCGCCTGCCGCTGGGGGATGATGCCGCGTTCACGCCGGCCCCGGAGGGATGACCTGCGGCATCCCGGACGCTGCGCCGGGAGAGCCGCCGGAAAGCCAGGGGGGTGGTCTTGCCGGGGAGGGGTCCAGGGCAGCCGCAGTTCTGTGGTGCCCACTGTGGGACATGACTCGGGGCTTTTGGAGTCAAGGGGTTGGCGGGGCGGATTTACTTTTTTGGTAAGCTTCTGCGCTGCAGATCGCCCGTTGGTTCCGCAGTCGCGTTTACAGCCCAAGCATGCGCAGGAACGGTGTGATCCAGCCGAACCATTCTGGAAAACCTGCTGCCAGGGCGTTGAGGACCGCTGCCTTGTTGGCGAAGATGTCGATTGCCGAAGCCAACAGTGATGTGGCCACACCCTTTAGCGCCAGTTTCCGGGTTTCCTCGAGAAGATCGCCGACCTGCTTCACAGCCCCACGTCCCAACGCTTTAACGACACGCAAGGTGGCGTGACCCAAGGCCGACATGACATTGCCGAACGACGCGAACAGCCCGCGCACGGCAAGCGCATCGTCGGGGGCGTCCTTCGCAGATTGTCCCAGCATCTGCAGTTGTTCGGGGATATCTGCGGCAATCGCGTCGCGGTCGAAAAGGTCGGCAACGATTTCGTCGATCCGGGGCAGGGCCTTGGCAAGACTGGCGGGCGAGGGAACCTCGGGGATGTCGATCCGGCGGTAGTCCCGCCACGCGGAAAAGCGCTCCAGATACAGGGCGACGGCGGCAGCGAATGCCGCAATCTCGGCCGCATCGGCATCGCTCAGACTGTCGCTGGCGGCAGCGGCAACGCGCGTGATCCGGCTGCCGTGAATCCCAAGCGCGATGGCGTTCAGCACCGCGTAGTCGGCCCCGAGCGCCACGTCGAAGCGGTCCAGCGCGCGGGACAAGGTCGGCATCTGATTGTCGAGCCGGGGCCGCAAGGGTGCCAGATCGGCGAGATAGTCGCGCAAGGCGGCCCAGGCCTGCCGGGCAAGAAGGCGGGCCTGATCGTCAAGCCCGTCGCCCGGCAGGGCCGGGCGAAGCGTGCCATCGACCTCGACCACTTGCAGAGGCGCCGGTTGCGGGGCTGGAACCTCAGGCACCCCTTGCCCGACAGGCTGGGGAGGTTGTCCATCCGGTCTCGCGCTTGGTGTATAAGGTTCCGGCCAGGGCGGCAGGGTGTTGAGGTAGGCAAGGGTTTCGCGGGCGCGGTCTTCGGAGTCCGTGATCCCGGCCAGTCGGGCGAGGGTGCCGTCGGCCCTAATGGCGGGGGTGTCTTGGAAGATCAGGCCGGGTGGGCCGTTGGTGCCGAGTTTGGCCAGACCCCGGATCGGGCGCAGGTCGGCCACCTGGCAGCCGACCAGTGCAAGATGCTTTAGTTCGCTTAGTGCGGCGAGGGGGGCAAGGTCGCTAACGACGGTCTGGTTGAGGGTGAGCGTTCGCATCGCGGTGAGGCCAGCGAGGGGGGCAAGGTCGCTGACGGCGGTCTGGTTGAGGGTGAGCGCTCCCAGCGTGGTGAGGGCGGCGAGGGGGGCAAGGTCGCTGACGGCGGTCTGGTCGAGCCAGAGCGCTTGCAGCGCGGTGAGGGTGGCGAGGGGGGCAAGGTCGCTGACGGCGGTATGGGTGAGGGCGAGCACTCGCAGCGCAGTGAGGGCGGCGAGGGGGGCAAGGTCGCTGACGGCGGTCTCGTTGAGTCCGAGTCCCTCCAACGCGGTGAGGGCAGCAAGGGGGGCAAGGTCGCTGACGGCGGTCTGGTTGAGGTCGAGCCTTTGCAGCGCGGTGAGGGCGGCGAGGGGGGCAAGGTCGCTGACGGCGGTCCGGTCGAGCCGCAGCGTTTTCAGCGATGAAAGGGTGGCGATGTCCTGCGGGATCCGGTCCAGCGCGCGGTAGCGCTTATCTCTCAGGTCAAGGGTGGTTTCCCCGGCCCGTTTCACCCGCCGGATTTCCTTTACCGCCGCGTCATGGGCCTTGTCCGCCGCGCTTTTCGCCAAGGGGTCGCTCCTGTCTGTCCCCAGACAGAGTGACCTGCCTGCGGCCCGCGATCAACCCCGGCGTTTCCGGCTTGACGCCCAGGGGCCAAGCGACTATGCCGCCCCTCACGCGCGGTGGTAGCTCAGTCGGTTAGAGTACCGGCCTGTCACGCCGGGGGTCGCGGGTTCGAGCCCCGTCCACCGCGCCACTTTACCGATCAGGCGAGGGCGGGGCCACGGCGCAGGCGACGGGGCTGCTTTGGTGTGCCTGCGTGGCAACGGCCTGCGGTATCTGCGGCCGGTCGTCTTGCGTCCCCGCCCCGTCGCGTGTTTCTGCCGTTTCGCGCTTGACGCCCCCGATTCAGGCTTGTATCCGCCCTGTTGCGCGCGGTGGTAGCTCAGTCGGTTAGAGTACCGGCCTGTCACGCCGGGGGTCGCGGGTTCGAGCCCCGTCCACCGCGCCAAGCTGTCTGACATCATGCGTTCGGCCCTGCTGCGTTGATGGCCCCAAGGCCACCCGTGCCGCAGGGGCGCAGGGCCAGGACGGCGTGACGGAAAAGACCATCGCTGCGGTGCCGCCCCCCGCCGCCCCCGTCCGGCCCGGCGGGGGGAAAAGGTCAACGTCGTCCGGCCCCGCCACGGGGTCAAAGCCCTGATCCTGCGGGTTTGCGCGGTACCGGTCAATTCGGGAACCCGGTTGCAAAAGACGGGCAGGGGGATGCGTGCCTGCGCCTTCGGTTCTGCCGGGACGGCGGTCTGCACAGGGGTGCATCGCCGGTCATGCCGGGCGGGACCGCGCTGCGTTTCGCGGTCCGCCCGGAATGGCAAGCCCCCCTGTGCAGACCGCGCGGCATGCGCTAGGACAGCGCCTGAGTCGCACATCAGGAGAATGCCATGATCCGGTCGGTTCTTCAGTGTCTGGTCTGTGCGGGGTTGCCCTTTGCCGCCCTGGCCCAGCCGATGACGGGCGAGGCGGCGGCCCCGCTGCTGTTTGCCGCGACAGGCGCCGAGGTGGAGTTGCTGCCCGCCGCCTTCCTTGCACCGGATCAGGCAGAGCTTCTGAAGACCGTGGGCCTGTCGCAGCCCTATTACGGGGCCATTGCGGTATCCCCCGACGAAGGGATCATGGTCGAGGCGACCGTTGCCGCCGCCAATCATCATTCGACCGAAGCCGCATCGGTGGCGGCCCTCGCGGCCTGCGAGGCCAGGCGCAAGGGGACCACGCCCTGTGCCGTGGTGGCCCTGATCCGGCCCGCAGGCTGGAAAGAGCAGCCCTTTCAATTGTCGTCGGGTGCGACGGCGGATTTTGCCGACTATGCCAGGATTCGCCGCGACAAGGCCTTTGCCGTGTCACCTTCGACCGGGGCCTGGGGCATGGCCAAGGGCCGCGATGCCGCTGCCAGGGCTGTGGCGGATTGCGCGGGCAAAGAGGTGGCCCCTGCGGACTGCGTTCTGACCCTGCAGGACTGACCGGCGGGGCAAGGGCGGCAAATTGCCCACTGGCAAATCCAAACATCCGATCAATATCAGGGTGATCTGCAGGCGCGGACCTGACATTGTGGTCCGGGTGGTCCGGGCGGGACTTGCCCGTCGGGGCGGGACGGGAACTGGAGACAGAGATGGACTATGGCCAGGCACTTGATACGGCGTTGAACCGGCTGCACGACGAAGGGCGTTACCGCACCTTCATCGACATCGAACGGCGGCGCGGGGCCTATCCCGAGGCGGTCTGGCGCAGGCCGGACGGGACAGAGCGGACCATCACCGTCTGGTGCGGCAACGACTATCTTGGCATGGGGCAGCACCCGGCGGTGCTGGCCGCGATGCACGGGGCGCTGGAGGCGGCCGGGGCCGGGTCTGGGGGCACGCGCAACATTTCCGGCACCACCGTCTATCACAAGGCGCTGGAGGCCGAGCTGGCCGACCTGCACGGCAAAGAGGCGGCGCTTGTCTTTACCTCGGCCTATGTCGCCAATGATGCCACCCTGTCGACGCTGCGGGCGATCTTTCCGGGGCTGATCATCTATTCCGATGCGCTGAACCATGCCTCGATGATCGAGGGTGTGCGGCGCGGCGGGGGCGAAAAGCGCATCTTCCGCCACAATGATCTGGCGCATCTGCGCACGCTGCTGGCCGCCGATGATCCGGCGGCACCCAAGCTGATTGCGTTTGAATCGATCTATTCGATGGATGGCGATTTCGGGCCGATTGCCGGGATCTGCGATCTGGCCGCCGAGTTCGGTGCCCTGACCTATATTGATGAGGTGCACGCGGTGGGCATGTACGGGCCGCGCGGGGCCGGCGTGGCCGAGCGCGACGGCCAGATGGGCCGGATCGACATCATCAACGGCACGCTGGCCAAGGCCTATGGCGTGATGGGGGGCTACATCGCCGCCGGGGCCAGGCTGGTGGATGCGGTGCGCAGCTATGCGCCGGGGTTCATCTTCACTACCTCGTTGCCCCCGGCGATTGCGGCGGGTGCCGCTGCGTCCGTGCGCCATCTGAAGGCCGACGGCGCGCTGCGCGAGGCACAGCAGCTGCACGCCCGGATGCTGAAGACGCGTCTGAAAGGATTGGGCCTGCCGATCATCGACCACGGCTCGCACATCGTGCCGCTGCATGTGGGCAATCCGGTGCATTGCAAGATGCTGTCCGACATGCTGCTGGAAACATCCGGCCTTTATGTTCAGCCGATCAATTTCCCCACCGTGCCGCGCGGCACCGAAAGGCTGCGCTTCACCCCGTCGCCCGTGCATGATGCCGGGCGGATCGAGGTACTTGTTAACGCTTTGGAGAGACTTTGGGTTCAGTGTGTGCAGAATCGCGCCGAGCGTGCCGCCTGATCCTTTGAACGGATGCAAGGGCCCTTGTCCTGTGGTACACTTTGCGGAATAGCGGTGATGCGAGTCGGTCAGGCCGACTCGGGCAAAGTCGGTGCGGCGGGGCAGGTACGAATGATCGGGCGCAGGTCACAGCCTGTTGCGGCAGTGGTCGACAAGCCGAAAGGCTTTGACGACTTCGAGGTGCGCCTTGGGGACGTCATGCGCGGGGAACGCGCAACGCTTGGGCGGTCACTTCTGGATGTCCAGCGCGAACTGAAGATCAAGGCGACCTATATCGCGGCGATCGAAAATTGCGATGTTTCGGCTTTCGAATGTCAGGGTTTCATCGCCGGTTATGTCCGCGGCTACGCGCGCTATCTTGGGCTGGACGCGGAATGGGCCTTTGCAAAGTTCTGTGCCGAAACGGGCTTCGTTTCCGCGCATGGCCTGGCAACCGCTGCCCCGGCATCGCGCATGCCGCGCACAATGCCCTCCGGCGCGATGAACCGGTCCACGCTGAGAGATCCCTTTACTGACCCCAACGCGACCTTCATTCCGCGCGGCCAAAGCCTGTGGTCGCGGTTCGAGCCGGGTGCCTTCGGATCGATCTTGGTTCTCGTCGCGCTGATCGGGGCAATCGGCTACGGCGGCTGGTCGGTTTTGCAGGAAGTGCAGCGCGTGCGGCTTGCCCCGGTCGATCAGGTGCCCGTGGTGGTGGCCGAGATCGATCCGCTGGGCGATATCAGCCGCGAGGCACCGCAGATCCTGCCGATACCCGCCGGTTCCGCAGATGCCTTTTCCGGTGAAGACCCGGTTCTGGCCGGGGCGCAAGGCTATGACCGGCTGTACCGGCCTCAGGCGCTGGATGTGCCGGTGATCGTGGCCCGCGACGGTCCGATTGCCGGGATCGACCCGCGCACGGGCGGCGCGCCGGGCAGGGATGCCGGGTTCGCAATCGCCCCCGATGCCGGCCAGGCACTGGCCCCGCAGGATGGCCTTGTCCAGGTGGTCGAGGCCGATGCGCCGACGGTGGAACTGCTGGCTGTGCGCCCGTCCTGGGTGCGGGTGCAGTCTGCCGATGGAACGGTGCTGTTCGAGAAAATCCTGGATGCGGGCGAACGCTATGTCGTGCCGCAGATGGAAGCACCGGCGCTGCTGCGCGCGGGCAATTCCGGTTCTGTCTATTTCGCGGTCAACGGCCAGACCTATGGTCCGGCCGCCGCCGGGGCGCAGGTGGTGAAGAACGTCGCACTTTCGCCCGAGGCGCTGACCGCCAGCTATCAGCTTGCGGATCTGTCGGTCGACCCCGATCTGGCCGCAATCGTGGCCATGGCCGAAGCAGCACCTGAACCGACGCCTGAGGCGGCCCTTATACCCGTCTCGGACTGACCGGGCACTGAAACGGCAATCTTGCCGCTTGCCGGGCGGGATGTGCGTTGCGTTACGGGCAAAGAGGGTGCACCTTCGGGCGGGACCCGCAAACGCGACCCGCGTTTCCCCCGCCCGCGTGGGACGGTGCCCTGTAGATCGGGACGTCCGGGAGACACAGAGGCCAGCGCCCGACCCGGCGGGTGCAAAGCGCCCGCCGGGGGCGGGGCGGGCGCTGGCCGGGGGCTTTGGCCCCCGGCCGGTCCTGATCCCGGCGCAGCACTGTGGCAGGGGCGATGGCCCCTGCCATTGAAGCGGTGACGGTGCTGTCATCAATTCGGGCGGGATCAGGAAACGCAGCGCGTTTCCCCGCCCGCTCGGGACAGCGCCCCGTAGACAAGCAGGTCCGGGCGACACAGAGGCCAGCGCCCGACCCGGCGGGAGCGAAGCGCCCGCCGAGGGCGGGGCGGGCGCTGGCCGGGGGCTTTGGCCCCCGGCCGGGCAAGGGGCAGCGTGGCGCTGTGGCAGGGGCGATGGCCTCTGCCATTGAAGCGGTGAAGGTGCCTCCGCCCATCCGGGCGGGAACAGGAAACGCGACCCGCGTTTCCCCCGCCCCTTCGCGACGGTGCCCTGCAGCCCGGTCGGTCCGGGACCACCGGCAGGCCCGCGCCCGGACCGGCGGGCGGGAAGCACCAGACGGGGGCTTTGCGCCCCCGGCTGGCCGGGGGATCAGCGTTGCGCTGTGGCAGGGGCGATGGACCCGGCCAGGACGCGCATGGCGTGCCCAGGCGCAAGACTGTCCTGCCCTTCGGTCAGGCAGCCCCTGTGTGCGGGTACTTTCTCGGCACCCTGCTAAAACGTGAATCCGCGCGGCAGAAGCCGGTGCTCATAGGCCTGTCGTGTCAGGTCTTCGCGGAAGTCCGGATGGGCAATGGAAATCAGCGCCTGCGCCCGTTCGGGCACCGATTTGCCCTTCAAGTTCACGATGCCGTATTCCGTGACCACATACATCACATCGGTGCGCGGCGTGGTGACGATATTGCCATGGGTCAGCTGCAGGTTGATCCGGCTTTTGCGTTCGCCCCGACGCTCGTAGGTTGACGACAGGCAGATGAAGGACAGCCCCCCCTGCGAGGCATAGGCCCCGCGCACAAACTGCAATTGCCCCCCGGTGCCGCTGATATGCCGCAGACCGTCCGATTCCGACGCCGCCTGCCCCTGAAGGTCGATCTGCGTGGTATTGTTGATCGATACCACCCTGTCATTGGCCATGATATTGGCGGGCAGGTTCGTCTGATCGACCGGCAGGCACATGAAATCCGTGTTCCGGTGCAGGGTTGCGTAAAGCTCTTCCGACCCCAGCGCGAAGGTATAGGTCAGTTTTCCGGCATGGGTCTGTTTGCGCCCGCCATTGATCCGCCCCGCCTTGTAAAGATCGACGATGCCATCGGTCATCATTTCGGTATGCACGCCCAGGTCCCTTGCCGGACTGTTCAGCAGTTCCGTGCAGACCGCGTTCGGCATGCCGCCAATTCCGATCTGCAGGCAGGACCCGTCTTCGATGCGCGCCGCGATCAGGCGGCCCACGGCACGGTCCACATCACTGGCGGGCGGGTTGGGCAGAACCGGTGCGGGCCGGTTGTCGCCCTCGATGATGTAATCCACCTCGCTGACATGCACGGCATTGTCCGGGCCAGGACAATGGGGCAGACCGTCGGTCACTTCGACGATCACGCAGCGCGCCCGCTCGACGGCGGCGCGGTGCCACAGGTTCGAGGCGCTGAAGTTGAAGAAGCCCTCTGCATCCATCCGGCAAGTCCGCAGAACCAGCACGCCCGCCGGTTCGATGAACCGGCGGTAGTAATCGGGAATCTCGCCCAGATTTACCGGCAAGTAACCCATCCGCCCGGCATCGTGCTTGCGCCGGTCATAGCCCGAGAAATGCAGGCTCAGGCCATAGAAGTGGTTGCCTTGCGGGTCTTCTTCCAGCACGGCGCGGGGCCGGGTCGACAGGCAGCTGCGGATCTTGACATCGTGCAGCCCGTCGCGCCGTGCGGCCAGGGCCCGGTCGAATTCATCGGGCTGGCACAGCACGCCGCCATAGTCGATCCACATGCCGGACTGTACCAGGCCTGCGGCTTCGGCCGCCGTGATGTGACGGGCAGGATGGGCGGCACTGCGTTTGCGCATCGGCGATATCCTTGGCACAGGGGCGGGTCTGATGCGGTGCATGATGGGCCAGTCGGCAGGGTTCGGCAACAGCGCCGGTACGCCTGGCAGATCCGCCCCTGCCACCGGCCGATGATCCGGTCTGCACCTGCCCGGCTGGCCGGAGAAGACAAGGCGCGGTCTGCCGCCTCGCACGGTTGCGGATCAGGGGCGTCTGGCACGGCCCGTCCCGGCCTGATCGCCAATCGCAGCACCCCGGCGGGGTGCAGGGGGCGCTGCATCAATTCCGCAGGCAGAGCTTTCCATGCTGTCTGCCAGGGCGTCCTTCCAGGGCGTGCGGTGCAGCGGGGCCAAGGTTGCGGTCGTGACCGACCCAAAGGCATCGTCGCGCAAAGCCGTGATGGTCCTGGCCTTGTGTTTCTTCCACGCCGAGAAGGCCGCGTTCAACCCCGGAATGTCAATGCAGGGATCATCGGTCAGGTCGATCAGCTCCTGCACATGGGTGCCCTGATAGGCAATGGCGCCATAGCTGTCTTCCATCGTGTCTTCGACGGCTTCGCGCGGCGGCATCTGCCAGACGTTCCGCTTCGGTGCCAGGAATCTCCAGGCGGCCCGGGATGACATCGCGCACATCCCGGGCCCGGGCATCGAACATGTTGAAGGTGTATCACTGGTCCTGAATGCCCAAGGCAGAGCAACTTCGGGTTCGCCGCCCAGACGACACCCTTGTAAAGGTTCGCCGCAGCCAGACGGTTCTTCACTTTCGGGCGCAGCCCGTCGGGCAGGAACGGGACGTGGTGCAGGTAGCCGGTGCACAGGATGATTGCATCGACATGCGTGCTTGTGCCGTCCCTGAAGGTGGCGGTATTCCCCTCGACCGTCTCCAGCGGCGGCACTTCCTTCCAGGTCTCCGGCCAGTCATAGCCCATCGCCGCCGTGCGGTGCGCCACGGTCACCGACGTGCAGCCGAATTTGCAGCATTGCGATCCGATGTCTTTCCCAGAATGGAAGGTGCCGACGATCAGGATGTCCCTGCCCGCAAATTCGCGCGCGTCGCGAAAGTCATGGCATGCAGGGTGCGCCCGTTGAAGGTGTCAAGGCCCGGAAACCCGGGCACATTCGGGGTGCAGAAGTGGCCGAATGCCACCACGACATGGTCGAACTCTTCGGAACAGATATGGTCGTTCTTCAGATCGTGGACGGTGCCGGTGAACTTGCCCGTCGCCGCGTCATGGGCGCTATGCGGCACAGGCGTGCGGGACCAATTCCGGGGGGCGCACCCCGGCCTGCTTTGCCCGGCCTTCGATACAGCCAAACAGCACCGCGCGGGGCGGACAGCTGCCCATCTGTCTGCCGAAATGCGCCTCGAAGGTGTCATCGGCACGTTCCAGCCTTTCCTTCGGGCCCTTCGACCAGAGGCAGCAGGCTATCGTGCCATGGGCAGGTTTGCCAAGTTCATCCAGGCCGGTCCGCCAGGTGCAGTTCCAAAACACGCCCCGGTGGTCCTGCTTTTCGAATCACATGATCCGGGGGATTTCGGCACCCTGTGGCACCGCAGACTGGAAAGCCCGCAACTGCACCAGTCCCGACGGCCCCGCCCCGATCACCGCTGCCCGTTGCGTCATGTCATACCCCCGCCACGCGGCGGCCAAGGGGCCGCGCCTTTGGCGAAACGCTGGCGAGGACCTGCACGGATTGTCAGATAGTCTTCCTGCGGTGAAACATGTCGCGGCAGGCCGGATGCGGACGGCAGCCCCGGGGCCGCCGTTCCAGCCGGTGCAGAAAGGGGGGTCAGCGGTTGCCGACCGGAATGTAGTCGCGTTGCCTTTCGCCGATGTAAAGCTGGCGCGGACGGCCGATCTTCTGGGTCGGATCGGCGATCATTTCCTTCCACTGCGAAATCCAGCCCACGGTGCGCGACAGCGCGAAGATCGGGGTGAACATGGCGGTCGGAAAGCCCATCGCATCAAGGATGATGCCCGAGTAGAAGTCGACATTGGGATAAAGCTTCTTGGATACGAAATAGTCATCTTCCAGCGCGATCCGCTCCAGCTCCTTGGCGACCTGCAGGGTCGGGTTGCTGTGGATGCCCATCAGATCAAGCACTTCGTCCGCAGACTGCTTCATCACCTTGGCGCGCGGGTCGAAATTCTTGTAAACGCGGTGCCCGAAGCCCATCAGGCGAAAGGGGTCATCCTTGTCCTTGGCGCGCCGGATGTATTCGGGAATGCGGTCGACCGTGCCGATCTCGCGCAGCATTTCCAGACAGGCCTGATTGGCCCCGCCATGCGCGGGACCCCAAAGACAGGCGATGCCCGCCGCAATGCAGGCAAAGGGATTGGCCCCGGAGGAACCGGCCAGCCGCACGGTGGAGGTGGAGGCGTTCTGTTCATGATCGGCATGCAGCATCATGATGCGGTCCATCGCCGTCGCCAGGACCGGATTGACGACATATTCCTCGGCCGGGACCGAAAAGCACATGTGCAGCAGGTTCCCGGCATAGCCAAGGCCGTTCTTGGGATAGACAAAGGGCTGGCCGATCGAATATTTATAGGCCATTGCGGCAATGGTCGGCAGTTTGGCGATCATCCGGATCGCCGCGACTTCGCGTTGCCATTCGTCGTTGATGTCCAGCGAGTCGTGGTAGAAGGCGCTCATCGCGCCCACGACGCCCACCATCGTGGCCATCGGGTGACTGTCGCGGCGGAAGCCGCGGAAGAAATAGTGCATCTGTTCATGCACCATGGTGTGGCGCGTCACGCGCTGTTCGAAATCGGCAAGCTGTGCCGCATTCGGCAGGTTGCCGTACAGCAGCAGGTAACAGACTTCGAGGTAATTGGACTGCTCGGCAAGCTGCTCGATCGGGTAGCCGCGATACAGAAGCTCTCCCTTTTCGCCGTCGATATAGGTGATGGCGCTTTCGCAGGCGGCGGTGGAGGTGAAGCCGGGATCATAGGTGAAGACATCGCCCTGCGCATAAAGCTTGCGGATGTCGATCACATCCGGGCCCAGGGTTGGCGAGTGCACCGGCAGGTCGATGACCTTGTCCCCGAAGGCAAGCGTTGCAGTCTTTGTCGGTTCGGCCATGGTCCATCCCCCGTTTCTTGCCCGCCGCGCACCATGCCGGGCGGTTTGCACGCAGCAATCCGCCCGGTGCCGCAGATCAGGCCGCTGCATCCTGCAGTCGTGCAACAGTCTCGTCCCGACCGATGACTAGCATCATGTCGTAAACACTTGGTGTCACCGTTCTGCCCGCAAGTGCCGCGCGCAGCGGTGCCGCGATCTTGCCAAAACCAAGGCCGTTTGCAGCGGCTGCCTCCGACAGGATCACTTCCAGAGCGTCCTTTGTCCAGCTAGCACCTTGCAACTGCGGCGTCAACGATTTCAGTATACCACGGGATACCGAATCCAGCGCCCGCGCTGCGGCCTCATCCGGAACGATGGGCCGGGTCGCCAGAGCAAATCGAGCTTTATCAATAAGTTCCGGAAAGGTTTTCGCCCTGTCTTTCAGGCAGTAAAGCGACCGTTGCAGGACATCGGCCTGCTGCGGGGACAAAGCCGGCTGTCCGGCAGCGGCAAGATAGGCCTGAAGTTCCTGCAGCAGCGCGGCATCTTCTGCCATGGCCATGTGCTGACCGCAGATATTCTCCAGCTTCCTGAAATCCAGTCGCGCCGGTGACCGCCCGATGCCGGACAGATCAAACCAGGACATGGCCTGCGCGCTTGTGAAAACCTCTGCATCGCCATGCGACCAGCCCAGACGGGTCAGGTAATTGCGCATTCCAGCGGCGGGGTACCCCATCGCCTGATACTCCTCAAGCCCGACAGCCCCGTGGCGCTTTGACAGCTTCTTGCCGTCCGGCCCGTGAATCAGCGGAATATGCGCCCAGACCGGCACCTCCCATCCCATGGCGTCATAAACCATTTGCTGGCGCGCCGCATTGTTCAGATGGTCATCGCCCCGGATGACATGGGTCACCCCCATATCGCGGTCATCGACCACAACTGCCAGCATATAGGTTGGCGTGCCGTCAGACCGCAGCACCACCATGTCATCCAGCTGGCCATTGTCAAAGCGCACAGTACCCTGCACGGCATCCTCAACAATTGTCTCGCCGCCGCGCGGCGCCTTCATGCGGATGGCAAAGGGGCCGTCGGGCCAGGTCGCGGGATCGGCGTCGCGCCAGGGGCTGTGAAACAGTGTCGAGCGGCCCTCGGCGCGGGCCGCCTCGCGCCAGGCCACAATCTCGTCCTGCGAAGAATAGCAGCGATAGGCCGCGCCCCGCGCCAGCATGTCATGGGCCACTTCGGCATGGCGGTGGCGGCGCCCGAACTGGCTGACCGCCTCGCCATCCCAGTCAAGGCCCAGCCAGGTCAGCCCGCGCAGGATCGCCGCCGTCGCCTCGGGGGTGGACCGCTCGCGGTCGGTATCCTCGATCCGCAGCAGGAACCTGCCCCCACGCCCCCGGGCATAAAGCCAGTTGAACAGCGCCGTCCGGGCACCGCCGATGTGAAGATACCCGGTGGGCGACGGGGCAAAGCGGGTGACGACAGGGCGGGGGAAAGGGGCGTCTGCCATCGGAATTAACCTTTCGGAAACCATGCGGGCGCTAGCCTGCGCGCCTGTCTAGGCAATGGCGCAGGGGGTGGCAAGGTGCGGTGGATGGTGCGGCCCCTGGCAGACCTGCAGGCCGCACGCGGTCAGGGGCTGTTGTTCCTTTGGGTGCCGGTGTTCCTGGCCCTGGGCATCGGTCTGTGGTTTTCGCTGCTGCACGAACCGGGGCCGATCTTCTATGCCGTGACCGCTGCCGGGCTGGCGGCGTCCCTGGCCCTTGGCCGCTGGGGGCCGGAGTTGCTGCAACCCCCCGCCCTGGCGCTGGCCTGCGTGCTGGCAGGCGGGCTGGCCGCCGGGGCACGGGCCCATCTGGTGGCCGCGCCCGTGCTGGAGTTCCGCTATTACGGCCCGGTCGAAGGCCGGGTGATCGGCATCGACCGCTCACAGGGCGATGATCTGCGGGTGACGCTGGACCGGGTGGTGCTGGACCGCCTGTCACCCCGGGATACCCCGCAGCTTGTCCGGGTGTCGCTGCATGATGCCTCTGTTCCGGCACCGCAGCCCGGCACCACCGTGATCCTGACGGCGCATCTTTCGCCCCCGCCCGGACCGTCAGAGCCGGATGCCTTCGACTTCCGCCGCATGGCCTTTTTCGACCGGCTGGGTGCCGTGGGCTATTCCCGCACGCCGATGCTGGTGCTTGCCCCGCCCGAACCTGGCACGCAGCGCGTCAACCGGTTGCGCGCCCGGCTTTCGGCCGCTGTCATGGACCGGATTCCGGGGCAGGCCGGGGCCTTTGCCTCGGGGGCGGTCACGGGCGACCGTTCCGGCATTTCCCAGGACACTGTCGAGCAGCTGCGCGATTCCAACCTGTCGCACCTGCTGGCCATTTCGGGAATGAACATGGCCTTCATCACGGGCTTTGTCTTCGGACTTGTCCGCTACGGGGTGGCCCTGGTGCCGCCTGTGGCGCTGCGGATCAACGGCAAGAAGGTTGCGGCCCTTGTGGCCTTGGCGGTGGCCGCCTTTTATCTGCTGTTGTCGGGGGCCAATGTCGCCACCGAACGCGCCTTTGTAATGGTCGCGGTCATGCTGGTGGCGGTGCTGGCGGATAGGCGGGCGCTGACGCTGCGCAGCGTGGCGCTTGCGGCCATCCTTCTGCTGGCGCTGCGCCCGGAAAGCCTTCTGGCCCCCGGATTTCAGATGAGCTTTGCGGCCACCGCCGTGTTGATCGCG
This sequence comes from Rhodobacter sp., assembly GCA_020250445.1. Lineage (GTDB taxonomy): Bacteria > Pseudomonadota > Alphaproteobacteria > Rhodobacterales > Rhodobacteraceae > Aliitabrizicola. The sequence continues at coordinate 16,882 of JADCEF010000100.1, forward strand.
GGTTTCGGCATGCTGGATCGCGGGGTTCTGCGTGAACGGGTTCCACGCTGGGCGATGCCCGTCTTTGCGCTTGTTCTGTCCTCGGTCCTGGCGGGGCTGGCCACGGCCCCGCTGGCTGCGGCGCATTTCAACCGGTTCACCGATTACGGGCTGGTGGCGAATGTGCTGACCGTTCCCGCGATGGGTCTGTTCATCATGCCGGGTGCCGTTGTTGCCGTGCTGGGCCTGCCGGTCGGTCTTGAAGGCATCGGGCTGCTGCTGATGGAAATCGGGGCGCGGTGGATTCTGTTCATCGCCGGCGTTGTGGCAGGGTGGGAAGGGGCGGTCACCGGCATTCCCACGCCGGGGCCGCTGGTTCTGCCGCTTCTGGCCTTTGGCGGACTGATCGCCATTCTGCCGCGTGGCGCGGTGCGCCTTCTGGCCGTCGTGCCGCTGGCGGCGGGGCTGGCACTTTGGGTGGGCAACACGCGCCCGGACGCGCTGATCAGTGGCGACGGCGCGCTTGTGGGGCTGGCCGGGCCGGAGGGGCGCGCGATGTCGTCGCCCACCGGTGCCGGGTTTGCCGCGCAAAGCTGGCTGGAAAATGACGGCGACCTCGCCGATCAGGTCACGGCAGCGGCACGCCCCGGTTTCACCGGGCCGAAGGGCGCGCGGGCCTTTGCCCTGGGGCCGGTCCGCGCCGTGCACCTGAAGGGCAAGGGGGCAGCCGGGCGTCTGGCCGACAGCTGCCGGACAGCGCAACTGGTGATCCTGTCGGTGCCCGCCGGACAGGCGCCGGACGGCTGCCGGGTCATCGACAGCGATGATCTGGCCGCAAGCGGGCCGCAGGCCCTTTGGGTGGCGCGGGACGGCTCGCTGCGGATCGTGGCGACAGACCGGGCAGACCGCCTGTGGTCGGGCAAAGGCAAAGACCCCGGGCGCACGCCGGCGAAGGCCCGTCTTGCCGGAACTGCCCCCTGACCTGCCGGGGCCTGACAGGGTGCCGGGGCAGAGTGCGACCACATGGGCTGCTGCGCGGAACACAGGGATCTCTTCCGTCTGTGCGCGCTGGCCTTTTGTGGTGCAGAAGGTGCCGATCCGGCTTTCGGCGTCCCGCGCGGGCTGGGGGAAACGCAGGTCGCGTTTCCTGATCCCGCTCGGAGAGGTGAAAGCATTGCCCCAGCTTCAATGGCAGGGGCCATCGCCCCTGCCACATGACAACGCTGGGATCAGGACCATGCGGGGGCCAAAGCCCCCTGCCAGCGCCCGCCCCGCCACAGGTGGGCGCTTCCCGCCCGCCGGGTCGGGCGCTTGCCTATGTTTCTCCCGGACCTGCCGGTCTGCAGGGCACCGTCGCGCGCGGGCGGGGGAAATGCGCTGCATTTCTTGATCCCGCCCGGAGGGGCGAAAGCACGGTCACCGCTGCAAGGGCAGGGGCCATCGTCCCTGCCACAGGGCCACGCTGGCACCAGGACCAGCCGGGGGCCAAAGCCCCCGGCCAGCGCCCGCCCCGCCACCGGCGGGCGCTTCGCCCCCGCCGGGTCGGGCGCTGGCCTTTCGTGGTGCCAGGACCCACCGGTCTACAGGGCACCGATGTGCTCGGGCGGGGGAAACGCGGGTCGCGTTTCCTGTTCCCGCCCGGACAGGCGTTCTCGCGAATGCCCGGTCTCTCTGGCAGGGGCCACCGCCCCTGCCACAGCGCTGCGCCGGGATCCGGACCGGCCGGGGGCCCAAAGCCCCCGGCCAGCGCCCGCCCCGCCCACGGCGGGCGCTTCGCACCCGCCGGGTCGGACGCTGGCCTCTGTTTATCCCAGACCGACCGGTCTACAGGGCAGTGCCGCGCGGGGGCGGGGGAAACGCGATGCGTTTCCTGTTCCCGCCCGATGGGGCGGGCGGTCCTGTCGATTCCAAAACATCCCGCTTCAATGGCAGGCGCCATCGCTCCTGCCACAGCGCCACGCCGGGATCAGAACCACCCGGGGGCCCAAAGCCCCCGGCCAGCGCCCGCCCCGCCCCTGGCGGGCGCTGGCCTCTGTCCCTCTCAGGCCTGCCGGTCTACAGGGCACCGTCCCAGCCGGAGGGGCAATCCCTGCTCCCGGATCAGGACGAGTGTCACGCCCGCCCCTGAGGTCGGATTGCTGTTTCCGCACCTTGCTAAAGCGGGATGGCGGTTGGGTGAATCACTGGGGGATTCCCTGCCGGTTCGATTTGTGATTCACGATGGGGGCTGGGATATGGAGGCCAGCCCTCATGACGAAACCCCTTTCGATGGATATCCGGACGCGCGCTATGGC
>JADCEF010000101.1 GCA_020250445.1 Rhodobacter sp.
GCCCCCGGCCGGTCCTGATCCCGGCGCGGCGCTGTGGCAGGGGCGATGGCCCCTGCCACTGAGGCGGTGAAAGTGCCTACGTCAGTTCGGGCGGAAACAGGAAACGCGACCCGCGTTTCCCCCGCCCGCGCGGGACGGTGCCCCGTAAAGCGGTCGGTCCGGACGACAAAGAGGCCAGCGCCCGCCGAGAGCGGGGCGGGCGCTGGCCGGGGGCTTTGGCCCCCGGCCGGTCCTGATCCCGGCGCGGCGCTGTGGCAGGGGCGATGGCCCCTGCCAGGAGGTGCCCCGCGCGCAGGCAGACGGGTTGCCCACTTTGCGCCCCGGCAACCCCTGCGGTGGCCATCTCTTGAACACCCTGCCAGGGGTGCAACTGCCGCTTGCAGCCCGATGGACCAGGTTTCAGCATTCCTTAACGCTTGATCCCTAGCCTGTGCTGTATTCATTGGGGTTTTACATGCACGGGCTCGTCAACCGATCCATCCAGATGTTCTTGCGCAGCACCTATGGCAATGCGGTCTGGCTGGACATCGTGCGCGACGCGCAGCTTGGTTTCGATTCGTTCGAGACGATGCTGAACTATGAAGACCGGCTGACAGACCAGGTGCTGGCCGCCGCCTCGCGCAGGCTGAACCTTCCGCGCGAGGCCATCCTTGAGGATCTGGGACTGTTTCTGGTGGCCGAACCTGCGCTGGAACGGCTGCGGCGCCTGCTGCGCTTCGGCGGTGTGACCTTTGTTGATTTCCTGTATTCGCTGGACGATCTTCCTGCCCGCGGGCGGCTTGCCTTGCCCGATCTTGATCTGCCTGCGCTGCACCTTGCCGGTACCGACCATGACAGCTTTTCCCTGACCTGCCTGTCACCCTTCCGGGGGGTGGGTCATGTGGCTGTCGGTCTGCTGCGGGCCATGGCCGATGATTACGGTGCCCTTGTGGTCATCGATCACGCCGGGCCGACAGAGGGGGGCGAACACGTTTCCATCAAGCTGCTGGATCATCAGTTTGCAACGGGCCGCCGGTTCACCCTTGCAGGGCAGGTGCTGTGATCATGGACGGCGGCCTGAAGACGGATGCGGTCCCGATTTCTGCCGAATCCCTGTGCCGGATGATGCCGATGCACATCCGCCTTTCGGCCGACGGCCGAATCGCGGGCCTTGGGCCAACCCTGGCCAAACTGATGGCAGGCCGGGCAGTGGCCGGGCGGCCGTTCTTTTCCGTGTTCGAGGTGCGCCGTCCCGGCGGGATCGGGGATCTTGCGGCCCTGATCCGATGGGCGGGCCAGCCGCTGCACCTTAGGCTGCGGCTGGCACCGGACACCACCTTGCGCGGTCTGGCGGTGCGGCTGGCAGATGACAACGGCCTGCTTCTCAACCTGTCCTTCGGCAGTTCCGTCACCGATGCGGTCCGGGTCCATGACCTGACCGATTCCGATTTCGCGCCGACCGACCTTGCCATGGAACTGCTGTATGTCGTCGAAGCCAAGACAGCCGTGATGAAGGAACTGCGCGATCTGAACCACCGGCTGGAGGGGGCCAAGACGGCTGCCGAAGAACAGGCGCTGACCGATACTCTGACGGGCCTGCGCAACCGCAGGGCGCTTGATCTGGCCATCGCACAGGTCATCGTGCGCAACACGCCCTTCGGTCTGATGCATATGGATCTGGATTACTTCAAGTCGGTGAACGATACCCTTGGGCATGCGGCGGGGGATGCGGTTCTGCGCGAGGTGGGGCACATTCTGCGCGGCCAGACCCGCGATGCCGATACCATTGCGCGGACCGGCGGCGACGAATTCGTGATTCTGCTGCCCGGTCTGGTTGACGAGACCGTGCTGTGGACCATCGCCGGGCGCATCATTGCACAGCTTGACCAGCCGATCCTTCATGATGGCCGCGCCTGCCGGGTGTCGGCCAGCATCGGCATGACAGTGTCCACCACCTATCCCCAGGTGCAACCGGACCGCATGATGGCGGATGCGGATGACGCCCTGTACGAGGCCAAGCGCGCAGGACGTGGCCGCGCCGTCTTCCGCACCTACAGCGCATAGGGGCGCAGACGCGTCGCCCCGGATGCGGCTGCAAACGCATAGCCGTTGGCCCCAAGCGACAGCGTCCGCCCGGCCAGCCCGGCCGCCTGCGCCGGCCCAACCAGCGTCCCGTGATCCAGCGTCAGCAGGACCGGGTCCGGCGACAGGTTGAAGATGCACAGAAGCCCGCCTTGACCGGCATCCCGGAAAAAGGCCAGCACCGGTTCCGGCAGGTCCACAAACCGCGTCGTTCCCGTCCGCAGGGCCGGGTTCGCGCGGCGCCAGGCCAGCATCTGGCGGTAGGTTTCCAGAACAGAGCCGGGCATCCCGTCCTGTGACGCCACATTGCGCGACAGTTGCGGCGGCTTCACCGGCAGCCAGGGCTGCCCTTCGGTGAAACCGCCCTTGGGTGTTGCATCCCAGACCATCGGGGTGCGGCAACCGTCGCGGCCCTTGTAATCCGGCCAGAAGGCAAAGCCGGGCGGGTCCGTCAGCTCGTGATACGCGATGTCGGTTTCGGTCTGGCCCAGCTCTTCGCCCTGATACAGGCAGACCGACCCCGGCAACGACAAAAGCAACGCCGCCGACAGGCGGGCAACCCCGTCCTGCGTGCCCGCGCCCGACCAGCGTGTGACATGGCGGATCACGTCATGGTTGGAAAAGGCCCAGCACGGCCAGCCATCGGGCGCACCGGTGAAAAAGCCTTCGACCCGGCTGCGGAAATGCGCTGCGGTGAACTGCGGGCCCAGCATGTCAAAGCTGTAGGCCATATGCAGGCGATCCTCGCCCCGGGTATAATCGGCCATCACGGCGATGGCCCGGCGGCCCTCGCCCACTTCACCGACCGCAGCGCGGTTATCGTAGCTGTCCAGCAGGGCCCGGATCCGCTGCAGGAACCCGATAGTCTCGGGCCGGGTCTTGGAATAGAGGTGATCCTGCATGTCATGGGGATTGACGGCGGGATGCGTTTCGTTGCGCGCCTCCGGCGGGTTGGACCGCAGATGCCGGTCGTGGAAATAGTAGTTCACCGTGTCAAGGCGGAACCCGTCGACACCGCGATCAAGCCAGAAGCGCATCGTCCCCAGCAGCCAGTCCTGCACGTCGGGGTTGTGAAAGTTGAAATCCGGCTGGCAGGGCAGGAAGTTGTGCAGGTAATACTGCCTGCGCCGCGTGTCCCATTCCCAGGCCGGTCCGCCAAAGACGGACAGCCAGTTGTTCGGGGCGGTCCCGTCCGGGCGGGCGTCGGCCCAGACATACCAGTCGGCCTTCGGATTGGTGCGGCTGGCGCGGCTTTCGGCAAAGAACGGGTGGGCGGAAGATGAATGGCTCAGCACCTGGTCGATGATGACCTTCAGCCCAAGGGCATGCGCCTGGGCCAGCATCGCGTCGAAATCCGCCAGCGTGCCGAACAGCGGGTCGATATCGGTATAGTCCGACACGTCATAGCCCATGTCAGCCATGGGCGAGGGGAAGATCGGCGAAAGCCAGACCGCATCGCAGCCCAGCCGTGCGATATGCTCAAGCCGCCGCGTCAAGCCGGGAAGATCGCCGATGCCGTCACCGTTGCTGTCCTGAAACGACCGCGGATAGACCTGATATGTCACCGACCCGCGCCACCAATCCTTCATGCCGCCCCCACTGCCTTGCGTCCTTCGGGGTACCAGAACCGACCGGCCGGCAAAGATCAAACGCTTTGGTGCGGCGCCGCGCTTCGGGCCGCAGACACGGGGTCAGACGGAAGACCTGCCTGCGTCACGGACCTTTCCGCCTTACGGGGGCCGATGTCTGTCCGGCGGGGACGGGGGCCGCCATCAGGGCGATCCGCCGCCGGTTCCAGTCTTCAGGATTTCCGGTCCGCAACCTTCTGAAGATAGGCGCCATAGGCATTCTTGCGATAGACTGACGCCTGCTCCAGCAACTGCGCGCGGCTGATCCAGCCCCGCTCGAAGGCGATTTCCTCCGGGCAGCCCGACTGCAGGCCCTGGCGTTCCTCCAGCGTGCGCACGAAGTTGCCCGCGTCCAGCAGGCTGCCATGCGTGCCGGTGTCCAGCCAGGCAAACCCGCGCCCCATCCGCTGGACCGACAGCAGCCCCTCGGCCAGGTACATCTCCAGAAGCGTCGTGATCTCCATCTCGCCCCGCGCCGATGGCTGCACGGTCTTCGCCCGCGCCGGTGCGGTGCCGTCAAGGAAATACAGCCCCGTCACCGCAAAGTCCGAAAGGGGCACTTCCGGCTTTTCGATGATGGACACCGCCCGCCCGTCCGGACCGAAGGCGACGACCCCGTATCGTTCGGGGTCCGCCACCTGATAGCCGAACACCGTGCCGCCGGTTGTCTGCGCACCGGCCCTTGCCAGCAGTTCGGGCAGGCCGTGCCCGTAAAAGATGTTGTCGCCCAGCACCATCGCCGAAGGCGCGCCATCAAGGAAACCTTCGGCCAGCAGATAGGCCTGCGCCAGACCGTCCGGCGAGGGCTGTTCGATATAGGTGAATTGCAAACCCCATTGCGACCCGTCGCCCAGGGCGCGCCTGAACTGGTCTGCATCAATCGGCGTGGTGATGATGGCAATTTCGCGGATCCCAGCCAGCATCAGCACGGACATGGGATAGTAGATCATCGGCTTGTCGTAGATCGGCAGAAGCTGCTTGGAGACGGCAACCGTAACCGGATAAAGCCGCGTGCCTGATCCGCCCGCCAGGATAATGCCCTTGCGCTGTGCCATTTCAGATTTCCCCCAGATCTTTCAGGACTTTCGTCAGGCTCTTGCGCCAGTCCGGGCGCGGCACCCCGAACACGGTTTCGGTGGTGGAACAGTCCAGCCGGGAATTCTGCGGGCGGCGCGCCGGGGTCGGATAGGCGGCGGCGGGAATATCGGTGACCTGCGTTTGCAGGCCCGCCTGATGGAAGATCTCGCGCGCAAAACCGGCCCAGGAGACATCGGGCGCCCCGGCAAAGTGATAGGTTCCGGGTGCCCCCAGCCCCAGCGACAGAAGCCGCCCCATTTCAATCAGCGCCGACGCAATATCGCCGGCCGCCGTCGGCCCGCCGACCTGGTCCGCGACGACCGCCAGCGCGGCACGCGTCCTGCCCAGCCGCAGCATCGTCTTCACGAAATTGGTGCCATGGGCCGAAAACACCCAGGACGTGCGCAGAATGACAAACCGGCCCCCGGCGGCATGAACGCCGTGTTCCCCGGCAAGTTTGCTGCGGCCATAGGCACCCAGCGGCCCGGTTTCGTCATCGGGGTGCCAGGGCGCGGTGCCCGTGCCGTCAAAGACGTAATCGGTCGAAACATGCAGGAAGGGAATTCCCCGCGCCGCTGCGGCGCGCGCCATAACACCCGGTGCGGTGCCGTTGACCAGCCTTGCCGTGGCTTCATCGCTTTCAGCCTGATCCACGCCCGTAAAGGCCGCCGCGTTGACCACCACCTCGGCGTCCGAGGCGGCGATTGCGGCGGCACAGGTTTCGGGTGTGCGAAGATCCGCCTCGGCGCGCGACAGAAACACCGCACCGGGCAGACGCAGCCGCAGCTCCTGCGCCACCTGTCCGGTCGATCCGAAAACAAGCGCTTTCACGCCGTCACCCCCAGACGCCTGCCCACCCCCTGCCGGTCCTGCAAGGGCCGCCACCAGGCGTCATTGTCCAGATACCATTGCACCGTCCGCGCCAGGCCCTCTTCCACCGTCACCGACGGCCGCCAGCCCAGTTCCGTCCGGATCCGGGTCGGGTCGATGGCATAGCGCAGGTCATGTCCCGGACGGTCGGCAACAAAGCTGATCTGATCGGCATAGGCGGTGGCCTTGGGCCGTTTTTCGTCCAGAATGGCGCAGATCGTCCGCACCAGGTCGATGTTGCGCCGCTCGTTCTCGCCGCCGATGTTGTAGGTGCGTCCCACGGCGCCCCGCGTCAGCACCGTCAGCAGCGCATCCGCATGATCTTCGACATAAAGCCAGTCGCGCACATTCTGGCCCGTGCCGTACACCGGGATCGGCTCGCCCGCCAGGGCCTTGAGGATCACCACAGGGATCAGCTTTTCCGGGAAATGATAGGGTCCGTAGTTGTTGGAACAATTCGTCACCAGCACCGGCAGGCCGTAAGTTTCATGCCAGGACCGCACCAGGTGGTCGCTGGCCGCCTTGGACGCGGCATAGGGGGAATTGGGCGCATAAGGCGTGTCTTCGGTAAACTGCCCCTCAGGCCCCAGCGTGCCGTAAACCTCGTCGGTGGAAACATGATGGAACCGGAATGCCGCGGGCCGGCCCTGCCGGACCCAAAAGGCGCGCGCCGCCTCCAGCAGATTGAACGTGCCGGTGATGTTGGTTTCCACAAAATCCGCCGGCCCGTCGATGGACCGGTCGACATGGCTTTCGGCGGCCAGATGCAGGACCGCATCCGGCAGCTGTTCTGCAAAGATGCGATCCAGTGCGGCCCGGTCGCGGATATCGGCATGTTCGAACCGGTACAGCGGGCTGTTGGCCACGGGCCGCACGTTTTCCAGATTTGCGGCATAGGTCAGCGCATCAAGGTTGACCACGCTGTGGCCCGCCCGCACGGCATGGCGCACCACTGCGGAACCGATGAACCCCGCCCCGCCGGTTACAAGGATTTTCATGTCAGCCTTCGCCGGTAAAGGGGGTTTGGAAATTCCGCAGCAGCGGCGCTGCCCTGTCTTTGTCGCTTAGAACCGCAGGGCCGGAAAGCCCCCAATCCACCCCGATGTCGGGATCGTCAAAGCGCACTGCGCCATCCGCCGTCACGTCGTAATAGTCGGTGCATTTGTAGATGATTTCGGTGTCCGGCTCGCGCGTGGCAAATCCATGAAGAAAGCCCGCCGGGACCAGCAACTGCTTGCCATTATCGAAACTCAGCTCGATGCCGAACCATTTGCCGAAGGTGGGGCTGCCTGCCCGGATGTCGACGGCCACGTCAAGAAAGCGACCCCTGCCGCAGCGCACCAGCTTGGTCTGCGCATGGGGCGGGGCCTGAAAATGCAGGCCCCGCACGGTATTCACCGCCGCCGACAGCGAATGGTTGTCCTGCACGAAATCGAAATCCAGGCCATGCTCTGCCAACACGCGCCTGTTCCAGCTTTCGCAAAAGAACCCCCGGGCGTCGCCGAAACGGCGCGGGGTCAGAACCTTCAGGCCCGGCAGGCCCGTTTCCTCAATCCTCACCTGCGCCGCTCCACGGTTTTTCGCGATCACGCGCATAGCAAGATCACCGCGGATTGTCACCTTCGTTCAGCCGGGACGGACAGCCTGTCAGACCCACCGCCCCAGCGCCATCGCCCGCAGCGTCAGGGCCGCCGCCTTGGTGACCGATGATACGGCCCGCAGCGACACGGCTGTAACGGTCGGCGTCTCTGCGGCCAGCCAGCAATCGCCATCCTGCACGCTGCCGCTGACCGTCGGGGTGACGGCAAAGGCCCTGGGAAAGGTCCAGACGGTTGTGGCGGACCGGAACAGGGAACCGCTGGCGGTCGAGGCATTTGGCACCGACACCCCCGCCGAGGTGCAGATCTGCGTGCCGTCGGCAAAGCGCACGAATTCCCCCGCCGCCGTCGCGCCACGTTCGATCACGGCACCTGTCGGGACACCGCCGGATTGGGCCACCGTGCCAAGCAGCGTCGCCTGGCCGAAGGTCATCGCCCAGGCCTGCCAGGCCCCGCCGGAAAAATGCCGCTGCCAGTCGGCCGCGGCCCCGCTGGCAGGCACTGCCGTCCAGCGCTGGATGACCCGGTCGCCACCGATCCCGTGAACCACCTCCAGCAGCCCTGCCGGGGCCGCCGCCGGCAGGCCGGTTGTTGCGGCATCGGTCCGGTACCAGCCTGCAACAGCCACCGCATTGGCCGAAACCACCGCCGCGCCAAGGGTTTGCCCCTGCGTCACCCCCAGCCCGAAGACCCCCCCGGTCTGAAACACCCGCGCCAGCCGCCCGGCTGTCGCATCATGGCTGGCGCTTTGTGTGCCGGTGCCGCCCACGGGCACATCCACCTGCAGCGCCGCGTTCGACAAAACCACAGGCGACTGCCCGCCGCAGACCAGCGCGATCTGATCCGGGCCGGGGCGGGCAAGCCCGGTGTCCGTGTCACCGGCAAAGCGCAGCGCGGGCTGGCCTGTCGTGCCGTCCGGCATCAGCACCCCCTGCGGCAGCGCCACCGACCCGCCGGCGGCGACCCGCAGCGCCTCGACGAACGCCGACCCATTGGGGCTGACCTTGACCGAGAAGTCGTCATTTCCCGCCAGCCCCAGTTCCGCCCGCCCCGAAAAGCCGGTCTGGAACAGAAGGCTTGCCGTATCCGCCGCTGCCGCCTTGTTCAGTTTCAGCTGATGCCCGCCCCCGGCATGATTGAACAGCGTCGCAGCGGAGGAAACCGAAAGCCGGTTGACGGCATCGGGGGCCGCATTGACCCCCACCTGCACAAAGCGCTGCGGCAGATCCCCCGCTGCAACCCAGGCCGACCCGGAAAAGACGACGCTGGTGTTGTCCGCCAGAACCTCTGCCCGCCAGCCCGGCCGCGGGGCAAAGAAGACCCAGCCTTCCAGGTCGAAGACCGCGATGGCACCATCGCGTCCGGCCCAAACGCCCGAAGCCCCCGCAGCCACGATATGGCGGTTGCCGATTGCCGCCGTGCCGGGGGCCAGGGTGCGCGTGCGGTCCAGAACGGCAAGCTGTACGATGACGTCCAGCAGGCGCAGCGCCTCGTTATGGGTGACATGCTTCTGGGCCTGGGACGGCTGGATATAGGGCAGGGCAAGAACGGCTGAAACATTCGACATGGGGAACACCTCCGGGGCTGTTGACCCCGGACGCTAGGAAAACCCGGTCAACCACCGCTTACCCTGCCGAACGCTGCCCGGGCGCGCGGCGCAACGGCGCGGTCCTATTTGCCGCCGCCTGCCGTTTCGGACCCGCCGCGCGTCAGATAATAGGCGGCAAGGACCGGCACAAAGGTTGTCACGAAAACCACGATGGCGACCACATTCGTCACGGGGCGCTGGCGCGGGCGGACCAGTTCGTTCAGCATCCAGATCGGCAGGGTCGACTGCTGCCCGGCGGTAAAGGTGGTGACGATCACCTCGTCGAAACTCAGCGCAAAGGCCAGCATCCCGCCTGCCAGCAGGGCAGAGCCAAGATTGGGCAGGATCACATGGCGGAAGGTCTGGAACCCGTTCGCGCCCAGGTCGAGCGACGCTTCCACGATCGACCCGGACAGGCGGCGGAACCGCGCCACCGCATTGTTGAACACGATGACGATGCAGAAGGTGGCATGGCCCAGCACGATGGTCCAGGTCGAAAACGGAATGCCCATCACGTCGAAGGCAGACCGCAGCGACATGCCGGTGATGATGCCGGGCAGGGCGATGGGCAACAGGATCAGCAGCGAAATCTGGTCGCGGCCAAAGAACTTCGCCCGGCTCATCGCGGCGGCGACCAAAGTGCCCAGAACCAGCGCCAGCGCGGTGGATATCGCCGCCACCTGCAGCGACAGGTACAGCGGCGGCCAGATATCCGCCCGGTTCCAGGCCACGGCGAACCACTTCAGCGTCAGGCCCGGCGGCGGAAACTGATAGGTCCGCTCTTCGGTCGTGAAGGCATAAAGGAAAATCAGCAGGATCGGCACATGCAGAAACAGCAGGCCCGCCGCAGCCCCCAGCGTCAGCCCCAGCGGTGCGCGGCTGTCAGAGCGCATCAAACGCCCCCATCCGCTTGGCCAGTGCCAGATAGACCAGCATCACCGCGATCGGCACCACCGCGAAAGCCGCCGCCAGCGGGATGTTTCCCGCCGTGCCCTGCAGCGTGTAGACCGCCTGCCCGATGAACAGACGCGACGATCCGATGATCTGGGGGATGATGTAATCGCCCAGCGTCAGCGAGAAGGTAAAGATCGACCCCGCGATCACCCCCGGCAGCGCCAGCGGCAGGATCACCCTGCGCAAGGTCTGTGCCCGCGTCGCGCCAAGGTCCGCCGAGGCTTCCAGCATGCTTTGCGGCACCCGCTCCAGCGCGGCCTGCATCGGCAGGATCATGTAAGGCAGCCAGACATAGACAAAGACGATCCAGGTCCCGATGTAGGAAGTGGACAGCGAATTGCCCCCGATCACCGGCAGCGCCAGAACCGCGTTCAGCACCGCCGAGGCCCCGGCGGCATCGGTGGCCCAGGTGACGATGCCTTCCTTCGACAGGATCAGCTTCCAGGCGTAGACCTTCACCAGATAGCTTGACCACAGGGGAAGCATGACCCCCAGGTAGAAGGCCGCCTTCCAGCGCCCCCGGGCGTAGCGCGCCGCATAATAGGCGATGGGAAAGGCGATGACCGCACATCCCAGCGTTACCGCCGCAGCCATCCCCACCGTGCGCAGCAGGATGTCGAAATTCGACGGGCGCAACAGCTCCAGATAGGTCTTCAGCGTGAACTCATGCACCACCAGGCCGGAAAATTCATCGATGGAATAAAAGCTTTGCAGCAAAAGGGCAGCCAGCGATCCCAGATAGACCACACCCAGCCACAGCAGGGGCGGCGCCAGCAGCAGCACCAGCAGCAGATTGGGCCTGCGCCAGAACAGTGCCGTCAGACGGTCGCCCGGGCCACGTACCGGCAGGGTGACGGGACGAAAGTCCATCATGCTTCGTCCATCACGTGCAGCATTGCCGGATCAAAGGCCAGCCCGACGCGCGCGCCGGCTGCGGGCAGGGCCTGTCCTGCGGGGACCAGCACGGCCAGTTCCGCGCCGGGTCCGTCGATCACCACCCGCGTTCCCGCCCCCAGATAGCGCAGCGCCGTCACCGTTCCGGCCAGTGCAGCCCCCTCTGCCGCTGCCAGCCGCAGCGATTCGGGTCGCAGGCTGGACCAGCGCGCAGGCCCGCCCAGCCGCTGTGTCAGCGCGGGCGGCAGCACGTTGGACGATCCGACGAAGTCCGCCACGAAGCGTGTCCGGGGCTTGCCGTAAACCTCTTCCGGCGTGCCGACCTGCGCCACCTTCCCGTCCGAGAAGACCGCAACCCGGTCGGCCATGCTCAGCGCCTCGCCCTGGTCGTGGGTCACAAAGACAAAGGTGATCCCCAGCCGCTTTTGCAGCGCCTTCAGTTCGTCCTGCATCGCCTCGCGCAGCTTCAGGTCCAGCGCGCCCAGGGGTTCGTCCAGCAGCAGCACGCGCGGCTCGTTCACCAGCGCGCGCGCCAGCGCCACGCGCTGGCGCTGCCCGCCCGAAAGCTGCCCCGGCTTGCGGTCGCCGTAGCCGTCCAGCTTGACCAGCGACAGCATCTCTTCCGCCCTGGCCGCCCGCACGGCGCGCGGCACGCCCTTTACCATCGGCCCGTACGCCACGTTGTCGCGCACGTTCATGTGCGGAAACAGCGCGTAATCTTGAAAGACGGTATTGACGTTGCGCAGGTTGGGCGGCACGCGCCCCGACTCTTCGCCGAAGATTCTGATCTGTCCGCCCGTGGGTTTTTCGAAGCCCGAGATCAGCCGCAGACAGGTTGTCTTGCCGGACCCTGACGGCCCCAGCATGGCAAAGAACGACCCTTCGGCAATGGCAAGGTCAACCCCGTCGACGGCGCGCACGGGCCCGAAGTGGCGTGATACGCCAACGAATTCTACCGCATCGGTCATGGGACTACCCGTTTTGCCGCCCGGGACGGGACGTGAAAAAACCCCGGGCGCGCCGCCCGGGGTCATCGCACCAGCGCAGGCTCAGCGCCCGCCGATCACGCCGATATAATCCGATACCCAGCGATAATAGGGCACGCAAGCCCCTTCGCCCTGGGCACAATTGGCCGTCGGGGTGGTCCAGAACCGAATCCTGTCGAAATCGTCCAGCCCGTTGGCGGTGCAGATTTCGGGCGTCAGCATGCCGCGCCCGTCGGTGCAGGCCGCCGGAACCGCAGGGTTCGCGCCGAACCAGACCGCAAGGTCGGACTGAAGGTTGGACGACAGCGAATGTTCCATCCACAGATAGGCGCAGTTCGGATGTTCGGCATCGGCATGCAGCATCGAGGTATCGGCCCAGCCGGTGGCCCCTTCCTGCGGGATGGTCGAGGCGACCGGGAATTTCTCGGCCTGCAGCAGATTTACCTGGAATGGCCAGGTGCCCGAGGCGACGACACCCTCGTTCTTGAAGTCATCCATCTGGATGAAGGCATCATGCCAGTAGCGGCCCACCAGATCGCGCTGCTGGCGCAGCAGGTCCAGTGCTGCCTTGTACTGGTCTTCGTTCAGCTCATAGGGGCTTGTGATGCCCAGCTCCGGCCTGTGGAACATCAGGTATTGCGCGGCATCGGCAATGTGGATCGGGCCGTCATAGGCCTGCACCCGGCCCTTGTTCGACGCGCCGTCGGGCAGCGTCTGTTCTTCAAAGACCACGCTCCAGGATGTGGGCGCGTCCTTGAACACCTCGGTGTTGTACATCAGCACGTTCGGCCCCCACATGTAGGGGACGCCGTAATGAACACCCTCGACGGTGTACCAGGGCGCGTCCTGAAGGCGCGGGTCGACCGTGCCCCAGGACGGGATCAGGGCGGTGTTGATCGGCTGCACCCGCTTGCCGGCGATCAGCCGCAACGAGGCATCGCCCGACGCGGTCACAAGGTCGAACCCGCCCTCGTTCATCAGCGCCACCATCTCGTCCGACGTGGCCGCCGTCTTGACGTTCACCTTGCAGCCGGTCGCTTCTTCGAACTTGGTGACCCAGTCAAAGGACTTGTCGGTTTCGCCGCGTTCGATGTAGCCGGCCCAGGCCACGATGTTCAGCTGGCCTTCGCCCGGCCCGATGGCCGCCACCTGCGCAACGGCAGGCGCCACGGCGATGACTGCGGCAAGGGCCGAAGTCCCCAAAAGCTTCAGTGTTTGCATTGCTGATCCTCCCCGTCCTGTTGTTTTTGACAGGGCCAAGCGTAACCGCGCCCCCGGCGTGTCTGCAACCTGAAAAGGCAGGCGGTGCGGGCTGTTCCTGCTGCGCGTCAGGCCGGAAACCGCATCCGGTCCCGCGCTGTGACCTGCGGGTTGCAGAAGGGCCGCAGCAGACCGCCCGCCAGAAGGCGCAGGGTCTCTTCCGCCACAGTCTGCCCCATGCGCAGCTTGCTGTCTTCGGTGATGCCTGCCTTATGCCGCGTCAGCAGGACATCGGGCAGTCCCCGCAGCGGGTTGTCGGGCGGCAGCCGCGGTTCGTCGGACACATCAATCGCCGCCCCGGCGATGTGGCCGCCCGCCAGCGCCGCAACCGGCGCCACCGTGTCCACCACCGGCCCACGCGCAAGCCGGTGTCGCGCCCGCCCGTCCCGGTACGACCAGGATCACGCAGGCCCGGTCGCTGCCGCGCCCTGTCCCTGTCGCTGACTTGCGCCTTCGGGCCCACCGGCCCCCTTATGCACTCAGGGCAACCTCGGTCTGCCACTCGCGGCACTGCGCGGCCAGCTCTGGCGACAGCGGCTTGTCGGTGTAAAGCGTGTCGATGTCGCGCAAGGACACGATCCGCACCGGTGCGCTGCGCTGAAACTTCGAGGCGTCCGCCACCAGAAAGGTCCGCCGCGCCCGCCGGATCAGCGCCTGGCTGACGCGCACCTCCTGCAGGTCGAAGTCCAGAAGGTCGCCATCCGCATCCAGCGCCGAGGCCCCGATGATTGCGAAATCCACCTTGAACTGCTCGATGAACTGCGCGGTCAGGTCGCCCACCAGCCCGCCGTCCGACCGGCGCAAGACACCGCCCGCCACCATGATTTCGCAGCTTTCATTCGCCACCAGGATGTTGGCGACATTCATGTTGTTGGTCACCACCGTCAGGTTGCGGTGCCCCAGCAGCTCGCGCGCCACCGCCTCGGTCGTTGTGCCGATGTTGAGAAACAGCGAACTGTTGTCGGGAATGTCCCGCGCACAGATGCGCGCAATCGCCGCCTTGGCCTCGTCATTCAGGCGGCGGCGTTCCTGATAGCCGATGTTGGCCACCCCCTTGCGGATCACCGCCCCGCCATAGACCCGGTCCAGCAACCCTGCGTCCGACAGGTCGGCCAGATCGCGCCGGATCGTCTGCAGCGTGACGCCAAAGCGGTCCGCAAGCTGGTCCACGATCACGCGGCCTTCGCTGCGCGCGATGTCAAGAATTTCGGTCTGGCGAAAGCTGAGCGCCACGGCGATGCCCCGTCTGTTTTGACGATCTAGGCGAGAGGTTCCGGCGCGGTCAAGCATGCTGCTTTGCAACAAACACTGCGGCATCGCAGCGAAAAGGGCAGAAGCGATGACTGAAAGATGCGCGATTCTGCCAAAAGCGAACATAAACGAAAACAAAGATTGACACAGGCGCGAGTCACCCCTGATTGTGCAACGTGCTTGAGGGGAAAGAGTTGGCGCATCACAGGGACCATCGCGGCCCGGTCGATCTGTTTGTGATCGGGGGGGGCATCAACGGCTGCGGGATTGCCCGCGATGCCGCCGGTCGCGGCCTGTCGGTGGCCCTTGCCGAAATGGGAGATCTGGCGCAGGCCACCTCCAGCGCATCGACCAAGCTGTTTCACGGCGGTCTGCGCTATCTGGAATATTTCGAATTCCACCTGGTGCGGGAATCGCTGTCTGAACGCGAAACCCTGCTGCGCGCGATGCCCCATATCAGCTGGCCGATGCGCTTTGTGCTGCCCTACAGCGCCGACATGCGCTTTGAAGGGCAGACGCCCACCTCGCGGCTGCTGTCGCGGGTCATGCCCTGGATGAAGGGCCGCCGCCCCGCCTGGCTGATCCGCCTGGGTCTGTTTCTGTATGACAATCTGGGGGGCAGAAAGATTTTGCCGGGCACCCGCACGGTTGATCTGCGCAGCGACCCCGTTGGCAAGCCGCTGCAGAAGCGATTTTCCAAAGCCTACGAATATTCCGATTGCTGGGTTGAGGATTCGCGCCTTGTCGTGCTGAACGCCCGCGATGCCGAGGCGCGCGGCGCCCGCATCATGACCCGAAGCAAGGTGGTTTCTGCCGAACGCGGCGCTGATCTGTGGCAGGTGACAGTGGACCATGACGGTGCCGCGCGCGAGGTGATCGCTGCGCGGGCCATCGTGAATGCCGGTGGCCCCTGGGTGGAAGATGTGGTGCGCGGCGTTCTGCGGGTAAACTCCAGCGAAGGCGTGCGGCTGGTGCGCGGCAGCCATATCGTGACCCGAAAGCTGTACGATCACGACAAATGCTATTTCTTCCAGGGCGAAGACGGCCGGATCATCTTCGCCATTCCTTATGAGCAGGACTTTACCCTGATCGGCACCACCGATCAGGATCATAAGGGCAAGCCCGGCGATGCGGTGTGCACGCCCCAGGAACAGGATTATCTCTGCGCCTTCGCCTCGCGCTATTTCGAAAAGCCGGTCACGCGCGCCGATATCGTCTGGACCTATTCCGGCGTGCGCCCGCTCTATGACGACGGTGCCACATCGGCCACGGCGGCGACGCGCGATTATGTGCTCAGCCTGGATGCCGCCGGGGCACCGCTGCTCAATGTCTTTGGCGGCAAGATCACCACCTACCGCCGTCTGGCGGAATCGGCACTGGAAAAGCTGTCGCCCTTCTTTCCTGATGCGACCGGCAAATGGACCGCCGGCGTTGCCTTGCCCGGCGGCGATTTCCCCGTGGACGGTGCGGCGGCCCTGACCGATGGCCTGCGGCGCGAATATCCCTTTCTTGACGCTTACTGGGCCGGGCGGCTGGTGCGCGCCTATGGCACCGAGGCGCGGCATGTGCTGGGCACCGCCCGCATCGCTGCTGATCTGGGCCGGTCCTTCGGGGCCACCCTGACCGAAGCCGAGCTGCGCTGGCTGATCGCCCGTGAATATGCCCGCTCCGCGCAGGATGTGGTGTGGCGCCGCAGCAAGCTGGGGCTGCGCCTGACGCTTGACCAGATCGCGGAAATTGATGCCTTCATGACAGGCGAACATGACCGGGCGGCGGCAGAATGACGGGGCAGGGGCGATGACGCTGGAACTTCACGGTGTGACAAAGCTCGTGGCCGGGCGCACCCATATCCACCCGACTGATCTGACGCTGGAACGCGGCACGATGAATGTGCTGCTGGGGCCGACCCTGTCGGGCAAGACCACCCTGATGCGCCTGATGGCGGGCCTTGATGTGCCCAGCGCGGGCCGCGTGCGCTGGAACGGCACCGATGTGACGGGGATGCGCGTGCAGGACCGCAAGGTGGCGATGGTCTATCAGCAGTTCATCAACTATCCCTCGATGTCGGTCTATGACAACATCGCCTCTCCGCTGCGCCTGATGGGCAAGTCCGAGGCAGAGATCGACCGCGCCGTGCGCAAAACCTCGGACATGATGAAGCTGACGCCGCTTCTGTCGCGCAAGCCGCTGGAGTTGTCCGGCGGGCAGCAGCAGCGCTGCGCGCTGGCCCGCGCCCTGGTGAAGGATGCCGGGCTTGTCCTGCTGGACGAGCCGCTGGCGAACCTTGACTACAAGCTGCGCGAAGAGCTGCGCGCCGAAATTCCGAAGATATTCGAGGAATCCGGCGCGATCTTTGTCTACGCCACCACCGAGCCGGAAGAGGCGCTGTTGCTGGGGGGGCAGACCGCCACCCTGTGGGAAGGCCGCGTCACCCAGTTTGGCCCCACCCCGCAGGTCTACCGCCACCCGGCGGATGCCACGACGGCGCGCGTCTTTTCCGACCCGCCGATGAACTTTGTGCCCTGCGTCAAGAAGGGCCACCGTGTCAGCTTCGGCGATCATGCCAATGCCCCCGCAGACGGCCCCTTCGCGGCCCTGGCTGACGGTCGCTACATGGCCGGTTTCCGTGCCAATCACCTGTCGCTGAACGCCCACTCCGGTGCCTCGGTTGTCTTTCCCTGCAAGGTGGCGGTGACGGAGATCACCGGATCGGAAAGCTTCCTGCATCTGGTCCACGGGGCAGACCGCTGGGTCGGCCTGGTTCCGGGCGTGCATGACCTGGCCCCGGGTACCGAAGTGTCGGTCTGGCTTGACCCTGCCCATGTCTATGTCTTTGCCAAAGACGGCGCATTGGTGGCCCCCGCCGCCTATGCGCTGGCCGCCTGAGAGGAACCGCATGGCACGGATCACGCTGTCAAACCTCGCGCATTCCTACTTTGCCGATCCGAAGGGCGAGGCGGATTATGCGCTCAAGCAAATGGACCATGTCTGGGAAGACGGCGGGGCCTATGCGCTGCTCGGCTCCTCCGGCTGCGGCAAGACCACGCTTCTCAACATCATTTCGGGCCTTGTGCGCCCGTCGCAGGGGCGCGTGCTGTTTGGCGACCGCGACGTGACCGATGCCGCCACGTCAGACCGCAACATCGCCCAGGTGTTCCAGTTTCCGGTTGTTTACGACACCATGACGGTGCGCGACAATCTGGCTTTCCCCCTGCGCAACCGGGGCATGGACCCCGCCTATGTCGCCTCGCGCGTCAACCAGATCGCCCGGATGATCGGGATGGAGGCAGAACTTGGCCGCAAGGCGCGTGGTCTGACGGCGGATGCCAAGCAGAAGATCAGCCTGGGGCGCGGCATGGTGCGCGAGGATGTGAACGCCATCCTGTTCGACGAACCGCTGACCGTCATCGACCCGCACATGAAATGGGAATTGCGCACACAGCTGAAATCGCTGCACCGCGAATTCGGCCATACGATGATCTACGTCACCCATGACCAGACCGAGGCGCTGACCTTTGCCGACAGGGTCGTGGTGATGTATGACGGTCGCGTCGTGCAGATCGGCACGCCGCAGGATCTGTTCGACACACCCGAACATACCTTCGTCGGTTATTTCATCGGCTCGCCCGGCATGAACCTGCTGGAGGCCAGGGTTGAGGGCAACCGGGCAACGGTCGCCGGTGTCAGCGTGCCGCTGAGTGCCGACTATGGCGTGCCACGGGGGCGTGTGCAGATCGGCATCCGCCCCGAATTCGTCAGCCTGACGGCGGCAGAGGGGCTGCCCGTGACCATCCGCCGGATCGAGGATGTGGGCCGCCACCGCATCGTCCGCGCCGATTTCAACGGGACCGGGATCAACGCCGTCCTCGGGGAAGGCACCGCCCTGTCGCCTGACATGACCCGCCTTGTCTTTGCCCCCGAACGTATCGGGGTCTATGCCGATGACTGGCGCGTCAGCCCGCAGGGCCGCCAGCCGGGGAGGGCCGCCTGATGGACAAGACCCCCAACCAGAAGGCGTGGTTCCTGGTCCTGCCGGTGCTGGTGCTGGTCGCGTTTTCGGCCGTGATCCCGCTGATGACCGTGGTCAACTATTCCGTGCAGGACACCTTCGGGGACAATGAATTCTTCTGGGCCGGGCTGGAATGGTTCGAAGAAATGCTGGGTTCTGACCGGCTTTGGAACGCGCTGGGCCGGCAGGTCATGTTCTCGGCCATCGTTCTGGCCATTCAGGTGCCGCTGGGTATCTTCATCGCGCTCAACATGCCGAAGAAGGGGTTCTGGGCCTCGGTCTGTCTGGTGCTGATGTCGCTGCCGCTGCTGATCCCGTTCAACGTTGTCGGCACCATCTGGCAGATCTTCGGGCGCGTCGACATCGGCCTGCTGGGCCATACGCTGGCGGCGCTGGGGCTGGATTACAACTATACCAACGACGCCTTCGATGCCTGGGCCACGATCATCGTCATGGATGTCTGGCACTGGACCTCGCTGATCGCGCTGCTGTGCTATGCCGGGCTGCAATCGATCCCGCAGGCCTATTATCAGGCCGCGAAAATCGATCAGGCCAGCCGCTGGAAGGTGTTCCGCTATATCGAACTGCCCAAGATGCGGGGTGTGCTGCTGATTGCGGTGCTGTTGCGTTTCATGGACAGCTTCATGATCTATACCGAACCCTTCGTCGTCACCGGCGGCGGTCCGGGCAATGCCACCACCTTCCTGTCGATCGATCTTGTGAAAATGGCGGTCGGGCAGTTTGACCTTGGCCCTGCGGCCGCCTTTTCGATCATGTACTTCCTGGTGATCCTGCTGGTGTCCTGGGTTTTCTACACCGTCATGACCAACCTCGACAAAGAAGAGGTGCGCTGAATGTCCGCCACCCCCCTGGACACACCCCGCACCGCGCCGCGCGCCTTGCCCCGTGTCAAGGGCTCGGCGCTGGTCATGGCGCTTTACATCCTGTTCCTGATGCTGCCGATCTACTGGCTCGTGAACATGAGCTTCAAGACAAACGAGGAGATCACCAGCACCTTCACCCTGTTCCCTCAGACCTTCACCTTGCGCAACTATGCGGTGATCCTGACCGACCCAAGCTGGTACATGGGCTATGTCAACTCGCTGATCTACGTGGTGATGAACACCGTCATCTCTCTGACCGTGGCGCTTCCGGCGGCCTATGCCTTCAGCCGCTACAGCTTCATGGGTGACAAGCACCTGTTCTTCTGGCTTCTGACCAACCGCATGTCGCCGCCGGCGGTCTTTGCGCTGCCGTTCTTTCAGCTTTATTCCTCGGTCGGGCTGTTTGACACGCATATCGCGGTGGCGCTGGCGCATTGCCTGTTCAACGTGCCCCTTGCGGTCTGGATCCTGGAAGGGTTCATGCGCGGCGTGCCCAAGGAAATTGACGAGACCGCCTATATCGACGGCTATTCCTTTCCGCGCTTTTTCATCCGCATCTTCATGCCGCTGATCGCCAGCGGCATCGGGGTGGCCGCCTTCTTCTGCTTCATGTTTTCCTGGGTGGAACTGCTCTTGTCGCGCACCCTGACGGCGGTCAACGCCAAGCCGATCGCGGCGATCATGACGCGCACCGTCTCTGCCTCGGGGATGGACTGGGGCGTGCTGGCCGCAGCCGGGGTGCTGACGATCATCCCCGGCGCGCTGGTGATCTGGTTCGTGCGCAACTACATCGCCAAGGGCTTTGCCCTGGGAAGGGTATGATGACACAATCACGCTGGTCCACCATCTACATCAGCACCGCTGCCGTCCTGCTGGCGGCCCTGGCCTTTCTTGTCTGGGCCACGCCCCGCAGCGAAGACGGCATCGCCTGGACTGATCCGATGATCCCCGGCGGCTGGATGGCCTGGACCTTTCCCACAGCCCTGTTTTTCTGGTGCATCGCCAGCATTCTTGCGCTGTTCACGATTCTGGCCATCCGGTTTCCCGAAACGCCGCGCCGGGGTATCCTGCGGATCGAGACGACGCGGGGCGACCGGCTGTTCATCACGCTTCTGGGGTCGGCCTTCATCCATCTGGCCACCTTGGGTTTTCTTGGGCCTGACCTGATCTGGGTCGGCCCGATCCTATCCCTGATCTACGCCGCAGCCGTCTTCCGCTGGGTCTGATCAGGTTCTCGACCCCGCCGGGGGGGAGGCCCCGGCCAAGACGTCACTCTGGGAGGAGTTTACACCAATGAGACTACGTCACACATCAACCGCGATGGCGCTTGCGCTGGTTGCGATGGGTGCGCCGGCCTGGGCAGACATGGAGGCTGCGAAAGCCTTCCTGGATGCTGAAATCGGCAACCTGTCAACGCTCAGCCGCGCCGATCAGGAAGCGGAAATGCAGTGGTTCATCGATGCGGCCAAGCCCTATGCCGGCATGGAAATCAAGGTGGTGTCCGAAACGATCACCACGCATGAATATGAATCCAAGGTGCTGGCCCCGGCCTTTACCGCGATCACCGGCATCAAGGTCACCCATGACCTGATCGGCGAAGGCGATGTGGTTGAAAAACTTCAGACCCAGATGCAGTCGGGCGAAAACATCTACGACGCCTATGTCAACGACAGCGACCTGATCGGCACCCACTGGCGCTATCAGCAGGCCCGCAACCTGACCGAGTGGATGGCCGGCGAAGGCGCAGCCGTCACCTCGCCCACGCTGGACCTGGCAGATTTCATCGGGCTCAAGTTCACCACCGCCCCGAACGGCAACCTCTACCAGCTGCCCGACCAGCAGTTCGCGAACCTCTACTGGTTCCGCTACGACTGGTTCTCGGACGCCAAAACCAAAGAAGACTTCAAGGCCAAGTACGGCTATGATCTGGGCGTGCCGCTGAACTGGTCGGCCTATGAGGATATCGCCGAGTTTTTCACCGGCCGCGACATGTCCTATATGGGCGGGCCGACCAAGGTCTATGGCAACATGGACTACGGCAAGAAGGACCCGTCGCTGGGCTGGCGCTATACCGATGCCTGGATGTCGATGGCCGGCATGGGTGATGTGGGCGAGCCGAACGGCCTGCCGGTTGACGAATGGGGTGTACGCGTCGACGAAAACTCCCGCCCCGTCGGCTCTTGCGTGGCGCGTGGCGGCGCCACCAATGACGCGGCGGCCGTCTATGCCGTGACCAAGGCGATCGAATGGCTGCAGAAGTACTCGCCCCCGCAAGCGGCAGGCATGGTCTTCGGCGAGGCGGGCCCGGTTCCTGCCCAGGGCGAGATTGCCCAGCAGATGTTCTGGTACACCGCCTTTACCGCCGATATGGTCAAGCCCGGCCTGCCCGTGATGAACGAGGATGGCACGCCGAAGTGGCGCATGGCCCCCTCGCCGCACGGGGCCTACTGGCAGGAAGGCACCAAGGTCGGCTATCAGGACGTGGGGTCGTGGACGCTGATGAAATCCACCCCGGTGGATCGTGCCCAGGCGGCCTGGCTCTATGCCCAGTTCGTCACCTCGAAGACGGTGGACCTCAAGAAATCGGATGTTGGGCTGACCTTCATCCGCGAATCGACCATCGACAGCCAGCACTTCACCGACCGCGCCCCGAAACTGGGCGGGCTGATCGAATTCTACCGCTCGCCCGCGCGCGTTGCGTGGTCGCCCACCGGCACCAACATCCCGGATTATCCGAAGATGGCCCAGCTGTGGTGGCAGAACATCGGCGATGCCATGTCGGGGGATAAAACCCCGCAGGAAGCACTGGATGCCCTCTGTGCCGAGCAGGAAAAGGTGCTGGAACGGATCGAACGCGCCGGTGTTCAGGGCGACATCGGCCCGAAACTGAACGAAGAGCAGGATCCGCAGATCTGGCTCGACGCCCCCGGCGCACCGGTGGCCAAGCTGGAGAACGAAAAGCCCCAGGGCGAAACCATCGACTATGACACCCTGATCAAGTCCTGGAACTGATCGGGGCCTGACGGCAAGGACGGGGGGCGGGCGCGCAGGTGCCCGCCCTTCTTCTTCGGGGGCGGGGGAAACCGCCTTTGTCCAGCCTTCCTGCACCCGAACGTACGGGGTCACGCGCCGGTGGAGCCTGGCCTGACCCTGGTTCTGGCCCGAAAGTGCAAGGTGATGGGCAGGGAAGGGTGCCAGCCCACACATCAGGTCGCGCTCGCCCAGGGGCAAGCAGGCGCGGTCAACTCCGGCACCGGTCTGTCTGGAGGAAAGCATCAGCGGTTCCCGAGAAGCAAAGCCCTGATCGGCAAGGCCGCCGCCCGGACCTGCGAAGCCTCCTGAAGGCGGCCGGGCGCAGTCTGCGGTCCGCTGCGACCACAGGATTGCCGAACCTGCGCCCGGGCCTTAGGCCGTGGTTCAAATTGACGGCGTCATGCCGTAATCTGTATGCCAGATGATCCCGCCGTCCCCCGCCTTCCTGACAACCGTGATTGATCGGCTGCCCGCGCTGAAGGGCCTGTCGTGGCTGCCCTTGCCGGGCGGTCGCACCAACCGGCTTTGGCGCGTTGGCCAGACGGTGATCAAGGCCTATGACCCTGCCGCCGCCTCGCCACTGTTTCCCAACTCTCCGGCGGCAGAGGCGCGGGCGCTTGCGCTTTTGGGGCCGCTTGGCCTTGCCCCCGATTTTATCGCTGCGGGTGACGGCTGGCTGGCCTATTCCCATGTTGCCGGGCGGATCTGGCAGGCGGACCCCGCCCCGGTTGCCCGGATGCTCGCCCGCCTACATCAGCAGCGCCCCCCGGGCTTTCGCCCGGTTGCGTCAGGCAGTGCTGCCCTGCTGGCACAGGCACAGGCCATTGCCGCCGCCTGCCGCACCCGTCTGCCGCCCGCACCGCCGGACCCCGGCGTTCCGCCGGTGCCTGGACCCTGCCTCATTCACGCAGATGCGGTTGCGGGAAACCTGATCGACGGGCCCGGCGGTGTGACGCTGATCGACTGGCAATGCCCCGCAAGCGGCGACCCGACGGAAGACCTTGCCGCTTTCCTGTCACCCGCCATGCAATGGCTGTACCGCGGCAGCGTGCTGACTGCGCAGGAAACCGACGCCTTCCTTGCGGCCTATCCCGAACCGGCCGTCACGGCCCGCTACCTGCGCCTGCGGCCGCTGTACCGCTGGCGTATGGCCGCGCATTGCCTTTGGAAGTCGGACCGCGGTGCGCCGGATTACGCGCAAGCCGCCGCCGCCGAACTGGCCCCCTGACAGGGTGCCGAAAACGCCTGTCCCTCGCCCGCCGGGCAGGAAGACCCTGCCGATCCGGGGAAAAGGGGGTGCCAGTGCGGGCGGGGGCAGGAAACGCGGCAAGACCTTGCGGCCCATCCACGGGCGGGACCTGGAAACGCGACCCGCGTTTCCCCGCCCGCGCGGGACGGTGCCCTGTAGACCGGCAGGTCCGGGAAGAACGCAGGCCAGCGCCCGACCCGGCGGGTGCGAAGCGCCCGCCGAGGGCGGGTCAGGCGCGCTGGCCGGGGGCTTTGGCTCCCGGCTGGACAAGGGTCAGCGTGGCGCTGTGGCAGGGGCGATGGCCCCTGCCATGGCAGCGGTGACAGTGCTTTCGTCAATGTGGGCGGGATCAGGAAACGCAGCGCGTTTCCCCCCGCCCGTGCGCGACGGTGCCCTGTAGACCGGTGGGCCCGGGCACCACGAAAGGCCAGCGCCCGACCCGGCGGGCGAGAAGCGCCCGCCGAGGGCGGGGCGGGCGCTGGCCGGGGGCTTTGGCCCCCGGCTGGTCAAGGATCAGCGCGGCGCTGTGGCAGGGGCGATGGCCCCTGCCAGTCAAGCGTTGAGGGTGCTGTCGTCAGTGCGGGCGGGAAAGGGAAACGCGACCCGCGTTTCCCCCGCCCGCACGCAACGGGGCCCTGCAAACCGGTAGGCCCGCGTAACGGCAGAGGGCAGCGCCCGACCCGGCCGGCGTGACGCGGGCACACTGCGGGGCCGGGGCAATGGCCTCGGGCATAGACCCGGTGCGGAAGAATTTCCTGCCTTCCCGTCAGGCAGCTCTTGCGGTTGGCACTTTTCCGCACCCCGTCGGGGCCGCGCCCCTGCGCCCGCTGTGCCGGCCCGGCCCCGCCGCAGCGCCGATGACCGACAGTCAAGCGCAGACCCCGGCACGGCTGTGCTTGCCCTGCGGCTGTTCTGGCCTTATCACAACGTCAGGTCTGGCCCTAAGGCTGGGCAGTGCAATCCGGGATGATTGCGCATCAGGGCTGAGGGGGACGGCCCCCTCTTGCGTGAAAGGCACAGGCATGGACAACCCGGCACTTGGCAACGACATGAGCATGGTGATCGAGGCGGATCGGGCGCATCTGTGGCACCACCTGATCCAGCACAAGCCATTCGAAACCATCGATCCGCGCGTGATCGTCGAAGGCAAGGGCATGCGCGTCTGGGATGCCCGCGGCAAGGAACATCTGGATGCCGTCTCGGGCGGGGTCTGGACAGTGAACGTGGGTTACGGGCGCGAAAGCATCGCCGATGCGGTGCGCGACCAACTGGTGAAGATGTGCTATTTCGCAGGCTCTGCCGGATCGGTTCCGGGTGCCATGTTCGCCCGCCGCCTGATCGACAAGATGCCGGGAATGGCCCGCGTCTACTATGCCAATTCGGGTTCAGAGGCCAATGAGAAGGTCTTCAAGATGGTGCGGCAGATTTCGCACCGCCACCACGGCGGGCGCAAATCGAAAATCCTGTTCCGCGAACGCGACTATCACGGCACCACGATCACCTGCCTGTCCGCCGGGGGCCAGCCGCAGCGCAATGCGATGTACGGCCCCTTCACGCCGGGCTTTGTCGAGGTGCCCCATTGCCTGGAATACCGCAAGCAGTGGGACGTTTCCAACTATGGCGAGCGTGCGGCGGACGCCATCGAAGAGGTGATCCTGCGCGAGGGCCCCGATACCATCGGCGCCATCTGCCTGGAGCCGGTGACGGCAGGCGGCGGCGTGATCGTGCCCCCCGCAGGCTATTGGGAGCGGGTGCAGGAGATTTGCCGCAAGCACAACATCCTGATCCATATCGACGAAGTGGTCTGCGGCGTGGGCCGCACCGGCGCATGGTTCGGCTATCAGAACTATGGTGTGACGCCCGATTTCGTGACCATGGCCAAGGGCGTTGCCTCTGGCTATGCCGCCATCGCCTGCACGGTCACGACCGAAGCCGTGTTCGAGATGTTCAAGGATGATGCCAGCGATCCGCTCAGCTATTTCCGCGACATCTCGACCTTTGGCGGCTGCGCATCAGGCCCCGCCGCCGCGCTGGAAAACATGCGGATCATCGAGGATGAGGGGCTGCTGGACAACACGCTGCGCATGGGCGCGCGGCTGATGGACAACCTTGCAGCGCTGCAGGACAAACATGCAGTGATCGGCCAGGTGCGCGGCAAGGGCCTGTTCTGCGGGGCGGAACTGGTGGCGGACCGCGCCACGAAAGAGGCGGCGGACGAAAAGAAGGTCGCCGCCGTGGTGGCCGACTGCATGGCGCAGGGTGTCATCATCGGCATGACCAACCGCAGCCTGCCGGGGCTGAACAACACGCTGTGCCTTTCCCCCGCGCTGATCGCCACGCCCGACGACATCGACCACATCACCGATGCCATTGACGGGGCGCTGGGGCGGGTATTTGGGTGACGCACACCTGCGCGCCTATCCCCCGAAGGTGATCCTGCCGGAACGGAGTTGATTTTTCCATTATCCTCCAGCATCTGATGTTCAATGTTTCTTGCGACGACGTGTGGCGTGCTGCGGCAACATTGCTGAAGGGCCGGTGTATTCGGTCATTTCAAGTTCGCATATAGGTTGCCATGTCCCAGTTTCCTGACCGAGAAACCGCCACTTCGCCGCCACATGAACGGAAACCATTGAAAACGTTCATTAATTGCTTGATTGCGGCTTGGTTGTTCTTCGGCGCGTCGTCGATTTACGCATTGATCCTTCGGTACCAGTACGTTCCTGCTCCCTATTGGCTTGACCGGACCTCAGTCTTCGCGTGGTCTGCAGGTTTGGCAACTGCGATAGTCCTTTCGGCATCAGTCTGGACAGATCGATTTTCAATCTCAGGTGGATGGTTTCGGAGTGTAGCAGGGCTGTTGTGTGCCCCGGTTTTTGGCTTGTTCTTGGGGTGGAATGCCGTTACCAGCGCCATTCCGATGGCTGTTGCACTTCTCGGTGGGTACGAGGCCAATATACAATATTCGATTATTCGCGCAGATCGGGACGGGAGCAAGCATTGTCCGCAGCCTATTGAACTCGACATGGCTATGCTGGTGTTTAAGGATCTTTGTTTCTTTTCTGACCAGTTCAGAAGAACCTTAAGCCCGGGTGATACAATCATTCTTTCGGGACGGGGGACATCGATGGGTCTTTTCCCGTCCAGTGCCAGAAAGCTGGAGTGACCGCCGGGACAGCGTGTTCCGGGCACTGGCGAGACGCGACCGAACCCTGCTATAGTGCCAGCCGCAACAGCCCGATGGTGCCAGAATGCCGATCCCTGCAGAAGCCTTCTTTCTGACGGCGGGGGCGCGGGGGACACTGCAACAACAGCTGCGGCAGATGGTGGCCGAAGGCATTCTGTCGGGCCGGTTCCGTCCCGGTGACCGCATGCCGTCCAGCCGGGGGCTGGCCGTGCATCTGGGCATCAGCCGGATCACCGTGACGCTGGCCTATGCCGATCTTGTCTCTTCCGATTACCTGACCTCGCGCGGCAGGTCGGGCTACTTCATCTCGGACACGGCCCCCCGCCAGCCGGATTTTGCGCCCGCCGTGATGGCCGGGGAAGAGCGGGTGGATTACGCGGCCCTGACCGGCAGGCGGTTCTCAAGGGCTGTCAGCCTGTCCAAGCCCGCCGACTGGCGCAGCTTTCCCTACCCCTTCATCTACGGCCAGGCGGATGCCACGCTGTTTGACCATCAGAACTGGCGGCTTTGCGCGATGCGCGCCCTTGGGAAGCGCGATTTCGAAGCGCTGACGGATGACTGGCAGGAACGCGACGACCCGCTCTTGATCGAATACATCCTGCGCAACATCCTGCCCCGGCGCGGCATCGCGGCACGCGCCGATCAGGTGCTGATCACCATGGGGGCGCAGAACGGGCTGTGGCTGGCGGCCACGGTGCTGCTGGGGCGGGCTGGCCGCGCGGTGGTGGAAAACCCGGTCTATCCTGGCCTGCGCGCCATCCTGCAACAGACCGGCTGCGCGGTGTGTCCGGTGGATGTCGATGCCGAAGGGCTGCCGCCCGACCGGCTGCCGGAAGGGGTGGACGTGGTCTTTGCCGCCCCCAGCCACCACAGCCCGACCAATGCCACCATGCCGCTGGCTCGCCGTCTGGCGCTGCTGGACGAGGCGTCGCGCCGCGATTTCGTGGTGGTCGAGGATGATTATGATTTCGAGATGTCCTTTCTGGCCCCCGCTTCGCCCTCGCTCAAATCGCTGGACCGCGGGGGGCGGGTGATTCATGCCGGCTCATTTTCCAAATCGATCTTTCCGGGGCTGCGGCTGGGCTATCTGGCTGCACCGGCGGCCTTTATCGCCGAGGCGCGGGCGCTGCGGGTGGCGGTACTGCGCCACCCGCCCGGCCATGTGCAGCGCACGGCGGCGTATTTCCTGTCATTGGGCCATTACGATGCGCTGGTGAACCGGATGAAGCAAACCTTCCGCCGCCGCCGCATTGCGATGGAGGAGGCGATTGGCGAGCACGGCCTGACCGTGGCGCAGAGCGGCGGTTTCGGTGGGTCCAGCTTCTGGATGCGGGCACCGGAGGGGGTGGACACAGGTTTGCTGGCAGAGCGGCTGAAAACGCGCGGCGTGCTGATTGAGCCGGGGCGGGTGTTCTTTGACCCCGCCGGGGGGCCGCAGAATTACTACCGGTTGGCCTATTCTTCCATCCCCGGCAGCCGGATTGCCGAGGGGATCGGGCGGATTGCCGAGGAGATCGGGCGGAGCGCGGGTTGAGAGCGCCGGGGGGTTCACACCCCCCGGACCCCCCGTGGGATACTTGTGAACAGAAAATGGGACGAAGGGCGGGTTGTGCGAAGGCAAAGGCGGCGCGTTTCGCGTGTTGCTGGCGAGCGGGGCAACTGGACTTATCGGGACAAGCAAGCTGGCCCTAAGGCCGGTGCGGGGCGGGCGGATAGATTGCGGTGAACGGCCCGGGGGGGCCCGACAGATGCAGGAGTGTTGCGCCATGAAGATGACCACCGAGGAAGCCTTTGTCAAAGTGTTGCAGATGCATGGGATTTCCGAGGCTTTCGGCATCATCGGATCGGCAATGATGCCGATTTCGGATCTGTTTCCAAGGGCGGGTATCCGGTTCTGGGATTGCGCGCATGAGTGCAACGCCGGGATGATGGCCGATGGCTATGCCCGCGCCACCGGCAAGATGGCGATGATGGTGGCGCAGAACGGCCCCGGCATCACCAATTTCGTGACCCCCGTGAAGACCGCCTACTGGAACCACACGCCCCTGCTGCTGGTGACACCACAGGCGGCGAACAAGACCATCGGCCAGGGCGGGTTCCAGGAAGTGGAACAAATGGCCCTGTTCAAGGACATGGTTGCGTATCAGGAAGAGGTGCGCGACCCGTCGCGCATTGCCGAGGTGCTGAACCGGGTGATCCTGAAGGCCAGGCGCGCCTCTGCCCCAGCCCAGATCAACGTGCCGCGCGATTACTGGACCCAGGTGATCGACATCGACCTGCCGAAGGTGGTCGACTTCGAGCGGCCCTCAGGCGGCGAAGACGCGATTGCGGCGGCGGCCAGGCTGCTGTCGGGGGCGACGTTTCCGGTGATCCTGAACGGCGCGGGCGTGGTGCTGGCGGGTGCCATTGCGGCCTCCATCCGGCTGGCCGAGCGTCTGGATGCGCCGGTCTGCTGCGGCTATCAGCACAATGACGCCTTTCCGGGCAGCCATCCGCTGTTTGCAGGACCTCTGGGCTACAACGGATCGAGGGCCGCGATGGAGCTGATCGCGCGCGCCGATGTGGTGCTGGCACTGGGCACGCGGCTTAACCCGTTCTCGACCCTGCCGGGCTATGGCATCGACTATTGGCCCAAGGGCGCGGCGATCATTCAGGTCGACCTGAACCCGGACCGGATCGGGCTGACCAAACCGGTGACGGTGGGCATCGTCGGTGATGCCGGGAAGGTGGCCGAAGGCATTCTGGCGCAGCTGTCACCCAGTGCAGGTGACGTGGGAAGATCGGAACGCAAAGCACTGATCGCCCAGACCAAATCGGCCTGGGCGCAGGCGCTGTCCGGCATGGATCATGAAGAGGATGATCCGGGTACGACCTGGAACCAGCGCGCGCGGGGTGCGAAGCCGGGTTGGATGAGCCCGCGCATGGCCTGGCGCGCCATTCAGGCGGCCCTGCCGCGCGAAGCGATCATCTCGTCCGACATCGGCAACAACTGCGCCATCGGCAATGCCTATCCGACCTTCGAAGAAGGGCGGAAATACCTGGCACCGGGGCTGTTCGGTCCCTGTGGTTATGGGCTGCCCTCGATCGTGGGGGCCAAGATCGGCAAGCCCGACGTGCCGGTGGTGGGCTTTGCCGGGGACGGCGCCTTCGGCATTTCGATGAACGAGATGACGGCAATCGGTCGCGGGGACTGGCCGGCGATCACCATGGTGATCTTCCGCAACTTTCAGTGGGGTGCCGAAAAGCGCAACACGACCCTGTGGTACCAGGACAATTTCGTGGGCACCGAGCTGAACGAAAAGGTCAGCTATGCCGCCATCGCCCAGGCCTGCGGTCTGCAGGGCGTGCAGGTCCGCACGATGGAGGAGGTGACGCAAGCCCTGCATCAGGCCCTGAAGGCGCAAAAGGCCGGGAAGACCACCTTCATCGAAGTGATGCTGAACCAGGAGCTGGGCGAGCCGTTCCGGCGCGATGCCATGAAAAAGCCGGTGGTGGTGGCGGGGATCGACCCTGCCGATATGCGGCCCCAGGTCGGGGCGTGATGCCCTTTGACCTGAGCCCGGCTGCAGCCGGGTTCATGGCGGCGGCCTTTCTGGTGGCGGCCTTTGTGCGGGGCTATTCCGGTTTCGGCTTTTCGGCGCTGATCGTGGCCGCGTCGGCGCTGGTCACCAATCCGCTGCATTTCGTGGCCGTGGTGATGATCTGCGAATTCATGATGACCTTCCAGCAGGCGCGCGGCGTGTGGCACGCGGTCAGCTGGTGGCGGGTGCTGGCGCTGATGGCGGGGGCGCTGGCGGGCGTGCCCATGGGCCTGTGGGCGCTGACCGGGATCGGGGCGGATGCGGCGCGGGTGGTGATTTCGGTCTATGTTCTGGCAATGTGCGCGGCCCTTCTGGCCGGCTGGACGATGCCGCGCGCGGCCGGGCGGCCCGCGCATGTGGCGGCGGGCGTGATTTCGGGCATGGCGAATGCCGCCGGGATGGGCGGGTTGCCGGTAGCGGTGTTCTTTGCCGCGCAGCCGATAGCGACGGCGGTGTTCCGCGCCACGCTGATTGCCTATTTCGCGGCGCTGGATATCTGGACGCTGCCGCTGATGTGGGGGCATGGGCTGGTGTCGCGGGACACATTGGTGGTAACGCTGGCGGCGCTGCCGCTGATCGGCTTTGGGACCTGGCTGGGGGGGCGGCATTTCCTGAACACCGATCCGCAGGATTTCCGGCGGTTTTCCATCATGCTGCTGGCGGGGCTTGCGCTGCTGGGGCTGCTGAAGACGGTGCTGTGATGGATGTGCTGGTGGTCAATGCGGGGTCGTCGTCGATCAAGGTGGCGCTGTTCGGCGCGGATCTGGCCCGGCGCGGTGCGGCGACGGTGACCGAGATCGGGGGGGCCGCGCAGATCGGCGGGGTGCCCTGCACTGCGCCCGATCACGCGGCGGCACTGTCGCTGTGCCTGGCAGAGATGGGCCTGCGTCCGGGCGCGCTGGCGGCGGCGGCGCACCGCGTTGTGCATGGCGGGGCGGATCTGCATGCAACCTGCCGGGTGACGCCAGAGGTCGAGGCGCGGATCGCCGCCTGCGTGCCGCTGGCCCCGCTGCACAATCCCGCGAACCTGTCGGCCATCCGGGCCGTGGCCGCCCTGGCCCCGGACCTGCCGCAATATGCCAGTTTCGACACCGCCTTTCATGCGACAAATCCCGAAGTGGCGCTGCGCTATGCCCTGCCGCCGCTGGCCGGGGCACCGGGGCTGCGGCGCTATGGCTTTCACGGCATTTCCTATGCCAGCCTTGTGGCGCGCTGGCCCGCGCTGACGGGCGGCCCGGTGCCGCGCCGGCTGCTGGCGCTGCACCTGGGCAACGGCGCGTCGCTGTGCGCCCTGCGCGATGGTGTCTCGGTGGCAACCACCATGGGCTATTCGCCGCTGGACGGCCTGACGATGGGCACGCGGGCCGGGA
Organism: Rhodobacter sp.; assembly: GCA_020250445.1. Classification (GTDB taxonomy): domain Bacteria; phylum Pseudomonadota; class Alphaproteobacteria; order Rhodobacterales; family Rhodobacteraceae; genus Aliitabrizicola. The sequence goes on from JADCEF010000101.1 coordinate 31,481, forward strand.
CGATTGACGGAAATGCCGTGCTGCGCCTGGCCGAGATTCACGGGATCGGCGGCGCATCGCGCATTCTGAACCGCGAAAGCGGGCTGCTGGGGCTGGGGGGGGCGTCGGACATGCGGGCGCTGCATGCGGCGGGAACCGGCGCGGCGCGCTTTGCCATCGCGCATTTCTGCTATTGGGCGGTGCGCCATGCGGGGTCGATGATTGCGGCGATGGGGGGCCTTGATGCGGTGGCCTTCACCGGGGGCATCGGCGAGAATGACGCCTTGGTGCGGGCCGAAATCATGGCGGGACTGGCCTGGACCGGGCTGCGGTTCGACCGGGACGCGAACCGGGGCGCTGCCGCCCGGCTGGACGGGGATGCATCCGATGTTGCAGTCTGGGTGGTGCCCGCCGACGAAGAACGTCACATTGCGGCAGAGGCGCTGGGCCTGATCCGACCGGCACCAACGGAGGAACCATGACGATCCGCCAGCCCGGCCTTGACACCTCGCCGCCCGTGTCCGACGAGGTGCGCAAGACCACCTGTTACATGTGCGCCTGCCGCTGCGGGATCAACGTGCATCTGACCTCCGGTAAGGTCAGCTATATCGAAGGCAACCGCGACCATCCGGTGAACAAGGGCGTGCTCTGTGCCAAGGGCGCGTCGGGCATCAGGCAGATCACCGCCCCGTCCCGGCTGCGGGCACCGCTGAAGCGGGTGGGGCCACGCGGGTCCGGCGCTTTTGAGGAGATTTCCTGGGACGAGGCGCTGGAGATAGCCGTGTCCTGGATGAAACCGCTGCGCGACACGGCCCCCGAAAAGCTGGCCTTCTTTACCGGCCGCGATCAAAGCCAAAGCCTGACCGGCTGGTGGGCGCAGATGTTCGGCACGCCCAACTATGCAGCACACGGCGGCTTTTGTTCGGTGAACATGGCGGCGGCGGGGATTTACACCATCGGCGGATCGTTCTGGGAATTCGGGCAGCCGGACTGGGACCGCACGAAGCTGTTCGTGATGTTCGGTGTGGCCGAAGACCATGACAGCAATCCCATCAAGATCGGGCTGGGCAAGCTCAAGGAACGCGGCGCGCGGGTGATCGGGGTGAACCCGATCCGCACCGGTTACAACGCGGTGGCCGATGACTGGCTCGGGATCACGCCCGGCACCGACGGGCTGCTGATCCTGGCGCTGATCCATTGCCTGCTGGAGGCGGGCAAGGTCGATCTGGACTATCTGGCGCAATGGACGAATGCCGCCTTTCTGCTGGACGAAACCGAAGGGCCGACACGGGGGCTGTTCGTGCGCAATGCCGAAAGCCAGCCTTTCGTGATCGACCGGCGCACGGGGATGCCGGCCAGCTGGGATGCCAGGGGCGTTCAGCCTGACCTGGGGGCGGTCTGGCAGGGGCACCGCACCGTGTTCCAGCATCTGGCGGAACGCTATCTTGCGCCCGGACACGCGCCCGAGGCGGTGGCGGAGCGTGTGGGCATTCCGGCACGGCGCATCCGCGAACTGGCGGCAGAACTGGCGCGGGTGGCCTTTGACGGGGCGATCGTGCTGGATCAGCCCTGGACGGATTTTCGCGGCAATGCCCATGCCAGGATGGTGGGCCGCCCGGTCAGCTTTCACGCGATGCGGGGCATTTCGGCGCATTCCAACGGCTTTCAGACCGCGCGGGCGCTGCATCTGCTGCAGATCCTGCTGGGCACGGTGGATGTGCCGGGCGGCTACCGCATGAAGCCGCCCTATCCCAAACCGATGGAGGCGCATCCGACGCCCCATTTCGAAGCCGTGCCGGGCAAGCCGCTGTCGGGGCCGCATCTGGGCTATGTCCGCGGGCCGGATCAACTGGCGCTGAAGGCCGACGGCACGGCGGCGCGGATTGACCGCGCCTTTACCTGGGAAAATCCGTTCTCGGCGCATGGGATGATGCATATGGTCATTCCCAATGCCCATGCCGGCGATCCCTACAGGATCGACACGCTGTTCCTGTACATGGCGAACATGGCGTGGAATTCGTCGATGAACACCGCCGCTGTGATGGACATGCTGACGGATAAGGGCGCGGATGGGGAATATGTGATCCCGCGCATCATCTATTCGGATGCCTATGCGTCCGAAATGGTGGCCTATGCCGACCTGATCCTGCCCGACACGACCTATCTGGAACGGCATGACTGTATCAGCCTGCTCGACCGGCCGATCAGCGAGCCGGGGGCGGCGGGCGATGCCATCCGCTGGCCGGTGGTGGAACCTGACCGCGATGTGCGCGGCTTTCAGTCGGTGCTGATAGATCTCGGCGTGCGGCTGGGCGTGCCGGGGTTCACCGATGCTGACGGCAAGGCGGTGTACCGCGACTATGCCGACTATATCGCCATGCATCAGCGCAAGCCGGGCGTCGGGCCGCTGATGGGATTTCGCGGCAATGGGGATGCCGTGGGGCGCGGCGCGCCGAACCCGGACCAGATCGCGGCCTATATCGCCAATGGCGGCTTCTTTCAGGCGCATGTGCCGAAAGAGGCCGGCTATTTCAAACCCTGGAACGCCGCCTATCAGGACTGGGCGGTGGAGATGGGGTTTTTTGAATCGCCGCAACCCTATCTCTTTTCCGTCTATGCCGAACCGATGCGCCGGTTTCAGCTGGCGGCCGAAGGGCATGGCCATCCGCAGCCGCCCGACGCCCTGCGCGACCGGATCAGACGGGCGATGGACCCGCTGCCGGTCTGGTATGCGCCCTTTGGCGATGACGCGGCCGATGGTTTTCCGCTGCACGCGCTGACGCAGCGCCCCATGGCGATGTATCATTCCTGGGGGTCGCAGAACGCCTGGCTGCGGCAGATCCATGGCCGCAACTTCCTGTATCTGCCGACCAAGGTCTGGCAGCAGCAGGGCTTTGCCGACGGCGACTGGGCGCGTGTCACCTCGCCTTCCGGTGTGATCGAAGTGCCCGTGGCCCATATGGCGGCGCTGAACGAAAATACCGTCTGGACCTGGAACGCCATCGGCAAGCGCAAGGGCGCCTGGGGGCTTGCCCCCGATGCGCCGGAGGCGGTGAAGGGATTCCTGCTGAACCACCTGATTTCGGAACTGCTGCCGGAAAAGGGCGACGGCATGCGATGGTCGAACTCGGACCCGGTCACGGGGCAGGCCGCCTGGTTCGATCTGCGGGTCAAGGTGGAGCGGATCGCACCGCGGGTGGAGGTGGTGCCATCCTTTGGCGTGCTGCCCGATCCTGCATCGGTGCCGCAGAAGGAAAGGGGCCGGGCATGACCTGTCTGCCGGGGTATACGGAAAAGAAGCTTGGGCTGGTGATCGACCTTGACACCTGCGTCGGCTGTCAGGCCTGTGTCACCGCCTGCAAGGGCTGGAACGATCAGGGCTATGGCGTGCCGCTGTCGGATCAGGACGCTTACGGGGCGGACCCAAGCGGCACCTTCCTGAACCGGGTGCATTCCTATGAGGTGCAGCCCGATGATGGTGCGGCCCAGATCATCAACTTTCCCCGGTCCTGCCTGCATTGCGAGGATGCGCCCTGCGTCACCGTCTGCCCCACCGGTGCCAGCTACAAGCGAATCGAGGACGGGATCGTGCTGGTCAATGAAAGCGCCTGCATCGGCTGCGGGCTGTGCGCCTGGGCCTGCCCCTATGGCGCGCGGGAACTGGATGCCGAGGCAGGGGTGATGAAGAAATGCACGCTGTGCGTTGACCGCATCTACAACGACACCCTGCCCGAGGAAGATCGGGAACCCGCCTGCGTGCGCACCTGCCCAACGGGCGCGCGGCATTTCGGCGATCTGGGCGACCCTGACAGCGAGGTCAGCCGTCTGGTGGCGGCGCGGGATGGCTTTGCGCTGATGCCGGAATTGCGCACAAGGCCGGTCAACCGCTATCTGCCGCCCCGCAGGAAGGACGCGCGTGAAGATGCGTCGCTTCTGGCCCCGCTCTTGGATTTGCAGGCGCAGGGCTTTGCCGGCTGGCTGGACCGCATGCTGGGGAAGATGGGATGAACCCGGCCCCTTCCGTCATCATCTTCACGGTGCTGTCCGGATTGGGGTTCGGGTTTCTGGCCTGGCTCTGTTCGGGTATCGCTACGCCGGACGGGCTGCATGGCCTGCTTGTCTTTGCTTTGGGCTACGGGCTGGCGGTGGGCGGGCTTGTGGCCTCGACCTTTCATCTGGGCCAGCCGATGCGGGCCTGGCGGGCCTTCACGCAGTGGCGGTCAAGCTGGCTGTCGCGCGAGGCCTGGGTGTCCGTCGCGGCCCTGCTGGCGGCGGCCCCGGTGGCGCTGGGCGCGCTTGCGGGCCGCGAGCCGGGGCTGTGGGGGCTGGTGGCGGCGGCACTTTGCCTTGGCACGGTGCTGTGCACCGCGATGATCTATGCGCAGTTGGCCACCGTGCCGCGCTGGCACCACCCGCTGGTGCCGGTGACGTTCGTGCTGTTCGCGCTGGCGGGCGGGGCGATCCTGCTGCCCTTGCCGGGGGTGGCGGCGGTGCTGAGTGCGGGTCTGGCAGCTGTGCTGGCCATCGGCTTTCGCATCGGCGACGGGCGGTTCGCAGGGGCCGGATCAACGCTGGCCACGGCAACCGGGCTGGGCCGGATCGGCGCGCCGCGCGTGTTCGAGCAGCCGCATACGGGCGGCAATTACCTGACGCGCGAGATGATCCATGTGGTGGGGCGACGCCATGCGGCGCGGCTGCGCAGCATCGCGGTGGCGGGCGTGGCGCTGCCCGCGCTGATCCTGCCGCTGCTGCCACCGGTTGCGGGCGTGGCGCTTGCGCTTTGCGCGCATCTGGCCGGTGCTTTCGCGGCACGCTGGCTGTTCTTTGCCGAGGCCGAGCATGTCGTGGGTCTTTACTACGGGCGGCGGCCCCTGCCAGAGAAGGGGTGAAGAGGATGTCGCCCCTCCGGGCGGGAAGGTCAAGGTGCCTTCGCCAGTTCGGGCGGGAACAGGAAACGCGACCCTCGTTTCCCCCGACCGCGCGGGACGGTGCCCTGTAGACCGGTCGGTCCGGGAGGTACAGAGGCCAGCGACCGACCCGGCGGGCGTGAAGCGCCCGCCGGGGGCGGGGCGGGCGCTGGCCGGGGGCTTTGGGCCCCCGGCCGGTCCTGATGCCAGCGCGGCACTGTGGCAGGGGCGATGGCCCCTGCCATTGGAGTCGGGCAGTGCCTTCGTCCCTCCGGGCGGGAAAAGGAAACGCATCGCGTTTCCCCCGCCCATGCGGGACAGTGCCCTGTAGACCGGCAGGTCTGGGACCAGCAGAGGCCAGCGCCCGACCCGGCGAGGGCGAAGCACCCGCCAAAGCCTGGGCGGGCGCTGGCCGGGGGCTTTGGCCCCCGGCGGGCCCGCGTTCGGTCTGGCGCTGGGACAGGGGCGATGGTCCCCGCCAGGATATGCCGGGCGCGCGCAGGCGCAAGAGGCTCCCGCTTTGCGCTGAGGCAGCACCTGCGATGGCCATGTCTTCGGCACCCTGTCAGTCGGTCTGCCCCGCGCCATGTGTCTGCCCATGTGCCGCGCCATGACCGTGCCCGTCTGCCTCGCTGCGCCCGACAAGGACCGTGCCTTCAAAAGCGTTCAGCCGCCCGATCAGATCGGCACCCGCGCTGCGTTCCGCGCCATTGACGGCGGCGGCCAGGCTTTCCGCCTCGGCGCGGGTCAGCCCCATCGACACGAAGGTTGTCGGCTGCACAAGGCTTTTCCCCGCACAGAGTTCGACGAACCAGCCCATGTCATCCTTGCGCAGGAAGGCGCGGCCACCCTTGCCCTGCTGGCTCCATCCTGCCACGGCAACCTGGCCCTGGATGGTGATCGGGGACACCGTCAGCGGGGCCTCCGGGCTGTCGAACTGCGCCATCAGCACGGCTTCGATCTGTTCGGCATCCGTCCCGCCGGCCACCGACATCGGCCCATCGGCATGGCCGTGACCGGTTGGTGCCGTCTGATGACCCGCTGCGCTGTGGTCCATCCGGCTGTGGTCCATGCCGACCGGGGCATCAACGCTGAACTCAATCGCCACCCGGCCCGCCCGTTCAAAGACCAGCGTGGCAGGGATCATGTCGCCTTCGGTCAGCGGGCCGGTCAGGCCCATCAGCATGATGTGCAAACCACCCGGTTCAAGCAGGACAGTGCCATCGGCGGGAATGTCGATCGCATCAAGATGGATCATCCGCGCAACGCCGTCAGCGCCATGGTCTGTGCTATGCAGCATCGCCTGTTTCGCGATTGCGGTTTCGACGCCCAGCAGGCGGTCGCCGACACTGCCTGCATTGACGATTTCCAGATACCCGGCGGCCGATCTTGCAGCGGCAGGGGGGGCGGGAATGGCGGGATGGACAATCTCCATCTCGCCGACGGTCACGCCATGGGCATGGGCAAAGGAGAGACTGCCCAGCATGAGAGTGGTCACAAGTCCAAGGATACGGTTCACGTTAGATCTCCGGAATTTGGGTCGGGCAGGGGCCCGGGAATGCGTCTGACAAGGGGGGGTGGCGATCCGGCCTCTGCACCTGCGCCGCGGGACGCCATCTGCAACCTGCCGCGCGGCAGGTTGCAGATGGTGCCGCAGCCAGGGCGGGCGGGGGCCTGTACGGGGCCTGGTGTGGCGCATGACGGCCGGGCCGATGGCCGGGGCAGCCGAGCCGGGTCAGACCAGGGGCGGCGCGCGCATCGCATGGCCCGGATCACGCACCGGGCGCTGCGCGCGGCTTTCCCGCGGCGCGGTCACGGCAGCCTCGACAAGCAGCTCTGCCTTGCGGGGCACCAGGCCGGGTGCGGGAACTTCCGCCGTGCCGACAACATGGCAGGCGGGGCAATCCGACTGTCCGCCCACGCCGTTGCCGCCGGGTGCATCGCAGAGGTCCGCCAGATCGCCCCCGGCCAGAACAAAGGCGTCCCGTGCGATGCTGTCCGCAGTCGGCATCCGATGGGCCGCGCCCGAAACCATCAGGGCCGCGACAAGCATCGACAGAAGGGCAAGCCCGATTGATCCGGTTCGCAGCAGATGCATCATGCCCGCTGGATGCCAGCAGATCGCGGAAAAAGCAACGGGTTTGCGCCCCGCGTCCCGCCGGGTCTGCCGCAGGGGCGACCGCGCCGCGCCTCTGTCCTGTGATCCTGCAGGCCTGCGCCGGGTCCGGGGCCATTTGGTGGCGGTGGCCGGCGGCAGGTTCAGTCAGCCGGGACGCTGGAACACCGTCCATGCCGCCGCCGCCGTGATCCAGGGTGCAGGGGCTCAGACAGCGGCGGCGGCCAAGGGGGATGATCCGGCTTGCCCGCCCCAGGACCTGCACCGGGCTTTTCGGTCTCAATGACGTTCGGAAACCTTCCGGCAGAGACGCGCCGGCGCACGCCGTTGCCGAAATGGTAAGGGGGGAAATAGAACCTGTCCCCGGCATCACGATGAACGCCACCCTGCGATGCGCGAGGATCGCCGCCCTCATCTTGCGCGACATCCCCGTCGTCAGCGGCCGGTCACGGTTGCTGGTGAAGACGATCGGCCTTCGGGCCCGGCGCTTGCCGCGTTCAGGGCTGAAATCTGTTCACCGAACAAATCTCCGGGCACCTTTCACCCCGGACCGGGTCATCGATCCCGAGACCGGCGAACCGGCGGAACATGAGGTTATCCTGCATCTGCTCCATCAGCTGCCGCTCCGGGCAGGCTGAAAACCGGATCCGGATCAGGCTGGCCCGGATCAGTCGCTCCAGCGCAATCAAGGGGCGGCCAAAGTCGGTGCAGGGTGCCTCGAACTCGGCACCCAGGCTGGCCAACGCTTCATTGACAACCTGCCGGATCTTGCTCGGTGGATGACGCACCGGGATTCGTTCCTCCAGATCGGCAGGGCGGAACAACGACCCGCTCGCCTTGTTCGTCCCGCGCATGATCATCGCCGCCATCACTTCCAAAGGATGGATCACATTCCGCAAAACAGGTCGAGAGCCGATTTCCTCAGCAGCCTGCCGGGACGGGCGCTGCAAGCGTCGGTCGCATGGACCGCTGGCAGGAAAGCGGGAAACCCTTCCGCCTGCGCGCCCCGAGCGGTCGGGCTAGGGCCATCGCCCCGGCCACAGCGCCCCGCTGACCCTTGGCCAGCCGGAGGCAGGGCCGGCAGCAGCCTTCGTGCCTTTGCCGCACCGGTCCTCATGCGGCCGCGGCCCCGCCCGGAACAGGACCCCCCTTTTCCTGGTTCGGGAAGGTTTTCCCGCCCGGCAGGCGGCCGGAAAGCTGTTCAAGCACCCCGTTTGGGGTCATCGGTGCCAGACGCGGGGCATGCGCGGGACAAGGACGGACAGCAGCCGGACTTCGGCCAGGAAAGGCGCGCAAGCGGCAGCGCGCCGTCAGCGAATCCAGAACCGGGGCAGCAGCACGACAAACACCGCCAGCAGCGCAAGCCGCCCCATCAGCATGGCAATCGTCATCAGAATGATGGCACCGTCGGGGAAATCGATGAAGGTACCCGTCCGCGCCACCAAGGGACCATAGCCGTAGCCGATGTTGCCAAGCGATGTCCAGGCGGCGAACAGCGCGCTTTCGGCATCAACCCCCAGAAGGGTGATCGCCACGCTGAGGATGCCGATCAGAAGGATATAGGCGCAGACATACATGATGATGCTGCGCATCGTTTCCCCATCCACGCTGCGGCCTTCGTATTTCACCGGAACGATGCGGCTGGGCGCGGCGATCAGGCGCAGCTGCGCCCCGATGGCGGCGATCATCACCTGCACCCGGAACACGGTCAGACCGGCCGCACTGGACGACGAACAGGCACCGATCACACCGATGATAAAGGCCACAACCATGGAAAAGCTGCCCCAGACGGCAAAATCGCCGGTGAAGAAGCCCGTGCTGCTCATGATCGAGGTCAGGTTGAACAACGTCGCGCGGAAGGTGGGCTCCAGCGGCGCACCGGTTGTCAGAACGCGCCAGGCCGTCACGGCAATGACTGCCATCGCCAGCCAGCGCAGATAGGCGCGGATCTGGCTGTCGCGCAGGATCGGGCGGGCGCTGCCGCTGACAAGCTGCACGTAGCGGATGTAGGGAAGGCTGCCCAGGATCATAAACAGTGCCCCCGCATATTCCCCGGCCCCGGTGTAGTTGCCGAAGGAATTGTCGCGGGGCGAAAAGCCGCCCGTCGCGATCGAGGCCATGGCATGAACCACGGCATCCAGCCGGGTCATGCCGATGGCAAGATAGGTCAGCGCGCAGGCCACGGTCAGGGCCACATAGATGCCCAGCAGATTGAGCGCGATGTCGGTGGCCCGCGGCATGACCTTGCCCAGCGTATCAAAGCCCTCTGTCCGGAAGAACTGCATGCCCCCCACCCGCATCACGGGCAGAAAGATCATCGCGATGAACGCGATGCCCAGCCCCCCCAGCCAGTTGAGCATGCCCCGCCACAGGTTGATGCCCGCAGGCAACCGGTCCAGTCCCACCAGCACGGTCGACCCGGTGGTGGTGATCCCCGACACAGCCTCGAAATAGGCGTCGATGAAGCGCGATTGGGTGACGCCCAGAAGAAAGGGCAATGCGCCGAACAAAGGTACCATCGTCCAGATGGCGATGGTCAGAAGAAAAGCCTGCCGGACCGACAGCGCCTGACCCGTCGAATTCCGCGTGGCCAGCGTGACAAGGCCACCGGTGCCGAAGGTGATGGTGGCACAGGTCAGAAACACCCTGCCATCACCGGAGCCGGCCATCCCGTCAACGACAGCCGGGATCAGCATCAGAACGCCCAGCACGGCGATCATGATCCCGACGATATGGCCGATGGGACGCAGGTCGATCATGCGTGACGGCATGTCTTTGCCGCCTGCCGTCGTCAAGATGCGCTGGCGGGTCATGCCGGGTCCACCAGCACGGCGCGCCTAGCCCGCGTGGATCAGCGAGGCAAAAAGCCGCGGGTCCAGACTTTCCGCCGCAAAGGTGTCGCCTTGCGTCAGCAGGCTGACGGCATCATGGCTGTGCAGCGATTCCTGGTGGCTGGCCACGATGCGGAAGTCGCCGATCCGCGGGTCGGACAGCAGCGCCTGGCAGAAGCTGCGCGCGGCATCCTCGACGAAAATCGGGTTCGCCGCATTCAGCTCGGCAAAGGCCTGTTCATCCTCGCGCTTGACCATCACCTGGGTTTCAGTGGGCACGCCGGCGCGGGCCAGATCGATCAGGTCTTCGAACCACAGGCAGTCCTTGCCCGTCATTTCGACAGATATCCGCGCAACCGAGCGCTGCGAATGCGGCGTCGCCAACTGGCCACGTTCGCGGCGCGCATGTTCGGACAGTTCCAGCGAACAGGGGCAGGTGCTGGAATAGACGTAATCAAGATGCATGATCTTCTTGCGGACCCCGGCGTGATCCACCAGTTCCAGGGCGATATCGTAATATTGCCAGCCCGACAGGCCGGAACGCAGCGAGGTTACCCGCACCGGAAAAGAAAACCGCATCTGAATCCTGGCATCGAAGCTGTCCAGATCGCGCTTGTAGTCATCCAGCGCCGCCTCGATCACCTCGAAACTGAAGCTGCGTTCGGCATGGGCATAAAACGACCGCATGATGCGGCTCATGTTGATGCCCTTCTTTTCGGCATCCAGGCTGACCGTGCCGGTCACGCTGGTTTCCAGCAGAAGATCGCCGCTGTCGCGGGTGTGATAGCGGATCGGCAGGCGGAAATTCGAAATGCCCACATGCTGGATCTGGCGGCGGGCCCCCTTGATCAGGCTGGCAGGGCCGTTCTGCAGGTCTGGCAGGCTTGCCTTGTAGGCGTCATCCACCAGGAAGGCGTCCGGATAGGCGCGGCTCAGCGCCGGGTAGCCTTGCCCCGGCACAAGCAGGGCCACCGAGGCGTCGAGCGTGGCAATCTCGGCATCTGACGATGCCTGCGCCCATTGCCGCAGCAGGGCGAGGGCGGCCTCGGCCTCGACCCGGCCTGGTTTGGCTTGGACAATCGGCGTCCGGACATTCATGCAAGGACCCTTTCCGGTTCACGGGCGATGCTGCACAGATGGATGCACCGCGCCGTCTTTCCAACCCTTGGTACGTATACGCAGCGTACCGCCAATCAGATCACATCCAAAGCGTGATCAAGGTCGGCAATCAGATCATCGCTGTCTTCCAGCCCGACGGACAGGCGGACAAGACCGGGCGTGATGCCAAGCCTTGCCTTCTGGTCTTCGGCAAGCCGTTGGTGCGTGGTGGTCGCCGGGTGGGTGGCGATGGTCTTGGCATCACCCAGATTGTTGGAAATCTTGATGATGTCCAGCGCATTCAAGAAGCGGAACGCCGCCTGCTTGCCACCGGGGATGTCAAAGGCCAGAAGCGTGCCGCCCGATCCCATCTGGCGCAGGGTCAGCGCGTGCTGGGGATGCGATGGCAGGCCGGGGAAGATCACGCGCGACAGGCGGCTGTCCCCGGCAAGAACGCTGGCGATCTTTTCGGCAGACCCGGCCATGGCACGGCAGCGCAGATCCAGCGTCACCATGCCGTTCAGCATGATCCAGGCGGTGAAAGGGCTCATCGAGCCGCCAGTGTGTTTCATATAGGGTTCGACCACCTTGCGGATGAACGGCACTGTGCCGCAGATCACCCCGCCCAGCGCCCGGCCCTGCCCGTCGATATGCTTGGTGGTGGAATAAACCACCACATCCGCCCCCTGATCAACCGCGCGGCTGAAGATCGGCGTGGCGAAGACATTGTCAACAACCACCAGGGCACCGGCGGCATGGGCAATTTCTGATACCGATTTAATATCAATAACTTCAAGCGTGGGGTTCGAGATCGACTCGAAGAACACCGCCTTGGTGCCGGGCACGACCGCTGCCCGCCACTGGTCCAGATCGGTGCCATCGACGAAGGTCACCCGGACGCCGAAGCGCACCAGCACCTCTTCCAGAACATACAGGCAAGACCCGAACAGGGCGCGCGACGAGACCACATGATCGCCTGCGCGCAGCATCGACACCAGCGCGCCGTTCACCGCCGCCATGCCCGAGGCGGTGGCGAAAGCGTCTTCGGTGCCCTCAATCGCCGCGATCCTCTCTTCGAACATCCGCGTCGTCGGGTTGCCGTAGCGGGCATAGATGAATTCGTCCGCCCCGGCGTGCTGAAACCGCGCCTCGGCCTGCTCGGCGCTGTCATAGGCAAAGCCCTGGGTCAGAAAGATGGCTTCGGCCATTTCGCCATACTGGCTGCGGCGGCTGCCCTCATGCACCAGCTGTGTGCGGCGGTTCCAGTTCCTGGTCATCACAGTCCCCTTCGCGGGCGGCCCCGCGCAAACAAAAGCCCCCGGCCATGAAAGAGGCATCGGGGGCGGTACGACCCAGACCTCTTTAGCGGCTTGTTTAACGTGGCCCGCAATCCGGCAACAAAGCACCACGGGTGCCGGAATACGCCCGGATGCACCTTGCGTCAACAGGGGCGGCAGGCCTGCCACCGGCGCAGCGGCAAAAGGGCGTCCCCCCTTTGCCGGGTTTGTGCAGGCTGCACCCCCCCGGTATGCGGGGCCAAAGCCTGCCCCTTCTGCGCGTCACCCGCCGGGGCACACCCCCGGGGGGGGGCGACCGGGCGGCAAAAAAGCGCGGCCCGCAAGCACCCGCCAGTGCCGCCCCCGGCTGGCTTGCAGGCATAGCGACAAAGCCTGCCCGGCACCGGGCCGGGATGTGCCGCAGGCCGGGCGGCGGCGACCCGCTGCGGCGCAAGGCCTGCCGGGCCGGTCTGCGGGCGGGCGGGTTCCGGGCGCGCAAAACAGGCGGTGCGGCCAAGATCAGCGCTGTGTCTCATCCGCTTCTATGCCGTATTTTTCCAGCAGCTTGCCTTGCGTCATGAAGAACAGGAACAGCGCCGCCGTCAGGCCGAAGGTCTTGAAGTTGACCCAGGCCTCGGTGCTCATCAGACGCCAGACCAGTTCATTGGCCACGGCAAGACCCGCGAAGAACAGGGTGATGCGCCGCGTCAGGATCATCCAGCCTTCGGGCTGCATCGGCAGGGCCTCGTCCATCACCAGCCGCAGATAGCTTTGCCCGCGCCACAGACCAAAGCCAAGGATGGCCGCGAAAAGGGCGTAGATCATCGTCGGCTTCATCTTGAAAAAGCGCTCGTCGTTGAACCAGACGGACAGGCCCCCGAAGATCACAACCAGAACCACGGTGGCGACCTGCATCTTCGACAGCTTGCCCGTCAGCTTCCACAGGATGGCGGTGGTCAGCAGCATCAGCGGCACAAAAAGCGCCGTCATCAGGATGAAGCCGTCATACTCCTGCCCCGCCAGGGTAAAGGTCGCATCCTTCAGCCGGCTGAAGCCGATGAAGAAGATGGCGATGGGTCCCAGTTCAAGGGCAAGCTTGAGCCAGGGGTTGATCTTTTTCGGTTCAGGCATTGCTTCCCCCTGCGCGGGTCGGGGGCGCTGCCCCCGCACCCCCGGGATATTTGTGAACAGAAAATGGACGGGGCGGACGGCTCATGCGTCAACCCCCACCAGCGCTCGTGCAAAATCCTGCGGGTCAAAGGGGGACAGATCGTCGATCTGCTCGCCCACCCCGATGGCGTGGATCGGCAGGCCGAAGCGGTCGGCCCGCGCCACCAACACGCCGCCATTGGCGGTGCCGTCAAGCTTGGTCATCACCAGGCCCGAGACATCGGCGATCTTGCGGAAAATCTCCACTTGCAGCAGCGCGTTCTGCCCCGTGGTTGCATCCAGCACCAGAAGGGTGTTGTGCGGGGCGCTGGGGTCTTTCTTGCGGATCACGCGGACGATCTTGGCCAGTTCCTCCATCAGATCGGTGCGGTTCTGCAACCGCCCGGCGGTGTCGATCAGCAGCAGGTCAGCCCCGGTTTCCTGCGCCCGCGTCATCGCATCAAAGGCCAGGCTGGCGGGGTCGGACCCCTCGGGGGCGGTCATCACCGGCACCCCGGCGCGGTCGCCCCAGATCTGCAACTGCTCCACGGCGGCGGCGCGGAAGGTGTCGCCGGCGGCGATCACCACCGATTTTCCCGCCGCCCTGAACTGGCTGGCCAGCTTGCCGATGGTAGTGGTCTTGCCCGATCCGTTCACCCCCACCACCAGCACCACCTGCGGTTTTGTCGGATAAAGCGGCATCGGGCGCGCCACGGGGTCCATGATCCGGGCAATCTCGTCGGCCAGCGCCAGCCTGATTTCTTCCGCCGACACGCGTTTGCCCAGACGGCCCGTCGCCAGGTTGGCCGCAACGCGCCCCGCCGTGTCCACGCCCATGTCGGCCCCGATCAGCAGGTCTTCCAGGCTTTCCAGCATGGCATCGTCCAGCACCCGCCGCGCCGTCTCGCCGCTGCCCAGAAGCCGGCCCAGCAGGCCGGGCTTTGCGGGGGCTTCGGGTTCCGCCGCGCCCGGAGATGTCTCCGCAACGATGCTGTCCAGACCCTCGGCGATCCTGTCCGAGGATTTGAACATCCGGTCGCGGAGTTTCTTGAAAAAAGACATCGCCACCCGCCTTCTGCCCGCCTGCCGGGCACCTGTCCCTGACCTAATCGCTTCCGCGCCGAAGGGAAAGGGTTTGGCCACCGGTCCCGGGGGGCGGTGGACGGCAAGGTCACGCGATTGCGAGCCGGTCGGGGCTGGATCGGCAGGGGGCGATCTGGCAGGCTGGGGCAAATGCGCAGGAGCCCGCCCGATGTGCCGCTGCTTTCCGCTTCTTCTGGCCCTTGCCCTGCCCGCCTCTGCCGCCGAGCCAGTCGGCGTGGCCGCGTTCGAAGCCTTTGCCACCGGCAAGACGCTGAGCTACGCCGTTGGCGGCACCGTTTACGGGGCAGAACAGTATCTGCCGGGGCGGCGGGTGATCTGGGCTTTCAGGGGCCAGGAGTGCCGCAAGGGCTTTTGGTACGAAGAGGGCGGGCAGATCTGCTTTGTCTATGAAGATGAACCGGGGGCGCAATGCTGGACCTTCAGCCGTGACGGCGACCGGCTGCAGGCCCGGTTCAGCGGCGATGCCGAAGGGGCAGAGCCGGTGCAGGTGCAGGAAAGCACCCCCCTGACCTGCGCGGGGCCTGATCTGGGGGTGTAGGGGGGGGCCGCGTCAAAACAGCGATCCCTGCCCCTGCGGCCCCTTGCCGCCTGCACCCTTGCGGGGCCTGCCGCCGACGGTTAGGCGGCCATCCTGAAACTCGATCTCCAGCAGGGTCGCCGCCTCTGCCCCGGCTTTGGTCGTTACCACCGCCCCGTCGCCGCGCACGATGGCAAAGCCGCGTTTCAGCGTTTCGGCATGGCCCAGCGAGGCGCGGGTGCGCTCCAGCGCCTCCAGCCGGTCGGCAAGCTGGCGAAAGCGCTGGCGCATGGCGGTGTCCATCCGCGCGGCTTTGGCAGCAAGGTCGGTGCGGTCCTGCCGGGTCTTGCGCGCGGCATCGGCCAGAAAGCGGGTGAAGCTGGCAGACAGCAGACGCGCGCCCTGTTCCAGCCGGTCGCGGCGGCGGCGCAGCATCTCGTCCAGCAGGCGCGGCCGGATAAGCGCGGCCAGCGGATCAAAGGCCGCGCGCTTGCGGGCATTGGCGGCCCGCAGCGCCCCCCCGAGCCGCCCCGACCACAGATCAAAGCGCTGACGCGCGGGTCCGGTCAGCGCCTCGACCCGTGGCAGGGCGCGGGCCAGGTCGCGCAGGCGCTGGCCGCGCTGGCTGACACCCTGCGCCACGGCGCGCGACAGGCGCGCAGCCTGTCCGTCCAGCGTGGCCAGCAGGTCCAGCCGTACCGGCACGGCCATTTCGGCGGCCGCCGTCGGCGTGGGCGCGCGGCGGTCGGCGGCAAAGTCGATCAGGGTCGTATCCGTCTCGTGGCCCACAGCGGAAATCAGCGGAATGGCGCTGTCGGCGGCGGCGCGCACCACCGCCTCGTCGTTGAAGCCCCACAGGTCTTCCAGGCTGCCGCCGCCGCGCGCCACGATGATCAGATCGGGCCGCGGGACCGGCCCGCCCGGCGCGATGGCGTTGAAGCCCCGGATCGCCGCAGCCACCTCGGGCGCGCAACCGGCCCCCTGCACCGCCACGGGCCAGATCAGCACATGGCGCGGAAACCGGTCGCGCAGGCGGTGCAGGATATCGCGGATCACCGCCCCCGAGGGCGAGGTGACAACGCCGATGACCTGCGGCAGATAGGGGATCGCCTGCTTGCGGCCCGCATCGAACAGCCCTTCGGCGGCCAGCGCCAGGCGCCGCTTTTCCAGCAGCGCCATCAGCGCCCCGGCCCCGGCCAGCACCAGATCCTCGACGATCAGCTGGTACTTCGACTGGCCCGGAAAAGTGGTCAGCCGCCCGGTGGCGATGACCTCCATCCCCTCTTCCGGCCTGACCTGCATCCTGGCGACCTGGCCCTTCCAGGAAATCGCGGCCAGCACCGCGCGGTCATCCTTGAGGTCAAAGTAGGAATGCCCCGAGGCGGGGCGCGAGACCCGGCCAATCTCGCCGCGCACCCGAACCAGACCGAATTCGCCCTCGATCACCCGCTTCACCGCCCCGGACAGTTCCGACACGGTGAATTCCGGGGCATTGCCGGCGGGCGCGGGGTCTTCGAACAGGTCGGTCATGCAAGTTGCCTTGTGAACGGGGTGCGCAGACCCTAGAACGCGGGCCGGCAAAGGCCAAGCGGGCACAGACATGAACATCCTCATCCTTGGCGCGGGCGGGCGCGAACACAGCCTGGCCTGGGCGATCAAGCAGAACCCCAAGACCGACCGCCTGATCGTGGCCCCCGGCAATGCGGGCATTGCCCGGCTGGCGGAATGCGCCGATCTGGACATCCTGGACGGGGCGGCGGTTGTGGCCTTTTGCGAAGAGAATGCCATTGATTTTGTGGTGATCGGGCCAGAGGCCCCGCTGGCGGCCGGTGTGGCGGATGCGACCCGTGCGGCGGGGCTCTTGACCTTCGGCCCCTCGGCGGCGGCGGCGCGGCTGGAAACCTCCAAGGCGTTCACCAAGGAGATCTGCGATGCCTGCGGTGCCCCGACCGCCGCCTGGGCGCGCTTCACCGAAGCGGCCCCGGCCCGGGCCTATGTCACCGCCAAGGGCGCGCCGATCGTGGTCAAGGCCGACGGGCTGGCGGCAGGCAAGGGCGTGGTGGTGGCGATGACGCTGGCCGAGGCGCTGGCGGCGGTTGACGACATGTTTTCGGGCAGCTTCGGACAGGCCGGGGCAGAGGTGGTGATCGAAGAATTCATGGGCGGCGAGGAAGCCAGCTTCTTCATCCTGACCGATGGCACCACCTGCCTGCCCGTCGGCACCGCGCAGGACCACAAGCGCGCCTTCGACGGCGACAGTGGCCCGAACACCGGCGGCATGGGGGCCTATTCCCCGGCCCCGGTGCTGACCGAAGCGATCGCAGACCAGGTGATGGCCCGGATCGTGCGCCCCACGGTTGCCGAAATTGCACGGCGCGGCACGCCCTATCAGGGGGTGCTTTATGCCGGGCTGATGATCGCGGACGGCAGGGCGCGGCTGGTGGAATACAACGCCCGCTTCGGCGACCCCGAATGCCAGGTGCTGATGATGCGCCTGGGCGCGCAGGCGCTGGACCTGCTTCTGGCCTGCGCCGAAGGGCGGCTGGCCGATGCCCGCGTCGCCTGGGCACCGGACCATGCGCTGACCGTGGTGCTGGCCGCGCGGGGCTATCCCGGTGCTTTTGCCAAGGGCAGCCAGATCCGGGGGCTGGACGCGCTGCCGGAAGACAGCCGTCACATGGTCTTTCACGCAGGTACCGCCGGGCGCGACGGCCAGACCATCGCCGCGGGCGGGCGCGTGCTGAACGTCACCGCCCGGGGCGCGACGCTGGCCGAAGCGCGGGCCAGGGCCTATGCCCTGGTGGAGCGCATCGACTGGCCCGGCGGTTTCTGCCGCCGCGACATCGGCTGGCGCGGGCTGTAACGGGCGACAGGGCCGGACCATCGGGGTCATGCAGCGTGCCGCCGTGCTTTTTTCCCGCCCTGTCCGCAGACTTGGGACACCCGCCGGGGGGCCCGCATCCGGAAATGCGATGGCGCAGCGGCGATGGAACCGGGGTCTAACAGTGCCCGCTTGGGGAGGGGACGGGATCATCCCGATCCTGGCGATCCTGCGGGTTGGTCCGGATGCCGGTCCCGGTCAGCACCGACACGGGATCGGGGCCGATTGCGGTTCTGTCCGTGCTTTAACCCGAAGCGGGTCTCAGCCCCTCTCCGGCCCCGAGGGCATCGTGAAGCGCCTGTATGGCAAGTTCCATGCGCTTGCGGGAAATCAGCACCGAAATCTAGCCGTGCGGTGCGTGCGTGAAGCCACCACAAACGCGAAATGGTCAGGCGGTGCGCGTCACGCGGCCTGCAAGGCCGCCGGCCAGCTTCATGCGGGTCTTGTGGACCACCTCGCGCTTCAACCCCTCGGTGGCGCAAAGTTCCAGCGTCTCAGAGTCACGAAAGAGATAGATGGAACAAACTTCGGTGCCGATGGAATCCGCGATCAGATGGGTGATCCTGTCCAGCCGCTCCTGCCCCTGGCCGCGTTCGGCCAGGGTATCGCGCAGGCGGCGCAACAGCTTGCGGCTTTCGGTTTCCGTGCGTTCGGGCATGTGACCTTCTGTCGGGCGTGGCATCGGAAAGGTGCCGCGATCAGACCTTGACAGGGTGCTGAAACAACAACCCGACCACCTGCCTGCCGGGAAACTCTTCCCGGTCCGGGGAAAGGGATTGCCCCTTTGGGCGGGATCAGGAAACGCGACCCGCGTTTCCCCCGCCCGCGCGCAACGGTGCCCCGCAGACCGGCAGATCCGGGAACACCGACAGGCCAGCGCCCGACCCGGCGGGCGGGAAGCGCCCGCCAGGGGCGGGGCGGGCGCTGGCCGGGGGCTTTGGGCCCCCGGCTGGACAAGGGGCAGCGTGGCGCTGTGGCAGGGGCAACGGCCCCTGCCAGAATGCGAAAGGCGCGCGCAGGCGGAAGAGGTTCCTGCTTTTCGGTCAGGCAGAACAAATCACTGGTGCGGCACCCCCTTTGGTGCCATAACCGGATCAAGTCAAAACGACCTGTGCAAGTGATCTAAAGGGTCGTGATCCTAAAGCGCATAGATTTGGAAAGAGAGTGCATTTAATGTTCAATGAAGCGCTTAGTTTACCGCGAAATTTACAAAGCGCCATCCGGACTGACTGCTTCGCGCTGATTTCATATGACCTTAATTTCGCTTCATGGTTGACTGGAAATCGGCTTCTTCCGGCTTGCCGTTCTTACCCGTCGCATTTCTTGTGAAAGGAAGGGAGCAGAGTTTGCGTGTTTTGTATCGCGCCCCAATTTCGATACTTTGTGGTCCCAATGTTCCTTGGTCACCCTCACCCCTTCTCCAACTCAAACGCGTCATGCAGCGCCTGTACCGCAAGCTCCATATACTTCCGGTCGATGAGCACGGAAATCTTGATCTCTGACGTCGCAATCACCTTGATGTTTACATTCTCTGCCGCCAGCGCCTTGAACATGGTGGCGGCGACCCCGGCATGGCTGCGCATCCCGATTCCCACCACCGAAACCTTGGCCACCTCGGTGTCCTGCACCAGATCGGCATAGGCGATCAGCCCCGCCGCGCGGGCGTCTTCCATCGCATTGCGGGCGCGGGCCACCTGATTGGTCGGGCAGGAAAAGGTCATGTCGGTGACCGCGCCGCCATTCCCGATTTCGGAGATGTTCTGCACGATCATGTCGACATTCACCCCGGCTTCCGACAGGGGGCCGAAGATGGCGGCGGCGATGCCGGGGCGGTCCTGCACCTTGACCAGGGTCATCTTCGCCTCGTCCCGCGAATAGGCGACGCCCGAGACAACTTTTGATTCCATGATTTCATCCTCGTCGCAGACCAGGGTTCCCGAATCCTCGTCCGTTTCCTCGAACGAAGACAGCACGCGCAGGCGCACCTTGTAGCGCATCGCCAGTTCGACCGACCGCGTTTGCAGCACCTTGGCCCCCAGCGAGGCCAGTTCCAGCATCTCCTCGAACGCGATCTTTTCCAGCCTGCGCGCCTTGGCGGTGATGCGCGGGTCGGTGGTGTAGATGCCATCGACGTCCGTGTAGATGTCGCAGCGTTCGGCATCAAAGGCGGCGGCAAAGGCGACGGCGGTGGTATCGGACCCGCCACGCCCCAGCGTGGTGATGCGGTGTTCGGCACTGACGCCCTGAAAGCCCGCCACGACCGCCACGCGGAAGCCTTCGGCGAACTTCGCGTCGATATTGGCGCGCGGAATATCCGTGAACCGGGCCGCGGAATGGGCCGAGGTGGTCAGGATCGGCACCTGCCAGCCCTGCCAGGACCGGGCGGGCACGTCCATTTCCTGCAAGGTCAGCGCCATCAGCCCCGCCGTGACATTTTCGCCGGACGAGACCACGGCATCATATTCGCGCGCATCAAACAGCGGCGAGGTCTGCTCGACCCAGCCCACCAGTTCGTTGGTCTTGCCGGACATGGCCGAGACGATGACGATCACGTCAAAGCCGCGCGCCACCTCGCGCCTGACCTTTTCGGCGGCATTCCTGATGCGGGCCAGGTCCGCCACCGAAGTACCGCCGAATTTCATGACCAGAAGCGGCACTGCCCGTCTCCTTCACCGCCCGCGCAAAACCGCCCGCTTCTTAAGCGGGGCGGGGAAGCGGCGCAAGCGGAATGGGCAGAGGTGCCGGGCAGGGGAATCGCATTTGAAGATTTGAGGTAGCGCTTGGGTCTGAATTGGATTCTGCATGTGGTTCCTAAGGGAGGAACCCATGCCGTCATTGATCACGATCCTTCGCCAAGTTCCCGACCCTCGGACGGGGAATGCGCAGC
>JADCEF010000102.1 GCA_020250445.1 Rhodobacter sp.
ATCCTTGACCGGCCGGGGGCCAAAGCCCCCGGCCAGCGCCCGCCCCGCCAGCGGCGGGCGCTTCTCGCCCGCCGGGTCGGGCGCTGGCCTGTTGTTGTTCCAGGACCTGCCGGTCCACAGGGCACCGTTGCGCAGGGGCGGGGGAAACGCGGGTCGCGTTTCCTGATCCCGCCCGGAACCGTGGCCGCCTTTGCGACGGATCAGAACGGTCTTCCCGTCCGGCAAGCGGCGACGATGCTTTTCGGCACCTTGCCAATTCAGGAAAGACGTCCCTCGTCTCGAGACGATCCGCCTCGGCGCGGCGGCGTTGAAAGCATGAATGCAAGATTAAACGCCCCGACTACCCCTTGATTGACTGTGCTCCGCTTTATGTCCCACCATGGGCAGCACCCGCTCAGACCGTATCCAGATAAATCTCCACCTGTTCCTCGCGGTTCAGGTCGGCCATGTAATGCAGCTCCTGCCGCTTGGTCAGCACATAGTTGCGGATCAACTCGCGCGGCAGGAAGCGTTCCAGCACCATGCTGTTTTCAAAGGCATCGATCGCCCCGCCCCAGGTGGTGGGGATCTGCGGCAGATCAAGGGCATAGGCGTTGCCTGCCACGGGTTTGGCCGGTTCCTGCCCGTCTTCGATCCCTATCAGGGCTGCACCCAGAATGCCCGCAAGCATCAGGTAAGGGTTCACATCACCCCCCGCCACGCGGTGCTCGATCCGGCGGGACGACGGTTTGCCTGCGGGAATGCGAATCGCCGTGGTGCGGTTTTCGTACCCCCAGGCGACCGAGGTCGGCGCATGGGCGTCCGGCACCAGCCGGTCAAAGCTGTTGGCATGGGGCGCGAAGATCAGGGTGGAATCGTGCATCGCCTTCAGGCAACCCGCCACGGCATGGCGCATCAGCCGGGAGCCTTCCGGACCGCCGTTGTCGAAGACGTTCCTGCCGTCATCGTCGATCAGCGAGAAATGCGTGTGCAGTCCCGACCCCGAATACTCAAGATAAGGCTTCGCCATGAAGCTGGCGGCAAAGCCGTGGCGCCGGGCCAGACCCTTGACCAGCATCTTGAACAGCCAGGCATCGTCGGCGGCGCGCAGGGCGTCGTCGCAATGCATCATGTTCACTTCGAACTGCCCCAGACCCGTTTCCGAGGTCGAGGTATCGGCCGGAATGTCCATCGCCTCGCAGGCGTCATAGAGATCGGTGAAGAAGGTGTCGAAGGCGTCCAGCGCCCGGATCGACAGTGTTTCAGACGCCTTCCGGCGCTTTCCCGACCGGGGCGAGGGCGGCACCTGCAGCGTCTTGCCGCTATCGTCGATCAGGAAAAACTCCAGCTCCACCGCGACAACCGGGGTCAGGCCCTTGGCCTTGAATTTCTCGACCACGGCACGCAGCGCATGGCGCGGGTCGCCGTCATAGGGGCGGCCGTCTTCGCGGAACATCCAGATCGGCAGCAGGGCTGTCGGCGCCTCAAGCCAGGGCATCGGCATGAAGCCGCGCTCGGTGGGTTTGAGCACGCCATCCGCATCGCCCTGTTCAAAGACCAGCGGGCTGTCGTCGATGTCTTCGCCCCAGATATCCAGGTTCAGGACCGAAAACGGAAAGCGCGTTCCTTCGTCCACGACCTTGTCGGCAAATCTTGCCGGAATGCGTTTGCCGCGCGCCTGTCCGTTCAGGTCGGCCGCAGCCACACGAATGGTCCGCACCTCGGGGTGCTTTCTGAGCCAGTTCTTCATAATGTCACATCAGGTCGGGGCACGGCCTGCGCAGCATAGAAAGCGCACGGACCATGCCCTTGGTCCTGTCCCCATTTCCGATCCCTTCCCGCCAGTCGCCTGTTGCACGGCACATCGCCAGCGGGTCCGGGCGGGTGCCCGGATAATTTGATCAAATGATCGATACTACCGGATCAGCTGCGCGCGCAAGCGAATTCCGGGCCGGATGTTGGAGGGCAGATGACGGTTGAGGCGTGCGTTCACCCGTCCGAAAGCCCAGGTCAGAAGCAGCGTCAGCAGGATGAAATAGACCGCGACGATCGGATAGGGGATGAAGGGATTGAACGTCTTGTCGGCAAAGTAATTGGCATAGTACAGCGCATCGCCCCGCTGCTGGAAGGCCGGAAAGCCGGAAAAGAACACCAGGGTGGTGGCGTGAAACAGGAAGATCGCCTCGTTCGTATAGGCGGGCCAGGCAAGGCGCAGCATGGTGGGCCACAGCACGCGGCGAAACCGGGCCCAGCCTGACAGGCCATAGGCATCGGCGGCCTCGATATCGCCGCGCGGGACCGATTGCAGCGCGCCATGGAAGATCTCGGCGGAGTAGGCGGCGGTGTTGAGAAACAGCACGATCAGCGCCCCGGCCCAGGCCCTGGTCAGCCAGTCGGTCTCGACCGTCAGGGTGATCAGCCCCAGCGGAATGTCGAACCCTGCCCTGGGCAGCAGCACGAAGGCCTCATAAAACAGGAAGAACTGGATGAACAAGGGCGAGCCGCGGAACACGAAGATAAACCATTCGGCCGGCTTGCGCAGCCAGAACCGGCCGCTTGCCCTGGCCAGCGCCACCGCATTGGCCAGAAAGAAGCCCGCAATCAGCGCCAGCGCGCCGAAATAGATATTCCAGATCAGCCCCGACCCGATCAGCGTCACCTGGTGGCACAGCGTGAAATCGCTGCGCGGCAGCAGGCGCTCGCCATAGCCAAGCGACCGGAAGGCGTAATCACCGATGATCTGCAGGCAGCTCATCACGCCGCCTTTCGTCGGGCATTGCCCGCCAGCGTTGCCTGCCCGCGTGTCAGCCGCTGCGTCAGGCGGCCCAGCACGATTTCCGACGCGCGCGTCATGCACAGGTAGAACACAAGCAATCCAAGAAAGTAGTACAGCCGCCAGTCGGGATGGGGATAGTCAAAGGCGCTGGTCTTGCTGCCGCCCAGTTCCCGCGCCCAATAGACGATGTCCTGAACACCCAGCAGGAACAGCAGCGGCGTCGCCTTGATCAGGATCATCCACAGGTTGGACAGGCCGGGCAGGGCATAGACCCACATCTGCGGCACCAGGATGCGGTGGAACACCTGGCGCTGCGACATGCCAAAGCTTTCGCCGGTTTCAAGCTGCGCCTTGGGCACGGCCTGCATCGCGCCATACAGCACATTGGCGGCAAAGGCCCCGAAGACGATCGCGAAGGTAACAACGGCCAGGCCGAACCCATACAGCCGATGCCAGATCTGGGCGGCGTTGCCCGAAGGGATCTTGGCCTCGGGGCAGACACGAAATTCCAGCCCCTGGCGGATCGGGTCGGTCCAGTCGGGGCAGCGGGCCTGATGAAGCATCCATTCCAGACCCTGATCCAGGGCAATGACAAAGAACAGAAAGAAGACGATATCAGGGATGCCGCGCACCATCGCGGCATATCCCTTGCCCACCAGCCGCAGCGGCAGCACGGGCGACCGCGCCGCCATCGCCCCGCCAAAGCCGAAGGCCAGTGCGACGGGCGCGGTGACGGCAAGAAGGACCAGCACGGTCAGAAAGGACCAATAGAAATCAATATGCTTGCCCGTGGTCAGGTAGCACCCCAACCAGGCAAGGCCGTCCAGGCTGGAGGGGTCTGCACAGGCTGAAAACATCTGTCATCCCGAACAGGTGCCCGGCCACAGGGGCCGGGTACCGTTGCAGTTGCGTGCGATCGGATCAGAATGTCGTCGCTTCCGCACCGAACCATTTGAGGATCATTGCATTCAGCGTACCGTCATCCTTCATCGACTGAATGGCGGCATCGAACTTTGCCTTCAGCTCGGTGTCGCTTTTGCGCAGCCCCATGCCGACGCCGCCGCCCAACTGAATATCGGTCCCGGCGAAGGACAGCTCGCCCCCCGATTCCGCGACGATGGGGGCAAGGTAATCCTTGTCGGCAAAGACCGCGTCCGCCTCGCCGTTGCGCACGGCAGCCACCGTTTCATCGGGGGTTGCAAACTCCAGCAGGGTGGCACCGCTTTCCGCGACAAAGCCCGCCTGGATGGTGCCGACCTGGGCCGCGATCACGCCGCCCTTCAGATCGGCATCCGGCGACAGGGCTGCATAGGCCGACGCGGCCGGCGGGATGTAGTTCTGCGTGAAATCGATCACCTTCCCGCGCTCTTCGGTGATGCTCATGCCGGCGATGATGGTGTCATAGTTGCCGGACTGCAGGTTGGGGATGATCGAATCCCAGTCGGTCGTGACCCATTCGCAGGTCAGCCCGGCCCGCGTGCACAGCTCGTCGCCCAGCTCGCGCTCAAAGCCGTCGACCTCGCCGGCATCGTTGATGAAGTTGTACGGGGGGTAGGCCCCTTCGGTCCCCATCCGCACCGTCTGTGCGGCGGCAAGGCCGGTGGACAGCGCCAGCACGGCGGCGGCGATCACAAGTCTGGTCATTCTGGTCTCCCTTGATGATGGTTGGTCGGGTGGGTGGGGCGCGTCTTGCGGCGGTCAGTTGGCTGACCGCAGAAAGCCGCGCAGGCGTTCGGTCTGCGGGTTGGCGAAAACCCGTTCGGGCGGTCCCTGTTCTTCGACCTTGCCCTGATGAAGAAAGATGACATGGTCCGACACGTCGGCGGCCAGCCGCATGTCATGGGTCACCAGGATCATCGTGCGCCCCTCTTCGGCCAGGGCCTTGATGACCTTGACCACCTCTTGTTCCAGCTCGGGATCAAGGGCCGACGTCGGCTCGTCGAACAGAAGGGCGCGCGGTTCCATGCACAGGGCGCGGGCGATGGCGGCGCGCTGCTGCTGGCCGCCGGACAGCATGGCGGGCCAGGCATCGGCCTTGTCGGCGATCCCGACCTTGTCCAGCAGGGCGCGGGCGCGGGCCTCGACCGCGGCCGGGTCCTGGCGCAGCACGGTCACAGGCGCCTCCATGACATTTTGCAGGACCGTCATATGGGCCCAAAGATTGAACTGCTGGAACACCATCGACAGATTGGTGCGGATGCGGATCACCTGTGCGCGGTCTGCCTGGCGGCGGTCAAGTCCGGTTCCTGTCCAGATCACGGATTCGCCTTCAAAGATCACGTCGCCCTGCTGGCTGTCCTCCAGCAGGTTGCAGCAGCGCAGCAGCGTCGATTTTCCGGACCCGGACGAGCCGATCAACGACACGACGTGACCGCGCGGTGCCACCAGATCGACACCCCTGAGGACCTCGATCGCCCCATAGCACTTGTGCAGGTTGCGGATTTCGATGACGGGCGCGTCATTTGTGACAAGGGAATCAGGGGGCACGGCTGCTCGTTCGCATGGGGTCGGATAAAGAGCGCGCAATTTTCGCCTTATTGCAACGCCCATTGTGCAGGTTCCACCGCATCACGGGATTAATCCGCAGGTTTCCTGAACGATCCGGTCCGGTGACGGCGGCGTGGGCACGGCAAGATAGGCGGCTGCGGGAATGCGCACGATCCGTCGCAGACCGGTCAGATCCCGGTCGGCGTCGGGCATGTCGGCGATGGCTTCGGCCACGACATCAAACAGGATATCCTCATCATGCCCCGGAGCGGTGATCAGCGGCAGGCCAGGCGTCGGTGCGGTCAGCCCCACCACACGAAGATCGCGGGTGACGGGGTCAAGGCGCTGCATAAGCCGCCAGGTCACGGCGTCCAGCGCCGCAATCGCAGCGCGGCCATCGGCAACGGCGCGGGCGGACTGCGCGTGGGCACCGGTCTGCAGGGCGGGGAACAGGCGGATGCCGATCTGCGCCGCATGGGTCTGCGGCGCGGCCCAGCCGGACTGCGACAGCGCGTCATTATAGGCCAGGCCTGCGCCGTCGAACATGTCGATCCGGTCGCGCGGATCATCGGCACGGGCCACGAAGACGCTGCGGTACTGCCCCGGCCCGCAGCCATCGACCGCATAGTCGGGCGTTCCGACCAGCGTGACCTGGCCATGCAGCCGGGACCGATAGGGCAAGCCGCAGGTCTGGGACAGCACCAGATCGGGCGAGGTCCAGTGCAGCCAAAGATCGGGCGCGTCATGGATCAGCGCTTCGGGGGCGGGCAGGCCTTCGGCGTGCAGCCGGTCGCGGATGCCGGCCCAAAGCCGGTCATTGGCCGCCGCCGTTTCCGGGCGGTCATACATGGGAAGCGACGCGATCACCGCGCACCGACCCGCTGGCGGGCAAGGGCACTGTCCACATCGCTGATCCCCAGCAGGTTTGTCACAAGGCGCATCATGCTTTCCTCTTCCTCATCCCGGATGCCGTCCGACAGAACGACGCGCCACATCGCCTCGACCAGGGCGATGCGGTGCTCATGCGGCACCGCGTCTTTCAGCGACCGGGTGAAGCGCACGGTGTCGGGGGCTTTGGCCTCCAGCGCTTCGGCCTGCAGCCGCAGGGCACCGGCCGCCTCGGGGGACAGGCCGAAGGACCCGGCAAGGGCGCGGTTGATGCTGGCCACTTCTGTCACGTCATAGCTGCCGTCGGCGCGCGCCAGGCGAACAAGCAGGGCCGCCATGGCCAGCGCGGCCCCGGGGGCGGGCGCGGCGACAGGGCTGCGAAGACGGCGAAGAAGTTGATCGATCATGATGGCTCTTGTCAGCAGGGGGCGGAAAACCAGCGGGACGTCAGGGGGGCAGGGATGCGAACAGGGATGACAGATGGGTCGCCTGCCCGTCCAGCCCATAGGGAGGGTTCACGACAAACATGCCCGACCCGCGCAAACGATGCGTCGGGCCGGCCGCACCGAAAGACACCTCATGGCGCAGGGCCTCTGGAAACGCCTGCTCCAGCCGCCGCAGCATCGGGCGATGCGCCGCAGACGCCAGAAGCGGATACCACAAGGCAAGGATGCCGACATTCCACTTTCTGTTGATCGCCGCAAAGACATCCGGAATCAGGTCGTAATCCTCCTTCATCTCGTAGGACGGATCGACCAGCATGATGCCGCGCCTGGGCGCGGGCGGGCAGATTGCCCGGGCCATCGCAAAGCCATCCCCGGCATGGATATGGGCACCCCAGGGGCCAAGGGCCGCATGCAGGGCGGCATTCTCGCGCGGGTGCAGCTCTGCCAGGTGCATCCTGTCCTTGTCCCGCAGGGTCAGCGCCGCCAGCAGGGGCGAGCCCGGATAGGCGTTCGGCCCGTAACGCGCCCGCACTTCGGACAGGCGCCACATGTAGGGATGATCCCCCGGCAGGCGGGCGGCCAGCCGCAGGATGCCCTGATCAGCCTCGCCGGTTTTCAGCGCTTCTTCGGCGCGAAGGTCATACAGCCCGCGCCCGGCATGGGTTTCGACATAGCTCAGCGGTTTGTCCTTGCGGACAAGGTAGTCAAGCATCGCGCACAGCATCACATGCTTGTGCACATCGGCGGCGTTGCCCGCGTGGTAAATGTGCTGATAGCCAAGCATGACCTTCGCCTAGCGCCGCAGTGGCAGGATTTCAATAGGCCGGGCCGGGGGGGCGTGCCCGTCCGGGCCGCGCGGGGTCCGGATCACGCCTTCTTTACCAATTGGGCGCGATTGCCAAGATTGGACCCAATTCTTGCCCCATATCGAGTCCATAGGATGTCTGACGCCATCAAGCGCCGGATGACGCCAGACATGCGATACAAGCGACAAGGTCACAAGAGATGAACGCTGCCCCCCTGTTCCGTCCCGAACCCCAGTCCAGCCGTCAGATTGCCGGAATAGTGCGTGGCACCGGTGCGAAGCAGTCGATCGCGGACCAGATCCGCGCCCTTGAAGCGCTGGAAAGACAGTGCGATGACGCCATGACGCGGCAGGAAAGGCTCAGCCGTGCCGTCTTTGCCGGGATGACCCTGCGGCGCATGACTGATGCGCAGGTCGACGCACAGTCCCATGACCCGGACAGCGGCAGGATGACGGGACGTTCCTTCGGGGAATTCCTTGGTGCGGTCGAGCTTGCGCAGAAATGCATCCGCAATGCCCTGCCCCTGACGACGCGGCGCTTCATCGAGAATCTGGACCGGCCGGAGGGAACCGAAATCGAACTGCTCGACGCCGAGATCACCCGGCTGAAGTCCGAAATGCGAAGGCTGGAAAGCCAGATTCTGCACAGCCTGCCCCAATGTCTGGAAGATGTTTCGGCCAAGCTCAAGTTTGTCGTCTCGCTGATGCTGGACGGCCAGCAGATCGAGACCGAGTATTTCGCGTTCCTGGTCGAGGAATGCGCCGAATTCATGGACGGCAGCCTTGGCCATCTGCGGGTCGCCGCATCGATCCCGGCAGAACAGCCGGGTTGGTAGGGGCGCGGACAGCGGCCCTCCCGGCGCCAGCGCCCTGACAGGGTGCTGAATCAGTAATCCGACCGCTTGCCTGCCGGGAAACGCTTTCCGATCCGGGGAAAGGGATTGCCCTTCCGGGCGGGATCAGGAACCGCACCGCGTATCCCCCGCCCGCGCGCGACGCTGCCGCAAAGACCCGTGATGTCCGCACTGACGGCAGGCCAGCGCCTGCCGGTTGCGGGGCGGGCGCTGGCCTTCTGCCGCTCCCGGACCTGCCGGCCTGCGGGGACCCTTCCGCGCGGGCGGGGGATACGCGGTGCGGTTCCTGATCCCGATCCCGCCCGGAATTGCAAGCCGCCTTTGCGGGTAGTGTCTCAGTTTGAATTATCCTTCTTGTGGTAGGGTCCGCGCGGCTTGGGTGCAAACATTCACTTTATCACTCGCAACTTCAGACGCTCCGACCCGCTGGGGGTTAAGATCGAACCATACATTGCAAAAAACTCGTCTGTAGTGACGTGGAGAACCGAAGATAGTTCTTCTATCGAATATCCAAGTTTGGACACATGGTAGTCTAACATTTTCCGCAACAATGACGGGGTTTCTTTGGCCGGCTCATTCGGCTCACGCTTTCTATAGCCGAGCCGGCTCATTTCAATCCAGAATGATTTTCTCTGGTAAGGCGTTATCAGGTTTAGGCGACTAGCCCGAACCGCAATCGCAGCCATCGAAACTTTCCAGTACCCTTTCATGTTGGAAAGCTGTCTAATATTAAACTGCCGCAGTTGAGGACGAATTTCATGGGCGGGCAACAGGAACGCCCCCGCAAAAGCATCAGCCTCATCTTCCATTTCGTCGTCGGCCAACACCTCGCGCGTATGCAGCAACATGTGGCCGAGTTCATGTGCCAGAGTGTGCCTCGCTCTATCTCCGGGTGCATTTACATTTACAAAAAAGAGCACCGGCATCCCATCAATACGTTGGCTCATGGCGTCCAAAAGATCAGACCCAAAGTCGCACGGCACGACGATCCCGCCCGCGCTCTCAACGACATCGACCATGCTTTGGATCGGACCTTGCGGCAGCATCCACTGCTCGCGCATCCGTCGAGCAACATCTTCAACGGAGAAATGTACTTTTGCGCGGCCAACATACTCGTCACGCTCAATCTCAGGGATAAAGCCGTTGCTCTTGATTTCATAAGACCGCAGCAACGTTGCAACGTGCATTCGCCGGATGTTCATCTCTGCGACAATCCTGGACAATGCCTTCACTGACAGCTTCTTGCGTTTCCTATAGTGGAAAGGAGGCATCCCGTAGGGGCGACCAGTCTCGAAGAAAAACGTTCGCCGGTATCCAAGCGCACCGCTTACCTCGTCGAGGTAGTCTTCTGGTGGCTCCAGTAGGCCACTCTCATACTTCGAGACTGTTCCCTGCTTCACTCCCAAGGTGCTCGCCAGTTCGATTTGAGTAAGCCCCCTCGAATCCCTTGCGAGCGCCAACATATGGCGGTTGAACTTTTCCATCGATTTTTTGCTCTCACCCGAAACGGCGTTGAGCCGTTACTTCGGTCCATGTCGCAGTGTTATCTTCCCGCAGTTCGGCAGGGATCAGTGCGGCGCACCAATCGACGGTCATTTCGCCGGGGCGGGCGATCTGGCTCCGAATACATTGGCTTCCCGTGCGGTCCAAAAGATACCCAGCGGTCAGCCGAACTGGAGGGACGGGCAAGCCCGGCAACTCAATGCCCTTGTCGTAGTCTATCTGCTGCCGGGTTTGGTATGTCCTGCTATTACCAAAATCGTCCATCTTCTTGAACCGGATAACCACGTCCTGCGACTTGAAAATCCATACCTTCAAGCCGCGAATGTCCTTTGGAATAACATTCGCATCATCAAGGAGTGCCCGGTCGGCAGCGGCTACGATGTGGTCGTAGGTGCAATTGGCTTGCGTGCGAGAGCCGTGTTCAAGGCGCAACGAGGGATCGTAACGCGACACATACGTGTCGTGAGCCTCTCGCGAAATCGCGTCCAAGATGTCGTGATACGGCTGGAGTGCTCCCATAAGATCGTGAATTGTTCTGGTCATTTTCTCGCCCTTGCCGCTGCAGAGACAGGGTGCCACCCAGACACCAAAAAGGCAAGAAAAATATTCCACAAACTATTCTTTGCCCCAACACTTAGCCGCCGCCTTCTTCGCGATCTCGGCCCGCCGCTCCGGCGTCATGCTGGCAGCGCGGGCCGCGCCACCCTTCTTGCCCATCGCCTGAGCGGCCTTGTCGTTGCCGTCATCTAAGGGCGCGTCATCAACCTCGCCCGTCGCGATCCTAGCAACGTACACGGCCAGACCCACTGCGTCAGCAGGGCGCTTCTCTCCGTTCGGGCCTTTTGGCATGGCAAACTCCATATGCTTCACGCTAAGCATGTCGGAAGCGGGCGCGCAGGGCGATACCTCTTTCAACCCCGACAGATTTCATACTGAGAAACTACCCCTTTGCGATTGATCAGTGTTATCTTCCCGTCCGGCAATCGGCGGGGGTGCTGTTTCGGCACCCTGTCAGACCAGCCGGCTCACCTCCACCGCCGCGCGCACGAAATCGGCAAACAGCGGATGCGGTGCGAAGGGCTTGGATTTCAGTTCCGGGTGGTACTGAACCCCGATGAACCAGGGATGGTCCCTGATCTCGACGATCTCGGGCAGGCGGCCATCGGGGCTCATGCCCGAAAAGGTCAGACCGCAGGCTTCCAGCTTGTCGCGATACTTGATGTCCACCTCATAGCGGTGGCGGTGGCGTTCCTCGATCACGGTCGTCCCGTAAATCTGCGCCACGCGCGATCCGGGCAGCAGGTTTGCGGTATAGGCCCCAAGGCGCATGGTGCCGCCCTTGGCATCGCCGACCTTGCGTTCGACCACATGGTTGCCCTGCACCCATTCCTTCAGGTGGTAGACAACCGGGGTAAACCGCTTTGATCCGGTTTCGTGATCAAACTCCTCGGACCCGGCATTGTCCATATGCGCAAGCGTGCGGGCCGTCTCAATGACGGCCATCTGCATGCCAAGGCAAATCCCAAGGTAGGGGATCCTCTTTTCGCGCGCGTAGCGGGCCGCCTTGATCTTGCCTTCGGTTCCGCGCTCACCGAAGCCGCCGGGGACCAGAATGGCCTGAAACCCTTCAAGCCAGGGGCCGGGGTCTTCGCGTTCGAAAATCTCGGCGTCGATCCATTCGGCCTTCACACGGGTGCGGTTGGCCATGCCGCCATGGGTCAGCGCCTCGGCAATTGATTTGTAGGCGTCTTCCAGCTGGGTGTATTTGCCGACGATGGCCACGCGCACCTCGCCTTCGGCATTTGTCAGCCGGTCCATCACATCTTCCCAGCGCGCCAGGTTGGGGCGCGGCGCAGGCGAGATGCCGAAGGCGTCGAGAACCGCCTGGTCCAGCCCTTCGCGGTGATAGACAAGGGGGGCATCGTAGATCGTCTTCAGGTCGGGGGCGGCAATGACGGCCTCTTTGCGCACGTTGCAGAACAGGGCGATCTTTTCGCGCTCGCGGTCCGGAATGGGGTGTTCGGACCGCAACAGCAGCACATCGGGGGCAATCCCGATCGACCGCAGCTCCTTGACCGAATGCTGCGTGGGCTTTGTCTTCAACTCGCCCGAGGCCGTGACATAGGGCAGCAGCGTCAGGTGCATGAAGATGCACTGGCCGCGCGGGCGTTCCTGGGCGAACTGTCGGATCGCCTCGAAGAACGGCAGGCCTTCAATGTCGCCCACGGTGCCGCCGATTTCACACAGCATGAAATCGACCTCGTCATCCCCGATGCGCAGGAAATCCTTGATCTCGTTGGTGACATGCGGAATGACCTGAATCGTCTTGCCCAGGTAATCGCCGCGGCGTTCCTTTTCCAGAACGTTGGAGTAGATGCGCCCCGATGACACGCTGTCGGTCCTGCGCGCCGAGACGCCGGTGAAGCGTTCGTAATGGCCAAGGTCAAGATCGGTCTCGGCCCCGTCATCGGTGACAAAAACCTCGCCATGCTCGAAGGGCGACATCGTTCCGGGGTCGACGTTCAGGTAGGGGTCCAGCTTGCGCAGGCGGACAGAAAAGCCGCGCGCCTGCAAAAGCGCCCCCAGCGCCGCCGAGGCCAGCCCCTTTCCAAGCGAGGACACCACGCCGCCGGTAATGAAAACGTAACGTGCCATGGACGCTCCCGTGCCTGAGTCAGAGGGGGCGATTCGCGCAGCGGGAATCGCAGGATCACGGAAGTTGACCCATAGCCGAAATCCGGGCAGACCGCAACCGCACCTCTAGATGCTGTTTTCCGCAGAATCGGGATATCTAAGGATGGTGGGGATCAGTCAGACGATGCCGGAGCATCGGCGCGGGGCGGCGTTGCTGGCGAATCCGCCGTTGCCGGGGGCAGAAGCTGTCCCTCCGGGGCCAGAGGCACCACCGGGGCGGGGGCCGGGGCCGTTCCGCCGATCTGGTCAATCACCGAGGTCCCGGCCGAGTCGCGCGCCGCGATGACCGTGAGGCCGATCGAGGTGCAGATGAACCCGACCGCAAAAATCCAGGTCAGTTTCGCCAGTGCCGTTGCCGCCGACCGGCCCGACATCACGCCGCCGCCCCCGCCGCCGCCCATGCCAAGCCCGCCGCCTTCCGACCGCTGCAAAAGCACGACCCCGACAAGGCAAAGCGCCAGGATCAGGTGGATGACAAGAACGACGTTTTCCATGGAGACGCGCTTTCCGGGTGATACCGCGTCTATCTAGGGCCAAGCCGCCCTGCCCGCAACCCCTTGCCCGCGCCTGCCGGGAGGGGCATTTAGCTGTTTCGCCGGGTCGGGCAGACCGCTAAGCTGGCATGGTTTTTGACAAGCGGAGAGACTGCGGATGGCCAATGTCGTCGTCGTGGGTGCCCAGTGGGGCGACGAGGGGAAGGGCAAGATCGTCGATTGGCTGTCCGAACGTGCCGATGTGATCGCCCGGTTCCAGGGGGGGCACAACGCGGGCCATACGCTGGTGATCGACGGGGTGATCTACAAGCTGTCGCTGCTGCCAAGCGGCATTGTGCGCGGCGGCAAGCTGAGTGTCATCGGCAATGGCGTGGTGCTGGACCCCTGGGCGCTGCTGGCCGAGATCGACAAGCTGTCCGGGCAGGGCGTTGCCGTGTCGCCCGACACCCTGATGATCGCCGAAAACACGCCGTTGATCCTGCCCGTACATGGCGAGTTGGACCGCGCGCGCGAGGCGCAGGTGGGGGTGGCAAAGATCGGCACAACAGGGCGCGGCATCGGCCCGGCCTATGAGGACAAGGTCGGGCGGCGCACCGTGCGCGTGGCGGACCTTGCGGATGAGGCAACCCTTGATCTGCGGCTGGACCGCCTGCTGGGCCACCACGATGCCCTGCGGCGCGGCCTGGGGCTGGCACCTGTGGACCGCGCCGCGCTGAAGGCGGCCCTGGTCGGGGTTGCGCCGAAAATCCTGCCCTATGCCAAGCCGGTCTGGAAGGTGCTGAACGACGCGCGCCGGGCGGGAAAGCGCATCCTGTTCGAAGGCGCGCAGGGATCGCTTCTGGATGTGGATTTCGGAACCTATCCCTTCGTGACCTCGTCCAACACGCTGGCGGGCATGGCGGCGACCGGAACCGGTCTTGGCCCGAACGCGATCGATTTCGTGCTGGGCATCGTCAAGGCCTATACCACCCGCGTGGGCGAGGGGCCGTTCCCGACCGAGTTGTTCGATGCCGATGGCGAACGGCTGGGCCAGCGCGGGCACGAATTCGGCACGGTCACCGGGCGCAAGCGGCGCTGCGGGTGGTTCGACGCCGTTCTGGTGCGCCAGACCTGTGCCACCAGCGGCGTGTCGGGCATCGCCCTGACCAAGCTGGACGTGCTGGACGGATTTTCGACGCTGCGCATCTGCACCGGCTATGACCTGGATGGCGAGCGGCTGGATTACCTGCCCGCCGCCGCCAACCTGCAGGCCCGCGTCACGCCGATCTATGAAGAGATGAACGGCTGGCACGAAAGCACCGCCGGTGCCCGGTCCTGGGCCGACCTGCCGGGGGCGGCGATCAAATACGTGCGGCGGATCGAAGAGTTGATCCGATGCCCGGTGGCGCTGCTTTCCACCTCGCCCGAAAGGGATGACACGATTCTTGTGACCGACCCCTTTGCAGATTGAGGTCCCCGTATGGCCCTGAGCTACCGCACCCGCCGCCGCCTGTCCCTGCTGATCCTGCTGGTCGGCATGCCGCTTTACATCGTGGCGGCGGTCACGATCCTCAACCTGTTCGACCGCCCGCCGTTCTGGCTGGAAATCGTGGTTTACGTGGTGCTCGGGTTCCTGTGGATCGTACCCTTCCGCGCGGTCTTCTGGGGCGTCGGCCAGACCGATCCTGACGCAGAACCTTAAACCAGGGGGCAGCCGTGCCCGCCGCGGTCGGCTGCTCAGCCGGTCATGCGGCGGGCCTGGGCCAGGTAGTTGCAGCTTCCTGTGATCGTGAACAGGCCGCCATCGACCTTTTCGATCTTGCCGTGGCGCAGCAACAGCCCGAAGTTGCGCATGCTGTCCTCACGGTTCACCTCACGGGTCCCGGTGGCGGCGGCGACATGGCGCATCAGATGCGGGCGGGTGAAAAGCGGCTGCTTTTCGATGCAGGCGGTATAGGCCGCAGCCGCCTCCAGAAGATCCGGCATTTCGCCGACGCCGACCTGCTGTGCGAATTCGGAAAAACTCAGGGCCGGGACGAAAGTATCTTCGGCTCTGCCGGGGTCTTCGCTGTCATCGGGTGATTGCTCGACGGCCAGGTTTGTTGTGCTGATGCGCTGTTGCAGGCTGCGGATGACCGCGCCATCCGGCAGGGGGGGGTCGATTCGCTGTTCGGACACAAGCACAAGTGGCGCGGACCATCCGAAGGGTGTGGGGCCGTCGGGGCGATGCTGCTGCACGGGACGGGCCAGATCGTCATTATGGCGGTCCAGACGCGTTGAGTCGCCGGTTCTGCTTTCACCCCCGGCAGACTGCAGGTCGGTCTCCGCGGCCGCGACGGCGGGCTTGAAATGGGCCATCGTCAAAAGACGGCGGCTGTTCTCGGGTTCGTCCGCTTCGGTATTGGCCTCGTGCAGCAGGCGCATGACACCTTCCGTGTCCCTGGCATGGTCCTCAGGATTCATCAGGACTTCAGCCCTCCGGGTTGCATCGGCCCGGTTGCCGGAACCGGATTGCGCGGCTGGAAACCCGTCCGGTTCGGCAAGTGCAGGATCGGCAGAGAGTTCCGTCGCGCGCAGCACAAGTGCCTGCTGTGTTTCCTGTCTTGGGCGGTCCGACACCGCAGAACGCTCTGCGCCCGCGCGGGCGGGTTCAGGCAGGTCGGGGGCCGGTTGCCAGGCAGACGCCGGTAGGGTCGGCTCGGGCAGGCCTTCAAAGGCCGAAAGAACATCCTGCCAGCTGCTGGCAAAGCTTGTGACATCTTGCGGGGCCGATGGTGCCGGTTGCGGGGCCGATCTTGCCGGGCCTTTCGCGGCGTCTGGCGCGCTGTCTGCCACAGCGGCTTTCTGCGCGGGGCCGGACGGCGCTGCACCGTCCTGGGCAAAGGCAGCGACCATTTCGGCCCAGGCAAGGTCAAGCGATGTTGGCAGGGCCTCGTCTGCGGCCCCGGTGGCCTCGGGCAGGTCCTTGGCCGTCAGCTCTGGCAGGGCCTCGGGCAGCGTATCTACAGTGTGCGCCGCAGGATTGACCGACCGCACCGGGTTATCGGACTGATTGCCCGTCAGCCGTTCAAGACCAAAGGCGTCGTGCGCAGGTTCGGCCGGTTCCGGCGTATCATCGTCAGCCCTTTCGGCAGGAATGGCCGCAGGTTCGCCACCGTGCCAGTCGGCACTGCCCAAGATGACGGGCAGATCCGGCGCGCCCGCAGGGCCATCGCGGTCTGCCGCATACTGCGCTGGCCCCAGGTCGTGGTCTGGCGGGACCATGATCTGTGCTCTTGCGTCCTCGTCTGACCCCGCATAATCTTCTGTCCGGTCGGAAAAGGCCGGGGGGGCCACGAAAACCGGCGCTGTGTCTTCCCCGCCACCAGGGAACGCCTCTACAGCCGGTTCGTCACCACGCGCCACGGTGCCCCGGATGCGCTGCAGCTTGGCCGCCACGCTTTCTTCCCCCAGAAGGCCCGTTGTTGCAGGGTGGGATGCAGGTTGAGACAAAGCCTGAGGCGCGGGCGGAACAGGGGATATCGCCGCCTGAATCGCCTCTTCCGCGCGCAGGATCATAGGCGTGTCTTCGATCGGCACTTCGGAACGCCGGTTGACGGCACGCTCTGCAATGCGGTGCAGCATCGCCGCATCGGACGTCAGCGGCGCTGCGCCGAAGTACCGGTCTTCTGCCGCAACGCGCCGAAAATATTCGGCAATCGCCTGCATCGTGCTCAACGGATCGTCAAACCCCTCCAACGTGCACGAGAACGTGCCATAGCTTACCGTCAGGATCTTTTTCGTACCGGTCATCGCACGCACACCTTCTTCCTAACGTTCTTCTTGATGCGCTTTATGCACCTGTCGGCCCTTGCATGTCCAATTTAATGGAAAGAATAGGGCAGAATGAACAACAGATTGTTGCTTTGAGCGCAAGAACCTGCCTTAACCGGGGGCATTATCAGCATGAATGTGTGTATTGTCGACTCATCTGATGGGGTAACCCTGGTCGGCGGCGGCCCGGTGCCGGGCAGGCTGCTGGGGATGGCGCTGCGCCGGGCACCGGTTCTGGTTGCCGCAGACGGCGGCGCAGACCGGGCACTGGCGGCGGGCCACCTGCCTGTCGCGGTGATCGGGGATTTCGATTCGCTGTCTTCCGGGGGCCGCAACCGGATTCCCGCAGACCGCCAGCACATGATCGCCGAACAGGAGACGACCGATTTCGACAAGGCCCTGCGGTCCATCGCGGCCCCCTTCGTTCTGGCGCTGGGGTTTGCCGGGGCGCGCATTGACCACGGGCTTGCGGTGTTCAACACGCTGCTGCGCCATCCCGGCCGCGTCTGCATCGTTCTGGGCGCTGAAGATGCCGTGTTCCTGTGCCCGCCCGACATCACGCTGAAGCTGCCGGTCGGCGACCGGATGTCGCTGTTTCCGATGGGGGCGGTCCGGGGAACCAGCGAGGGGCTGCGCTGGCCCATCGACGGCATCGCACTGGCACCCGACGGGCTGATCGGCACCTCGAACGTGGTCAGCGCCCCGACCGTCCGGCTGCGGGTTGACGCCGCGCGGCTGCTGGTCATCCTGCCGCGCCGGCGGCTGGATGCCGTCCTTGACGCGCTGCTGCCGCCCGGGTCACCGCGCGGCGGCAGTGAGTGACCATCTTGCGGATCAGGGCAGGCAAGGCTGATGGCAGGTTTCGCGGGCCATCACAGCATCGGTGCCGCCCCGCCGGGCGCCGGAATCCGACCGTTGGCGGGGCCTTGACCACATGTCGAAAGATCGCTATCGTTTTTGCGCTATAGCACATGGTTCGTCTTTGACGTAATTTGCACACGCGCGCTGTGCTGTGGAAAGTGCATTCAGGAAGATCTCAGGATGATGGAAAAACCCAATACGCCCCGCACGGTCAGGCTGCGGGGCGTGACCCTTATCGAGGCCGTGCTTTACATTTCGATTGCCCTGGCGCTGATCGTCGGGGGGCTGGTGTTTTACCGGCAGGCGTCCTTTGCATCCGATTTTAACTCCTTGAATCGTCTGCTGTCGTCGACTGTGGTGGAGGCGCGCATCTTCACGCGCGACCATCCAAGACCAATCTTTCCACCAACACCTCTCATGACAATTGGTGCAGCAAATTTCGAAGCCTTTCTCATAAGCAACGGGTCCATTCCATCCACTCACCTGGACATGACCCAGCCAGCGGGTGATCGGATAAGGTCGCCATTTGGCGGAGCCATCGGCTTCATTGCGGCTATATACTCCGCGGCCGTTGGAGGCGCGTCGACTGTGGCTGTTGTGCTGCAAGACCTTCCGGTAGAAGCTTGCGCGCGCTTGTCTGCAAGTTCTGTGGCAGGACAAACGTCTTTCGCCACCGGTCTTCAATCCGGAAACAGTCATGATAACACGTCCTTTTCAGGAAATCAGACTGTGGCAGTAGGGCAGACTGTCACCACTGCCGGGACCAAGTGCAAAACGTCAGACATCGACGGCGATGGTAAAGTGGCTCTCAATTTGGTTTTAGATTACAGAGATTGACGGCAAGGTGAAGGGAACAACCCGGACAAGGGCGCGTTCTGCCTGAAGGTGGGGCTAGTTCTTTGGTATGGGGTGTCTGCGCCCCGCTGGTGCCCGGTAGACCACCGCGAGGCGGCGCGCCGTGACCCGCTCGCGGTCCCGGCGGCACGTCGTGCGGGCTGCCGCAGCGCGCCTGCCGCCCCGCCGGGTGCCGAAGTTCGACCGATGGCGTGGCCTTGATTTCAGGGCGAAAGCAGGTTGACCTCTCCATCCAAAATGGAGTCTTCGGTCGTGGCACGATCCGCAGGGGCTACGGGTGCCGGTTGGAATGAGGACAGTCACGGGATGACGGAAAATGCCGGGCTGCCCCGTCCTGCCTGGCTGCGGGGCGTGATCCTGATCGACCCCGTGCTGTACATCTCTATTGCTCTGGCGCCGAGTGTCGCGGGGCTGGTGCTTTATCAGCGGACATCGCGCTTGCGCCTGACGGGCTGATCGGCACGTCGAACGTGGTCAGCGCCCCGACCGTCCGGCTGCGGGTTGACGCCGCGCGGCTGCTGGTCATCCTGCCGCGCCGGCGGCTGGATGCCGTCCTTGACGCCCTGGTGCCGCGACATCAGCCCGGGGCGGAAGATATCAGGGACAAATGAGACAATCACGGCAATTCCGGCCCATGTGAACGCGGGGCCGGGGCCGCTGGCGGGGCACCGGACATCCGCCTTCGGATGCATGTATTGATCATGGGTCGAAAGAGGACTATCTTTACGCTTTGATGGCTTGATTGTGCGGGGGGGACATCTGGGTTCCGGGCCGCCCCCGTGCCGGTGGCGGCCCATGCCACGCGTGAAGGTGAGAAGTGACAGGAAAGCCGAGACCATATCGACCGGCCCGGCGGTGGCGCGGTGTTACGCTGATCGAGGCTGTGCTCTATATCGCGATCGCACTGGCGCTGATCGTGGGCGGGCTGGTGTTTTACCAGCAGGCATCACTCCAGTCCCGGACCAACAGTGTTGTCCGCACATATTCGGCATTGATCGCGGAAGCGCGCATCGTTGCGGGCGAGCTCAGCTCGTTAAACGCTGCTAACTTCGAGGAACTCCTTTATGTGAGAGGTTCCATTCCGGCAGATAATTGGGACGCTGCGAAGCCCGTGGGGCAACGCCTTCGGCTTCCGTTCGCGGACATGTATGCTACCCTTGCCATTGACTTCGCGCCAAACGGAGTAAACACGATTTCTTTGTTTCAGTTTAACATGCCCGTCAGGCTTTGCTCCCGTCTGTTTGTGGCTTCGCGTGCAAGTACCAGTTACGCCAATGGGGCTGTAACTGCAGTGCTACAGGACGAAAACTATTCTGGTGCAGTAGTCCATTCATTTTTCGTTTTTCCCTCGGTTACCCCGGCACAGGCGGCAACCTATTGCCGTACCGCAGACATCAACGGCAACGGTCTTGTGTTTGCTGTTATCTCTTTCAGAACTGCCGACTGACAACACTGTGACCGGAACCGTCCCGACCCCGGAAGCTGCTTCGCGGACCCTTCGGCGCGGTATGATAGATCTTCGCCACCGCCCGGTGCCGAAGCGGAACCACAATACCCGAAGGGACCCACCTTCCCGGCCTGTCGCCCTGTGACGA
>JADCEF010000103.1 GCA_020250445.1 Rhodobacter sp.
ATCGTGATCGAATGCCCCAGCTGGCCCCTTCCCCCCCCCCCCCCATAGGCGGGGGTCAGGCTGCTGGCACAGCCTGACCACGCGGCACCTTCAAGCCCCGCGCCGACCCACACAGATGGTTACAGGCCGCCCGGCCCCCTTAAGGGGGCGCGGCTACAGTCGAGCGGAATCGGTTAATGAAGGGTTATGATCTGACAGACGTCCGTTGTTCCGGATGTGATCGGCTGCTATTCAGGATGGAGGCGGCTGCCCTTGCCGGGGCCGTCTGTGTAAAGTGCCCCAGGTGCGGGGCGTTCAACAATCTGAGGCCAGCGAGCCCGAAACCAGAGCGGCAGGACCGCGACGGAAAGGGCCCCTCGTGTGGCTGTTCTCACCCCCCATCGACATGACGACCTTCGCGGCATCAGCCTTTGTGCCGGAATCGGCGGACTCGATCTTGGCCTGCATCTCGCAGAGCCCGGATACCGAGCTGTGGTGTATGTCGAGCGAAACCCCTTCGCCGCGGCCACTCTCGTGGCGCGGATGGCAGACGCGTCCCTGGCTGCGGCACCTGTCTGGGACGATCTGCGATCCTTCGACGGCCGCGCGTGGCGTGGCCGCATTCATCTCGTCTCTGCCGGTTATCCCTGCCAGCCGTTCTCCTACTCGGGCCATCGCAAGGGCGAGGATGACCCCC
Organism: Rhodobacter sp.; assembly: GCA_020250445.1. Classification (GTDB taxonomy): domain Bacteria; phylum Pseudomonadota; class Alphaproteobacteria; order Rhodobacterales; family Rhodobacteraceae; genus Aliitabrizicola. The sequence continues at coordinate 677 of JADCEF010000103.1, forward strand.
GGCACCTCTGGCCCGAGGTTGCCCGGATCGTCCGTGAAGCCCAGCCCGAATGGTGCTTCTTTGAAAACGTCGCCGGGCATCTGTCCCTTGGTTTCCGCGACGTCGCCGGAGAGCTTCAAGACATGGGCTACCGGGTTGCAGCGTGCGTCGTATCAGCGGCGGAAGTCGGCGGGTCGCATATCCGCGACCGGCTCTTCATTCTGGCCCACGCCGACCGCCACGATGTCAGCCAATCGGACCAGTGTCGTGATGTCCCCGACCGGAATCGCCTTCCGGAACGATATGAACCAGACGGGGAAACAGATCGCCATCAAGAATGCGGCCATGCCCTGGACGCTGATGTGGGATCTGCTGATGGCCGCAGGATGGTCGCCGCAGACCCCCCGCTCTTCCCACCGATGCCGGGTGATTTTGCTGAATGGGGAAAAGCACTCGCTGACCGGCCTGACCTTAAACCCGCGCTTCACCGACTGGATGATGGGCTGGCCTCCTGGGTGGAGCGATCCGCTGCAGCCGGTAACGGCGTGGTCCCGATGGCTGCAGCGCGCGCGTGGCGCATGCTGAAGGCCGAACTGGCAGGAGAGTGAGAGATTGCCCGCCGTAAACAGCCTTTGCGGCGGGCATGAAACCCCGTTTAACCGCCCTTCACACCACCCGCGCCCACCTGCTTTTGAAACCCCGGAGTCACGCGACAGAACCCCTCCCATCACAGCAACCGACGAGAAACGAGTTGTTGCAAAGTCTGTGTGGCCGGTCGCCAGAGTTTGCGTGCGGTGACATCGGAAGTTGCGACAATGCGGTTCTTGCGGGCGGGGTTGGCGCGGGGGGTTTGAAGGGGTGTTGAAGGGCGGTTCAAAGTGTCTTTCACCCGCGTCTTTACCGCCCGCGTCTGCGCCTTTCAGACCGTCAGCGGGAAGTTCGCGATCAGCAGTTCGGGCCGCTCGGGCTTCTGCCCGGTGCTGGCGAGCGTGTAGGTCGTGTGGATCGGGTGCAGGCGGAACGCCCCGAAGGTTTCCCGCTTTCGGGGTCACGTCCGGCACTGGATCACGATGCTGCCGGGGGTGGGGAAGCGTTTGGTGCCGAAGGGCCAGGTGACGCGGAACCAGCCCTTGTAATCGCCCTCGGCCGCCATGTCGTTCGCCTGCCAGAGATAGCGCAGGCAGGGGGTGACGGTGGCGATCTGCACCAGGGCCGGGCGGGTGAACAGCGTCACCCCGGCCTCGGTGGCAAGGGTGAAGGTCACGCTTGCCCCGGTCAGGTCGATGGCCGTGTCATCAAGGAAGAAGTCAAGCGCCCAGAGAGTGTCGCCGGGGGCCATGTGGAAAATGTCGCTCATCTGGTACCTCATGCCGTGATCAGGGTGGCGGCAACGCGGCCCGTCGCCACCCCGCGCCGCCCGCCGGTGGCCGCACCCAGCGTGCGCCCGGTGGCACGGCTGTGCTGCGGCGGGCGGGCGGCCCAGGGCGGCACGCCGATGCTGATGCCGCCAACCCCCGCCACCGTCGCCTGCCCCGCAGCACTGCCCGCCCCCTGGCGCAGCGCCGCGCCGCGCCCGTCCGGCTGTGCCGTTCCTGCAGCCGCGCCGCTTGCTGCGGCAATGGCGGCACCGCGCCCGTCGCCCGCCGCCGCCGCACCCGCCATGCCGCTGGCGGCGGCGGTGGAGCGGCCCTGCGCCTGCACCGCCGCACCGCCTGCCGCCGCACCCGCCCCGGCGGCGACCGAGCCGCCGACCGATCCGGCCCCGGATACCGCCGCAACACCCGCCGCCGTGCCGTTGGCAGCGGCGGTGGACCGGCCGGCCCCGGCCACCGCCGCAGCACCCGCCGCCGTGCCGCTGGCAGCGGCGGTGGACGCGCCGCCCGCAGATGCCGCCGCCGCGCCTGCCGCCGCACCCGCCCCGGCCGCCACCGAGCCGCCGACCGACCCGGCCCCGGCCACCGCCGCAGCACCCGCCGCCGTGCCGCTGGCAGCGGCGGTGGACCGGCCGGCCCCGGCCACCGCCGCAGCACCCGCCGCCGTTCCGCTCGCCGCGACCCTGGACGCACCGCCCGCAGAAGCGGTGGCCGCGCCTGCCGCCGCACCCGCCCCGGAGGCGACCGAGCCGCCAACCGACCCGGCCCCGGCAACCGCCGCCGCACCCGCCGCCGTGCCGCTGGCGGCAGCGGTGGACCGGCCCTGCGCCTGAACGGTTGCACTGCCTGCCGCCGTGCCGCTGGCGGCAGCGGTGGACCGGCCCTGCGCCTGAACGGTTGCACTGCCTGCCGCCGTTCCGCTGGCCGATATGGTACCCGCCGCCGCCTCAGATGACAGGAGCGTCAGCAGCATTAACTAACCCTCCTGTCAGGTCGGCATTACAGCAGGGTGCGCAGTTGCGCTATGCTGGTCTCGGTCTCCGCAATCTTGCCGTCGATCTCCACAAGCCGGGAAATATTCCCGGACGCAGAGACCGTGGCGCGTTCTGCATTCAGGGTGGCAATCAGCCGTTCAAGCAGGGTCAGGATTTCAGGAATGGTCATCAGATCACCATCTGGCGCAGGAGGATGTTGGAACTGTTCAGCAGCATGTAGACATAGAAGATGTCGGTCGCGCCATCCTCGTAGATCACGTCAAAGGCCGTGTCCCCGATTGCGGCAGCCCCCTGCGGGTACAGCATGGTGCCCCAAGGGAACATTTCGCTGCGCGCCACATCATAGGCAAACCAGCGCCCGGTCACCTCTTTCTGAATATAGAGCGTGCCGTTGTGCAGCGCGTATTTGGTACCGGTCGTGAACGTCTCGACACCGGGCGCATGGGAAATGGTCGCCCAGGTGTTGCCCGCGATGTCGTAGCGGTGCAGGGCGGCTGTTGCCGCGCCTTGGAACGAATAGATGAAGCGCCCGTTCAGGATGGCACTTTCGTTGTTCCAGTCTGCCTCGGGGGCCGAATGAACCCAGTGCCCGGACATCCCCGCGCCCGGAGCCGCCGCCCGCGCCGCAACCGGGGTCAGGGTTGACCATGTATTCGCCGCGATGGAATAGCGGTAGAGGGTGACGGCGTTGTTGCCCATCAGGTACAGAAAATCGTCGTTGCCCTCGATGACATATTGCGAGGTCGCATCCGGCGTGATGGTCCAAGCCGGAACCGTCAGCGTGTCGCCGGTGTTGGCGGTGATGGTGCGAATTTGCCCCGCCCCCGTTCCGGCCGTGATCCGGACCTGGGAGTTGACCCATTGGCCCGCCTGCCACGTCTTGCCCGTCTGCGCGAGCGTTGTTGCCGTGGCCGATGTCGCGGTGCCGGAAGCGAACATCCTGAACATCCCGTCCACGATGGACGGCGTGGCAATCAGCTTGGCATCCGTGCCGAAGGAGGCTGGCATGTTTGCCAGCGTCGTCATTGTGTTGGTCGCGTAATCGTACTTGCGGAACGACCCTGCCGCCACCGAGCCGTTCCCCGCCACATACCATGTCGGCGTCAGCAGGCGGTAGACAGTCGATGCCGAAAAGGCAGCGGCCTGCGCCGCAACCGTGATCACCGCATTCGCGCCGATGGTGTTGCTGACGATGTCCAGCACGGCCCCGGCATTCGGACCCGCCAGAATGTGCACCTTGTAGCCGCGCAGGTCGCGGGCCAGCGTCTGGTTGGTCACGATGGTGGCTGTCGTGCCGCCCGTCGCCGAAAGCGAAGACGCGCCGGTCGCGCTGCCGATGCTGAATGCCGCCGCCGTTGCCGAAAGGCCCGCACCCGCCGCAACGGGCAGTGCCGGGGACGGTATCTGCACAAACCCATCCTCGGCAGGGTTGTACATGAAGGCTTCCGTCTGAGACCGCAGGTAAAGCTGCTGCTGCCGGAAATGCCTGGAGGATGAAAACAACGCCCCGGCCTGGTGCGCGACAGGCGCGATTGAGCATGCCTCCCACCGCTTCAGGTCAAGGATTTTGCGGTTGCCGTTTGTCGTGGGCATGTCAGGTCACCATGATGTTTGCACGCAGGCCGTCCGCCTGCATGTGCATGAGGGCGGGAATATGGTCGTTGGCCGCGAAGGCCCCGATCTGCGACTGGTTCGTCACCGTGCTGACGGTGCCGACGGAGGTGAGCGTTGCCAGCGTTTGGCCCGACGCGATGCTGGCCGTGACGCCCAGGTTTGCCGCCGTGGCCTGCCGCACCTCCATGATCGGGAAGCCCTGCGCATTGGGCAGCGCCATGCCGATGCTGCGCGCAAGCGAACCGATCGTCATCCGCAGCGCCTCGACCGCCTCTACCAGTTCCCCCAACACAAAGACCGGCAGCGGCGCTTCCGGCGACACGTCCGTCGCGGTCTTGGCGTCGTCGGGGCCTGCAACCGTGACAAGGCCAACGCTCTGGGTAAACGCGGTCTCGCCCGAATAGGAAACCTCGCGCGCCGCGACCTTGGCCCCGGAACCTGGGGTATATCCGATGTTGTCGGTCATCTTGTTCCTCCGTATCCGCCGGAACGCTCACTCAGCAGGGTCATTGGTGCCTCCATAGGCTTGCCGCAGTCGCGGGTAGATATAGGCGGCCAGCGCCAGTGTGGTGCAGGCCAGCCAGAACAGGAAACCGGCGGACCAATCCTCCACCCGGAACCAGCGGCCCGAGGGGGTCATGGTCATCGATGCCGGGATCAGCACCGCGCCCAGCGACACAAAGGCGCTGTCCAGCACGGTGTCAGCCCCGAACCACTTCTGCCGGGAAAGCTCGATGAGGATCGCGTATCCCAGGGCAACCACGGGCCAGACCAGCCAGGGGTTCGGTGCCTTTCCAAGCACCTGATCGCCCAGGGCCAGGCCTGCCATGGCCAGCACCACGCCCGCCGCGACATGCCCGACCTGGTTGATGAAAGCCTCGTATGGCCTGCCTTCAAACCGCTCGGGCGTCATCAACTCGCGCCAGAAGGCGGACCAGACCGACATCCTCAGTCCTCCGTCACCGTGGTGGCGGTGGTCAGGCGCGGGGTCACGCCAGCGGCGATGGCGATGGCCGGGGTGATCGCCCCCTTGTAAAGCACCACGCCCGCGCCCGAGGCGGCCACCCCGATCGAGAAATGGGTGGCGGTGACAGAGCCTGCGGTACAGGCTGGAAAGTCCACCGCCGCCGCCGGGGACACGCTGTTCCCGGTCACGGCAAAGCCCGCCCCCGACCGCGCCACGCCCACCCGGGCATAGCCGGTATAGGTCACCTCGCTGGTGGCCTGCGTCCCGGCCTCGCCGGGGTCGGCGCTGTGCAGGGCCAGAAACAACTGCCCCGCCGCGACCGAGCCGCGCAGGCCGGTGGCATCGCCGATATTGGCGATGTTGGCGTTCTGGAACGCCAGTTGCAGCAGCGCGGTTTCAAAAGCATCCGATTTGGACATGGGTCGTCTCCTGTTCGCGGGGTGGCCTCACGCCGCCCCTTTCTTGCCTTCAAAGCTTGTGATCAGCCCGCCGCCGTCCAGGCTGTGGGTGACCCTGGTGATCTGCCATTCGCCCTGCAGCGCGGGGCGCAGGCGCGGCCCGGCCAGCACGGCGGTGGCCCCGGCCAGCAGGCCCGGCTCAAAGCCCGAAAGCCCGGCCGAGACCGACATGGCGGACCGCGCCGCCCCGGCCAGCGCGGCCTGCGCCGCACGCTGCGCCTCGGCGGCGCTGGCATGGACATGGCGCAGCGTGCGCAGCGGCGTGCCGGACCCGGCGGTGACCTTGTGGATCACGCCGCCGCCGGTGTCGGACCAAAGCGCCTCGACCGCCGCATAAACCTCGCGCCCTTCCAGCTTCCAGCGCCAGTCGGTCAGGCGGCTGTCGGGGATCACCGGCGCGGTCAGCACATCGCCCGCCGCCGTCCTGCCTTCGCCGCGCCGCTGCACGATCAGCGCGCCCCCCGCCGGTTTGGCGGTGGCATCCAGGGTGGCGGCGATCCGGCTCAGGAAGTTCAGGTTCGATTCCGCCGTCTGCGCCAGATACCCCCAGGCGGCCCCGGCCAGGCTTTCGCCCACCACCGGCTTCAGCCCGGCTTCGCCCGCGATGGTGCGCACGATGTCCGACAGGGTCTTGCCTTCCCAGGCGCGGGTGCGGGGGGCACGGATCGGGCTTTTGAGGTCGGCGGCGGTGGCGGTGATCCGCAGCGATGCGCCCGGCCCCTGTCCGCCCACGCCGTCCACTGCGAAGCGGCCCATGAAGGCCAGCGCCTGCCCCTTCCAACCCAGGGAAACATCCAGCCGCGCCTCCATGTCCGGCGCGGCGATGCGCCCGTCCCGGTCATCCAGATCGATCACCACCTGATCCGCCGCGCCGTCATCATTGTCGGTCACGGTCAGCGACAAAAGCCGGTCGGCCAGCGTGCCGGTCACATCCTGCCCGGCCACAAGGATGCGGAAGGCGGGGGTCATGTCCGCCCCCACAGCCGGACCTGCCCGGCCTCGACCGGGGCGGGCAGCGGCGGCAGGGTGATCAGCACCCCCGCCGGATAGACCGGCCCCAGCGCTGCCAGGCCCGGGTTCGCGGCCAGCACCGCCGGAACCTGAGCCTCGGTGCCGTAATGGGCGCGGCAGACCGCATCGAGCATGTCGCCGTCGGTGGTGCGCCAGGTGCTCATGCCCGGTCACTCCCATAGGCGCGCAGCGTCACGTTGAACTCGATCCTGCGCGGCGCGCCGTCGGCCAGGAACAGCGACTTCGTCTCGGACACGCGGGTGATGACCCAGCGCTGCCAGACAAAGCCCAGGCCATCGACCAGCATCATCGGCACCCCCTGGCGGGCCACCGCGCGCATCAGTTCCATCTGGCGCAGCCCGCCCTTGAAATGCGGGTAAATCACCCCTTCAAGGGTGATCTCCTCGGCGTCCGGGCCAAGGTATTGCAGCGCCGGGTCGCGCCCCAGCCGGTCCTGCTTGGCCCAGCGATAGGCGGCGTCGCGGGTGAACATCTGGTAGCTGGCGCGGTTCACGCCGAAGCGGAAGGTGCCCAGCGCCATCATGATGGTTCCCAGGCTAATCGGCATGCAGCCCCCTGTCGTCCAGATACGCCCTGATCGACGCTGCCTCGGACAGCTGGCGGCGCACCTCGCGGGCGACCGCCTCGGGCGACTGGCCGGGGGCGGCGTTGACGGTGATGCCGCCGACGTTGACATTGGTCGACGGTCCGTTCGGCACGGCGCGCATCCGCAGCGGCGCGGCCGGGGCCAGGGGGGCGGCAAAGGCCGCCATATCGTCCATCGCCCCGGCCATGCCGCCATAGCCATCGCCAATCGCCGCCGTGCCGCCGGCGGCGGGCGACCGCAGCCAGTCGGGCGTGATCGCATCCAGCTTGGCATTGGCCCAGTCGACAATCGCGGTCATCACGCCCTTCATGCCCTCCCACAGTGAGGTCATGATCCGCGCGCCGGTTGCGGAAAGGTCGATGGACTCAAAGGCATCGACCAGCGCAAAGGTGATGTCGGAAAAGGTCCAGCCGGTGAGGTAGGTGAACAGCGCTTCGGCGGCGTCCGCCATAAGCTGGAACGGGTTGAGTTCAGCAATGGCGGCCAGCACCCCGTTCAGCAGCCCTTCGTCAAACGCCTTGCGGATGCGCTCGATCTTCTCGCTGAAATAGGCGACGATGTTGTCCCAGTTGTAGTAGATCACGGCGGCAAGGGCAGCAAAGGCGAGTGCCAGCAGGATCACCGGGTTGGCGACGATCAGCGCCAGGCCGCGCGAGATCATCAGGATGCCGCGATGAATGCCGAAGAGGGTTTTGGAAAACACCAGACCCAGCGCGATCCAGCCCAGCACGTCCCACCCGCCGAGCAGAATCGAAGCGCCTTCCAGGAACGGATAAACCTGATCCCGCCACGTCTCGTAGATTCCGGTGCCAAGCCACTTGATGCTTTTCAGCACCCACAGAATGTTGTTGCCCAGATCAGTGGCCCAGCGCTGCAAGGAGCCGTCTGCGGCCATCTGGTCAAGCGTATCCAGCAGACCCCCGAGTTCGCCTTTCATCCAGTCGAACAGGCCTGCGTCCATGACCAGCAGCTTGAACCGCAACCACTGGTCACCAAGGTTCGACATCATCCCGTCCCAGGTCGCCATTGCGCGGTCTGACGCACCGTCATACCTGCCGCCCAGCGCGTCGATCAGCAAGGTGATCTCTTCCTGGCCCAGCTTGCCCTGTTCGGACAGCTTCTGCACTTCCGCCGCGCTCTTGCCCATTGCTTCGGCCAGCAGGTCCCACACCGGCACGCCGCGTTCCAGCATCTGCATGGCCTCTTCGCCCTGCAGCTTGCCCTTGGTCCAGGCCTGCCCCAGCGCCAGCGTCAGCCCGTCCAGCTGTTCCGCGCCGCCGCCCGTGGCCGCCATCGTGTCGACCATCGCCTGCAGCGACCCCGTGGTCGGGTCCAGGCCGAACGCCTTGAGCCTGGCATAGGCCTGCACGGTTTCCTCGAAGCTCAGCGTTGTACCGGTGGCGAACTTCCCGATCCAGGCCATGGCCTTTTCCGCCCCTTCGGCCGATCCTTCCAGGGTGGTCAGCTGCACGTTGAACTGTTCGAACTGCGCTGCCGGGCGCACGAAGCTGGCGGCAAGCGCCGTCATCCCTGCGCCATAGGCGGTCACCAGCGCCCCGCCGCGCAGGGCGGCATTGCCGACATCGGTCAGCCCCGCCCCCATCAGCCGCGTGCCCGCCTGCACCCGCTCGGCCTGGCGCATCAGGCTGTCGCCGCCGATCCGCTCGATGGCCTTCATCGCGGCCCGCGCCGGGGCCGTGGCCCGGTCCACCAGGCGCAGGATCAGGGCGATGTTCAGATCAGCCATCGGTCTCCTCGCCTTCGTGCCGTGCCCGCGCCTTCAGCCACCACCGCGCCAGTTCCTGCGGCGTCATCGGGTCCATGTCGCGGGGCGTCCAGTGAAAGACGAGGGCAAGGTCCGCCATCGTCTCCTCGATGTCGTCATGCGGCAGGGCTACAGGGGCCGGTCCAGCGCCGCCATCTGGTCCGGAGTCGCGAAAAAACTGACCACCGTTCCCGCCAGCGCCAGGAAGTCGGCCGGGTCCAGCGCCGCCACCTCTTCGGGCAGCAGCGACGGCTGGGTGACGCGTGGCAGCAGCCGCTCCAGCGCGCGCACATCCATGCGCAGCACGTCGGTCAGGGCCAGCCCGCGCAGCGCGCCGACATTGGGCTTTGCCACCGTCACGGCGGTGATCGGGTCAGCGCCCTTGCGGGCGACCGGGGTTTGAAAGGTGACTTTGCCCATCGTTCAATCCCCCTTAAAGCCCCATCGCGCGGCGGATGTCGGCCAGCTGGTCTTCCCCGCCGATCACGCGCAGCCCGTTGACCAGGTCGATCTCGAAGATCTGCTCGCCGTTGATCTCCAGCCGGTAATAGCGGACATCCATCATCAGCTTCAGCGTGGTGTCGGTGCCCGGCTTCAGGTCGCCGGTTTCGGCGGCGGTGATCAGCCCGCCGACGGTGGCGATGATCGTGTCAGCGCCGTCGCCCGCGTCGCCGGCCGCCGCCGGGCGCAGCACGAAGCGCTGCTGCAGGCCCGGCTTTTTCAGCAGGGCGGGCGACCATTCGCCGAAGGTGATCTCGGCCGTCATCGCCTCGACCCCCATGTCGATGCCCACCGGGCCGTCCATGCCCGCACCCCGGTGTGCCTCGGTCATCACCTTGACCTGCGGCAGCTTGGCCTCGGTCGCGATGCCGAAGTACGAGACCCCGTCGACGAAGGCGTTGAAGTTCTTGATCTTGCGCGGCAGTGCCATCGCGGGTCTCCTTTACTGGGCCGTCGCCACGGCGTTGACGAGTTCGGTGTAGTAATCGCCCTCGCGGTGGGCGCGGAACGTCAGGTGTTCCAGCGGCGCGGGCGGCTCGATGTCGAAGTTGATGTAGAGCTTGCCCGCCATCAGTTCGGTGGCGCTGTTCAGTTCCGGGTCCAGCCAGACGCGGCCACCCAGGATCGCGCCGCGCCGCTTCAGCGTGTTGAGATAGCTTTGCACCGTATCGCGGATATCCAGCAGCAGCTGGGCGCTGAACGGGCGGTCCATCGCCCAAAGCAGCGCCTGTTCGATGGACTCGTAGATCATGTCGGCGGTGCGCCGCACCGGCAGGAAGGTCCACAGCGGGTCAGACGCGGTGCTGCGGTTGCCCCACAGGCGGAACCCTTCCTGGCGGATGATCGTGGCCACATCCTGTTCGTTCAGGCGGTTGGCTTCGGTCTCGGCCGAGCTGATCGCAAAGCTGATGGCCCGCGCGGTGCCGCTGATGCCCTGCACGATCTGGTTGGACGGCGACCACCAGAAGCCCCGGGTCGCATCCATGTTCGACAGGATGCCCGCGACATAAGCCGAGGCGGGCCGCGTGACGAAGCCCTGCGTCGCGGCGTCGAACACCCGGACGGCGGGATCGACGATATAAAGGCGGTCCGACCCGAACTTGTTGCGGTCGGTGATCGCGTCGGCCTCGGTCGTGTTCGGCCCGTCGGCAATCACCACGCCGCGCAGGCGCGTGGCCACGGTGATCAGCGCCAGCGTCACCGGCGAGGCGGGGCTGGCGGCGGGGGTGCTGGTGAAACCGGGCGCGGCCAGGATGCGCGGCACCTGCCCCGTGACGGTGCGCGCCGTCATCAGGGCATAGACCCCGGTCTGCGCGGTGGGATCGCCCAGCACGTTGGTCAGGGTCGCGGCGGGGGTGCCACCTTCGGTCACGCGCACCACCACGGCGGTGGAAACACCTTGCGCATAGATCGCATCGTATGCCGCCTTCAGCGTGCCGCTGGCCCCCAGCGCTGCGGCGGCGCGCGGGCCGGTGACCAGCACCGGCGTGTTCAGCGGAAACGGCTCATCCGCGCCCCCGGTCAGGGCCACGGGCGCGGCATCGGCCACGGCCACGCTGCTGCCGGTGCTGCCCGGTGCCACGGCGGCGGTCACCAGCGCGTTGGCCGGGCTGCTGGCCACGATGGCCGCGATGATCTGCGTCAGGGTCGAGGTGGGCACGGATGAGGCGTTGGTGGCCAGGTTGACCACAATCGCATTGCCGGTCACCACCACGCCCAGAGCGGCGTTCGGCGTGCCGGGGTTGATCAGCCGCACCGTGATCGCATTGCCCAAGCTGCCCACCGGCTTGGCGGTGACCAGCAGGGCGGCGGGGGTGACCCCCAGCGTCGCGCTGGCCTTGGTATCGGCGGCGGCGGCGGGTGCGGTGCCGACAAAGCCGATGATCGACGATCTGACGGTCTGGATCGGGCGGATGCCGTCGTCGATCTGGACGACTTCGATCCCGTGGAGAAACTGATCAGGCATGGGGTGGTCCTTTTCGGGTCAGGCGGAAATCAGGGCGGCTTCGCGGAACAGATCATCAAGATCAGCTGGGTCGGTGATGCCGATAACCGGGGCCAGGGTGACGATGGCAGGTGACAGGCGGGGATATTCGGTGGCGGTCTGCCAGGCCAGCAGGGTCAGGCCCCCGGCACCGGTGGCGGCGGCGTTGGCGGCGTCCAGCAGACCCCGGTTGAACAGCGCCGCCTTGGCCTGAAACGCGCTGACCGTGGTGCGTTCCCGCCATGCTGCCAGAAGCTCGGCCTCGGTCGGGGGCGTGGGCCACAGCAGGGTCGGCGCGCCGCCGGGGCCGGGCACGATCTGCGCGCCCCGGGCCTGGCCTTCGAACAGTTCGGTCATGTGCTCGTCGGTGACCGGCACGGCATCGGCGGGGATAGCATCACCGTGAAGTTGGGGGTCGTAAAAGCCGCGAGCCGTGGATGAGTAGAGCATCTGTTTCCCCTCAATAGCCGGCGGCAAACCAGCGCGCCGACATCGCCGTGCTGGCCTGGCGGCACTGCAGGTTCAAAGTGAAGCTGCTGTTGTTTACTATTTGCGCGTTGGCCTGTTCCTGAAAGGCGTTGCCCGCCACGTCCAATGGCGAAGCCCCCACAAAAGTGCAAAGGTTCGGGAACGTGTAAGGGAACAAAACGGTCGCAAATGCCTCTGCCGCGCCACTGGGCTGCAGGCTGCCCGTTGTCCCCGCGCCGCCGCCCCACTGGAAGACCGTGCCATCCGCCAGGACGTTATAGCCCGTGCTGCCAAAGCTGCGCAAACCGCGCGCGGACGACCAGATCAGGTCCCACGGGGACCACACCGTGCCGTTCCAGAACCGCGTCCACATCCGGCTGCTGGCGCTGTCGAACGCCATCTGGTTGACCGCGCTGGCGCTGGCGGCAATCACCTCCAGCGTACCCGCCACGCCCACAGCGGGCGTGTTCGCATCGCCCGAGGCAAAGCGGTAGCTGCCCGTCAGGCGCGCCTGCGCAGAGTTCAGCGTCACCAGCGGCACCGCCGCCGCCCCCAGCCCCGCCCCGTCGATCACGCCCTTGAGGAACGCGGTGCGGTTGGCCAGTTGCAGGTGCGGGATGTTCGACATGCCCGCGCCCGTGGCAACGTTCGGCACGCCGCCCAGCACCGGGTCGGTGGTTTCAATCTGGTAGATGCCGCTTTCAAAGACGGCCGGGTTTTCGCTCAGGTTTGCCATCAGGCCGCCCCATGGTTGAATGTGCCGTCATGTCGGATACCGGCGTCGTAAAGGTTCGACACCGCCACGTAGCTCAGCAGCTTCAGCTTTGAGCGCAGCGGGGCCACGGCGGCCAGGATGCTGCGCACCCGGTCGGCCTGCGCGTTGGTGATGGGCCGCGTCAGCGTCACCCGGTACTCGGCCCAGTGATCCGACGGGGCATGGTCGAAGCTGCCGTCGTGCAGGCGGGCACCGTTGTAAAGGTCACGCCCGAACCGCTCGATCAGCGTGGCGGTGCCGTACCCCGCCGCCGCCAGCGCCGCGACCACCGCCCCCCGCGTGCCCTTGCGCCGGTGCACGCCCACCGAGGCGGCGATGACCGCGCGCTGGCGTTCCTCCGGCCAGGTGCCGTCCCATTCATCGACCGACAG
>JADCEF010000104.1 GCA_020250445.1 Rhodobacter sp.
CGGAACGGTGCCTCGTAGACCGGCAGGTCTAGGCGACACAGAGGCCAGCGCCCGACCCGGTGGGCGAGAGGCGCCCGCCGGTGGCGGGGCGGGCGCTGGCCGGGGGCTTTGGGCCCCCGGCCGGTCCTGATCCCGGCGTTGTGATGTGGCGGGGACGATGGCCCCTGCCATTGAAGCGGTGATGGTGCTTTCGCCCGTCCGGGCGGGAACAGGAAACGCATTGCGTTTCCCCGCCCGCGCGGGACGTTGCCCTGTAGATCGGGAGGTTCGGGAGAAGCAGAGGCCAGCGCCCGACCCGGTGGGCGAGAAGCGCCCGCCGGTGGCGGGGCGGGCGCTGGCCGGGGGCTTTGGCCCCCGGCCGGTCCTAATCCCGGAGTTGTGCTGTGGCAGGGGCGATGGCCCCTGCCGGGAGGCGCAAGGCGCGCCCAGGGCAGAAGTTTGCCGCGCTTTTCGGTGAGGCGGCCCATACCGCCGGCGGGTCTTCGGCACCCTGTCAGTTGACGCGGGCCACGACGTAATCGGCAAGATCATCCAGCATCGATTTCAGCGGGTGGTCCGGCAGAACCTGCAGGGCCGCACGCGCCTTTGCCGCCCAAGCCAGCGCGTCGGCCCGCGCCGCGTCCATCGCGCCATGCCGGGCCATGATGGCCAGCGCCCGCGCAAGATCGCCCTCGTCCTGACGGCCCGTCTCGATCACCCGCACCCAGAAGGCCCGCTCTGCGGCATCGGCCTTGGCCACGGCCTTGATTACCGGAAGCGTCACCTTGCGTTCGCGGAAATCGTCGCCGGTGTTCTTGCCGATGGCGGCAGAACTGCCGCCGTAGTCCAGCAGATCATCCACGATCTGAAAGGCAATCCCAAGGGCATCGCCGTAATCACGCAGGGCCAGAACCCAAGGGTCCGGCGCACCGGCGACCACGCCGCCCGCTTCGGTTGCGGCGGAAAACAGGGCGGCGGTCTTGCCGCGCACGACCTGCAGGTAAATGCGTTCATCCGTCGCCAGATTCTGCGCGGCCGTCAGCTGCAGAACCTCGCCTTCGGCAATCACCGCCGAAGCGTTCGCCAGAATGTCAAGCACGCGCAGACTGCCGGTTTCCACCATCAGCTGAAACGACCGCGCGAACAGATAATCGCCGACCAGCACGCTGGACTTGTTGTCCCAAAGCAGGTTCGCCGTGGGCCGCCCGCGCCGGCGTTCGCTTTCGTCCACCACATCGTCATGCAGCAGCGTGGCGGTGTGAATGAATTCCACCGTTGCCGCCAGATGCACGTGGAACGGCCCGTCGTAGCCGCACAGCCGGGCGGCGGCCAGCGTCAGCATGGGGCGCAGGCGCTTGCCGCCGGCTTCCACCAGATGGGCCGTCACTTCCGGGATGCGGGGCGCGTGTTCAGACGTCATCCGCGCCCGGATCAGCACGTTCACTGCGGCCATATCTTCGGCCAGCCAGTCTGCCAGCCGTTCGTGCGGCTTCACCGAAAGCTCGTCCAACCCCGTCTCTTCCCCTGCCCGATGCATCGCGGACCATCTCGACAAGGGCCTGCCTCGCCGACTATGTCCGTCATCATGAAAGAACTTCTGCGCAGCAGCGACCCGACGGTCATCGCCTTTGCCTCGGCCCTTCTCGAGGGCGAGGATATACCGGTCTTTCCTATGGACGTCCACATGAGCATCCTGGAAGGGTCCCTTGGGATATTGCCGCGCCGCCTGATGGTGCGTGATCAGGATCTTTGGCGTGCGCGGATTGTCCTGCGCGACAACGACATCCCGACGGGGCTGTGATGTTCCACCCCGAAGAGTTGACCGATGACGGGTTTCTGGGGCAGCGCCTGCACATCCTGCAGCCGCGCCGGGGCTACCGTGCGGCGACGGACCCTGTCTTGCTGGCGGCCGCCGTGCCAGCCCGAAGCGGGGACAGTGTTCTGGAGCTTGGGTGCGGGGCGGGGGTGGCCAGCCTGTGCCTTGCCGCCCGCATCCCCGGCCTTGGCCTGACCGCCCTGGAACGCCAGCCCGCCTATGCCGCCCTGGCCCGGATGAACGCCGTCCGCAACGGCCTGGGCCTGACCGTGGTCGAGGGCGATCTTGCCGCCATGCCCGACGGCCTGCACCGCCCCTTTGACCATGTGATTGCCAATCCGCCCTACTTCGCAGTCGGCGACGGTACCGCCGCCGGCGATGCCGGCCGCGAGGCCGCCCTGCGCGAAGACACGCCCCTTTCCGTCTGGATTGATGCCGCCACGCGCCGCCTTGTGCCCGGTGGCTGGCTGACGCTGATCCACCTTGCCGCGCGTCTGCCCCACCTTCTGGCGGTCATGGACAGGCGGATGGGCTCGCAGTCGGTTCTTCCCCTGGCACCAAGGCCGGGCCGCGCCGCCAGCCGGGTGATCCTGCGCGCCCGCAAGGGCGGGCGGGCGGCGTTCCGGTTGCTGGCCCCGATGGTCCTGCACGACGGGGCCGCGCATGACGCCGACCGCGACAGCTTCACCCCCGAGGTCCGGGCCGTGCTGCGCGACGGGGCAGATCTTTCGTCCCGCTTCGTTTGACTTGTCGCCAGTTTCCGCCGATGCGCCGTCAAGACATGGTGACACGACTCGGCCTTTGTGATGATCTGATGACACGGGGTCTTTCATAGGAGAACGGACATGACGGTTGCTTCGCATCTGCAGGAACTTCGCCGGAAACATGAAACCTTGTCGGCCGAGGTCGAGCAGGCCCAGCGCAGCCCCGGGACGGATGACCTTAAAATCGCCCAGCTCAAGAAGCAGAAACTTCGCCTGAAGGAAGAAATCACGCGCCTCAGCCAGGCGTGACCTTTCGGGCGCTGGCGCGTGCCGCCAGCGCCGCGCCGCCGGCAATCAGGCCTGCCGCGACCAGGATCGTGGATGATGGCTGCGTGATGCCCGCAGCAACCAGGGCAAGCGTGGATAACAGCGGCGCGGCATAGGACGCCACGCCCAAAAGCTGGATATCCCCGCGCTTCATCCCGATGTCCCATGTGAAAAAGGCAAGTCCGACCGGCCCGATGCCCAGGGCAAGAACGGCCAGCCAACCCCGGGGGCCATCCGGCCAGACCGTCTGTTCCAGCACGACATGCGCCAGCGCGGACAGACCCGCCGTCGCCAGACAGAAGACGGCAACGCTGGCCGTGGGAACCGTGCCGAGGCGACGCGACAGCACCGAATAGACGGCCCAGGTGACCGCGCAGGCGAAGGCCAGAAGCAGACCCGGCAGCGCCGCAGACGTCATGGTGCCGGCACCCCGCAGCACGATCAGCGCCGCCCCGCAGAACGCCATCAGGGCACCTGCGATGTGCAGCGCGCCCAGGCGTTCGCCCGGCAGCAGTCCGGACAGAAGCACGATGAACAGCGGCCAGAGATAGGCGATCAGCCCGGCTTCGGCCGCCGGTGCCATGCGCAGTGCGCTGAAATACAGGAAATGATAGCCAAACAGGCCCGCCGTGCCAAAGGCATAGACCGTCCAGCGGACGCGGCCCAGCGCCCGCACCTCGCCCGACCGGATCACCCAGACCAGACCGATGACACCCCCGATCCCGAAGCACAGCGCGTTCAGCAGCAAGGGCGGAACCGGGGCGGAATACACCGTCAGCAGGGCCAGCAGCGACCACAGCAGAATGGCAGTGAAACCGGTCAGCGTGGCGCGGGTGCGGGACATGGCAGCGGTGATGCCGCAACTGCGCCGCGCCGCCAAGCGAAAAAGGCCCGCCGAAGCGGGCCTTTCACGCGGCAGGGTCGGCCGTCAGACCACGAATTGTCCGCCGTTGGCCGACACGGTTGATCCGGTGATGAACCCGGCATCATCTGCGGCCAGAAAGACCACGATGCGCGCAATCTCTTCCGGCTCGCCCAGACGGCCCACCGGAATCTGCGGAATGATCCGTTCGTTCAGCACCTTTTCGTCGATGGCGCGCACCATTTCGGTGGCGATGTAGCCCGGGCAGATGGCGTTGACGGTGATACCGGCCCGCGCACCTTCCTGGGCCAGCGCCTTGGTAAAGCCCAGATCGCCGGATTTGGCGGCGGAATAGTTCGCCTGGCCTGCCTGCCCCTTCTGCCCGTTGATCGACGAGATGTTGATCACGCGCCCGAACTTGCGCTCGCGCATCCCCGGCCACAGCGGATGGGTCATGTTGAACAGGCCGGTCAGGTTGGTGTCGATCACCTCTTTCCACTGGCCGGGCGTCATCTTGTGGAACATCGCGTCCCGCGTGATGCCCGCATTGTTGACCAGCACATCGACCGGCCCAAGATCGGCCTGCACCCTTGCAATCCCTGCCACGCAGGCATCGTAATCGGCCACCGACCACTTGTAGGTGGCGATCCCGGTTTCCCTGGAAAAGGCCGCCGCCGCCGCGTCATTGCCGGCATAGTTTGCGGCAACGCTGTATCCCGCCGCTTTCAGGGCTACGGAAATGGCCGCGCCAATGCCGCGCGATCCCCCGGTCACCAAAGCCACTCGTGCCATGCTTGTCTCCTCCACCAGCCCGATATTGAAAGACTGTTATCCAAACGCAGACAGATGCGCAATATTATTGCGCATCAATCCCTGACCAATGCCGGGTCATGCAAAGGTCAGGGGCGTTCAAGGCACATGGCCACGCCCATGCCACCGCCGATGCACAGGGTCGCCAGGCCACGCCGGGCATCCCGCCGTTTCATCTCGTGCAGCAGCGTGTTCAGGATCCGCGCGCCCGATGCCCCGATGGGGTGGCCGATGGCAATGGCGCCGCCGTTGACATTCACGATGTCCGGGTTCCAGCCCATGTCCTTGTTTACCGCACAGGCCTGCGCGGCAAAGGCCTCATTCGCCTCGACCAGATCAAGGTCGGCGGCCTTCCAGCCCGCCTTTTCCAGCGCCTTGCGGCTGGCGAAGATCGGCCCCACGCCCATGATCGACGGGTCAAGCCCGGCGGTGGCATAAGAGGCGATCCGAGCAAGCGGGGTCAGGCCGCGCCGCGCGGCTTCATCGGCGCTCATCAGCAGAACCGCCGCCGCGCCGTCGTTCAACCCGCTGGCATTGCCAGCGGTCACGGACCCGTCCCTGGTGAAGGCGGGCTTCAGTTTGGCCATGGCGTCGATCGTGGCCCCGTGACGGATGTATTCGTCGGAATCCACAGTGACATCGCCCTTGCGGGTCGAAATCACGAAGGGAACGATCTCATCGGCGAACTTCCCGGCCTTCTGGGCGGCTTCGGCCTTGTTCTGGCTGGCCACGGCAAAGCTGTCCTGCATCTCGCGGCTGATCTGCCACTGGCTGGCCACGTTTTCGGCTGTCTGGCCCATGTGATAGCCATTGAAGGCATCCCACAGACCGTCCCTGATCATCGAATCGATGAATTTCATGTCGCCCATTTTGGTGCCCGCGCGCAGATGCGCGACATGGGGTGACAGGCTCATGCTTTCCTGACCGCCCGCCACGACGATGGCGCTGTCGCCCAGCTGGATATGCTGTGCCGCCAGCGCCACCGCGCGCAGCCCCGATCCGCAGACCTGGTTGATCGACCAGGCCGAGGCTTCCTGCGGCAAACCGGCCTTGATATGCGCCTGACGCGCCGGGTTCTGGCCCTGACCTGCGGTCAGCACCTGACCCAGGATGGTTTCGGACACCTCGCCCTTTTCCACCCCGGCCCGGTCCACCACGGCTTCGACGACCTTTGCGCCCAGATCATGCGCGGGCGTATTGGCGAAAGCGCCGTTGAAGCTTCCGACGGCGGTCCGCGCGGCCGATACGATTACGACATTGGTCATGCTGAAGGTCCTTTTTCCCGGGCCGGTCACGGCGGAACGCATCCGCCGCTTTGCAGCATGGCCTAAGCCGGGGGACAGTCAAGCGCAAGGCACAAGGGATGACTTTCGGCGCGTCACGCGCGTCGGCGCGCATCGGCCCGGCCCGGCACCTGTGCCGTCACCGGCATACCGAACAGATAGCCCTGAAGGCAATCCAAGCCCTGCTGCCGCAGCCAGGCGGCCTCCTGGGCAAGCTCGACACCCTCGGCGACCACGACCATGTCGAACTGCCGCGCGATCATGACCAGGGCCCGGACCAGAATCTGGTTGTCCGCATCGCGGTGGACATTGGCGATGAACTGGCGGTCGATCTTGACCATGTCGAACGAAAAATCGCGGAAATAGCGGAACGAGGTCTGGCCCGCCCCGAAATCATCCAGCGCAAACGAAATGCCGCGCCGCTGCAGGCCGGTCATGAAGGCTGTGACAAGGTCCGGTCGGGCCATGGCAGAGGCTTCGGTGATCTCCAGGATCAGCCGTTCGGCAACGGTGTCGTCCAGCGCCAGTCCCGTCGCCAGCGTTTCCATCCAGCCCACTGCGCCGATCGATCGCGCAGACATGTTCACGGCCAGCCGCAATCCAGGGTCAAGGCGCAGCGCCTCCAGCCCAAGGGCCAGGGCGGCCCGGTCAAGCTCCGGCCCGTCGTCCGTCGCCTCGACCGCGGCGATGAACTCGCGCGCCGGCACTGGGTGACCCGTGACGTCCAGGATCCGGATCAGCCCTTCGTGATAGGCAATCCGGTTCGGATCATCGGCATGAACCACCGGCTGAAGCGCCAGGGCAACCCGGTTGCCTTGCAGGGCCTGCCGCACCATCGCCAGGGTCGCACCGTCCTTTTCGGAAAGCGTCACGGCAAGCGGCTGATCCGCCTTCTGCCGGGTGTCTGTTTCTGTCGACATGGATTGATCCTGGCCCTGGGTGGTGCGATCCTGCGGCCACAGCCCTGAACATCAGGTTAATCCGGTCATGCCCACAGAAATGATGCCCCCCGGACCTGCGCGTTGCCCCTGGTGCGGCACGGACCCGATTTATGTCGCCTACCACGACCGGGAATGGGGCGTGCCGGAACGCAACAGCCGCGCGCTGTGGGAAAAACTTGTGCTGGACGGGTTTCAGGCCGGGCTGTCCTGGATCACGATCCTGCGCAAGCGCGACGCGTTCCGGGCGGCCTTCGCCGGGTTCGATCCGCGGATCGTGGCCCGCTGGGGCGAACCTCAGGTGCAAAGGCTTCTGGGCAATGCCGGCATTGTCCGCCACCGGGGCAAGATCGAGGCTGCAATCCAGTCCGCCCGCGCCTGGGAACGAATCGAGGACCGGCAGGGATTTTCCGGTTTCATCTGGCAGCACACCGACGGGCAGCCCGTGCAGAACCGGTTCCGCACCCCGGCAGAGGTGCCTGCGGAAACCGATGTGTCCCGCCGCCTGTCCAGGGCGCTGAAGGCGGAAGGGATCCGGTTCAGCGGCCCGACGATTGTCTATGCCTTCCTGCAGGCGGCAGGCGTGGTGAACGACCATCTGCTGAGCTGTCCCCGCCATGCCGAGGTTGCCGCCCTGGCGCAGGGCTGACGGCGCGGCGGCTACTGCCCCGCCACCAGCGCGCCCAGCACCGCCCGCGCGCTGGCGCTGTCCCATTCGGCGTCGCCGGTCAGGCGGGCCACCTCGCGCCCCTCGGGGTTCAGGATCACCGTCACCGGCAGCCCCAGCACACCCATGTTGCGCGCCAGTTCCGACCTGGGGTCGCGCAGGACGGGAAGGGCCGTCACCCCGGCCTCGCCGTAGAATTTCGCAATTGCCGCGACCGAATTGCGGCCCGTCGCCACCGGCAGCACGGCGATCTCGGGCATGGCGGCCTGCAGCCGGTCGAGCGAGGGCATTTCATGACGGCAAGGCGCGCACCAGGTGGCCCAGAAGTTCAGCACCACCCACTGTCCCCGCCAGTCGGACAGCAGACGTTCCGCGCCGTCCCCATCCTCAACGGCAATGGCCGGTACTTCCGCCGCCTCGGCGCTGAACACCAGCTTCTTCATGTCGCCCTCGCGCAGGGCTTCGGCTGCAGGCCCGGCAAGGGCGGTGTTTGCAGTAAGGCACAGGGCCGTATAAAGACCGATCACACCACGGTGCAGCATTATCCCTCCAAGGGGCCCCAGATGACCAAACCGCCCGAGCCCCCCCCGGCCCCCGCCGCGAATGCGATGTGGGGCGGGCGTTTCGCCGCCGGACCGGATGCCATCATGCAGGCGATAAACGCCTCTGTCGGCTTTGACCGGCGGCTCTACGCACAGGATATCCAAGGCTCGCGCGCCCATGCCGCCATGCTGGCGGCCACAGGCATCCTGACCAATAAGGACGCCGAGGCGATCGGGGAAGGCCTGCTCACGGTCTTGTCAGAGATTGAGGCAGGAACCTTCCGGTTTCGCACCGACCTGGAAGACATCCACATGAATGTCGAGGCGCGGCTGAAAGAGCTGATCGGCGAACCGGCGGGGCGGCTGCACACCGCGCGCAGCCGCAATGATCAGGTGGCGGTCGATTTCCGCCTGTGGATCCGCGATCAGTGCGATGCCGCGATCACCGGGATCGAGGGCTTGATGCGCGCCTTCCTGGCGCAGGCCGATGCCGGGGCGGATTGGGTGATGCCCGGGTTCACCCATCTGCAAACCGCCCAGCCGGTGACCTGGGGCCACCACATGCTGGCCTATGTCGAAATGCTGTCCCGCGACCGGTCGCGCTTTGCCGATGCGCGCGCGCGGATGAACGAATGCCCGCTGGGGGCGGCGGCGCTGGCCGGAACATCCTTTCCGATTGACCGGCACGCCACGGCGGCGGCCCTTGGCTTTGCCCGGCCCACCGCCAATTCGCTGGATTCGGTATCGGACCGCGATTTCGCGCTGGAATTCCTGTCTGCGGCCGGCATCTGTGCCATGCACCTGTCGCGCTTTGCCGAAGAGCTGGTGATCTGGTCATCGGCGCAGTTCCGCTTTGTCCGCCTGTCCGACCGCTGGACGACCGGCAGCAGCATCATGCCGCAGAAGAAAAATCCCGATGCCGCAGAACTGCTGCGCGCCAAGCTGGGGCGCATCCTGGGCGCGACGGTGGCGCTGTTCACGGTGATGAAGGGCCTGCCGCTGACCTATTCCAAGGACATGCAGGAAGACAAGGAACAGGTCTTTGACGCCGCCGATACGCTGATGCTGGCGCTGGCGGCGATGACGGGCATGGTGGGCGACATGACGGCAAACCGCGACAGTCTGGCCGCCGCTGCCGCCTCCGGCTTTGCCACCGCCACCGATCTGGCCGACTGGCTGGTGCGCGCGCTTGGCCTGCCCTTCCGCGAGGCGCATCATGTAACGGGCACGCTGGTGGCCCGGGCAGAGGCGCTGGGCGTGGACTTGCCGGCGCTGACGCTGGCACAGATGCAGGCGGTCCATCCCGGCATCACCGACGGCGTCTTCACCGTGCTGGGGGTGGACAATTCGGTTGCCAGCCGCACATCCTATGGCGGGACCGCGCCGTCACAGGTCCGCCGTCAGATTGCCCGCTGGAAAGAGGTGCTTGCATGATCCGCTGTCTCGCCGCCCTTGCCGTTGTTTCAACCCTCGCCGGATGCGGGGCCGACGGCCCGCCCCAGCGCCCGTCGGACGCCGCAGCAAGCGGCATTGCCGTGACCGGAGAGGCGCGCATGGGCGTGGTGACAAACCAATGATCGCGCCGCTGCGCCTTGTCTGGCTGGCCCTGGCGGTTTGGGGGGCCATCCACCCGATGTACTGGTTCCAGCGCTACATGCGGGAAAGCGGCACCGGGCTGGGCGGGCTGATCGACGCCTGGTATGTCAACGCCTCCACCACCGGGCTGACCTGGGACCTGACCATTGCGGCAATTGCGCTGACGGTCTGGATCATCGCCGAAACGGTGTCACGCCGGGCATGGCTGAACCTGATCGCCATTCCGGCCACCTTCTGCATCGGCGTCTCCTGCGGGTTGCCGCTGTATCTTTTTTTGCGTTGTCGGGAAGAAAAGTGATCCGAAAAGATACTCAATGCGCTGTCTCCCTGTTCGGGCGGAGTACTGTTGGGCTTATCTGCGTTTCCGCAGCCTTGGCTTTTGGAGTAACCTTTTCGGCAGGAACAACGGTCACTGCCGAAGACCTCCTGTCTGACCAGAAACTGTCGCTGTCTCTTGATGCCTTTCCGACTTTGAAGTTGGCCAAAAACATCGAAGAAAGCGTCGGCGCGGCTTTGGAAGACCTCAGTAAGAAGTATTTGGGGTACGCAAGCTGCGATGGCGGGACGGCAGAAGATTTCGGCACCTCGGTCGAAGTTCTATCTGACGGGCCGGAATTCCTGAGTTTTGTGATCTATGCAGACGGCTATTGCGAGGGCGCTGCCCACCCGTGGCACAGCGCAGAAACCGTTAACTTCAATCTTGAAACCGGGCGGCGTACGGAACTGATTGAATTTCTCCCGGAGGAGTGGCGCCACGGCGATCATGCTGAGGATACTCTTCGGGTGGTCTATTTCAATTTCGTTGGCGATTTGCCCGGTGAATGCGCAGAGACTTATGCAACCGCGTTCCAAGAAGGCTATTTGCAACTGCAAATTGGGCTGGACGAAGTGCGAAGCGAACTCGTGTTGCAAGCCCACGGCTTGGCCTATGCAGAATCATTCTGTTTGGACGAAGCCCGTGTTCCCATCAAATGGCTGGAAGGGGCGGGTTTTCATCGAAAACTGATCAGGGCACTCAGCGGATATCAGTAGGGGCCGATCCTGCAAGGGGACAGGTGCCGGCCGACCGATTGTCGGGGTGCCTACTTCTGTTATACCGACGGTCGAACCACAGGTGGAGACGGCGAAGTTGGACCACTTCCTTTACCGCAACGGCCAGCTTCATGCCGAAGACGTGCCCCTGGCCGAGATTGCGGCCACCGTCGGCACGCCGGTCTACTGCTATTCGACAGCCACACTGAAGCGGCACTACCGTCTGTTCACCGAGGCGCTGTCGCCGCTGCCGCATCTGGTGTGTTTCGCGGTCAAGTCGCTGTCGAATGTGGCGGTGCTGAAAACGCTGGGCGATCTGGGGGCGGGCATGGATGTGGTGTCGGGCGGGGAATACCGCCGCGCCCGGGCGGCGGGCGTGCCGGGCGACCGCATCGTCTTCTCCGGCGTCGGAAAGACGCGCGAGGAGATGCGCCTGGCGCTGACCGAAGGCATCCGTCAGTTCAATGTCGAATCCGAACCCGAATTGCGCGCCCTGTCCGAGGTCTGCGTCAGCCTGGGGGTGACCGCGCCGATTACCCTGCGCGTCAACCCCGATGTCGATGCCCGCACCCATGAAAAGATTGCCACCGGCAAGAAGGAAAACAAGTTCGGCATCCCGATCAGCCGCGCTTCCGAAATCTATGCCGAAGCCGCAGGCCTGCCGGGCATCGACGTGGTCGGCATTGATGTGCATATCGGCAGCCAGCTGACCGCGCTGGAGCCGTTTGAGCAGGCCTATCTGAAGGTTGCCGACCTGACGCAGCGCCTGCGTGCCGAAGGGCATGACATCCGGCGGCTGGACCTGGGCGGCGGGCTTGGCATTCCCTACAGCCGGTCGAATGACGCGCCCCCCCTGCCGCTGGATTACGGCGCGCTGATCAAGCGCACCGTCGGCCATCTGGGCTGCGAGATCGAGATCGAGCCGGGGCGGCTGATCTCGGGCAATGCCGGCGTGCTGGTGTCCCGCATCATCTACGTCAAACAGGGCGAAGGGCGCGATTTCCTGATCCTGGACGCGGCGATGAACGACCTGATCCGCCCGTCCATGTACGGCGCGCATCATGACATCGTGCCACTTGCAGAACCGGCGGTTGCCGTTCAGCCGCATGTCTATGATGTGGTCGGCCCGGTCTGCGAAACCGGCGACACCTTTGCCAGGGCGCGCCCCCTGCCTGCCTTGCGTCAGGGTGATCTTGTCGCCTTCCGCTCTGCCGGGGCTTACGGTGCTGTCATGGCCTCTGAATACAACAGCCGGCCGCTGATTCCCGAAGTTCTGGTGAAAGAGGATCACTTCGCCGTCATCAGGGCGCGACCAAGCTTTGACGAAATGCTTGCGCGCGATACTCTTCCCCCATGGCTGTAACGGCCGCGACCAGGCAGAGGGCATGATCAGGGATCCGACCGGCAGCGCCACATCTGAAAAACTCATCTGGCCCCTTCGCCTGACATGGGCGGGTCTGTGGTGCGAGCGTTTGACGCATGCCTTCTGGCCGGTTTGGACCATTGTCGCAGGCACGCTGTCGGTCCTTGCCTTCGGCATTCAGGACAGCCTTCCGATCGAAGCTGTCTGGATCGGCGGTGTCGCCGCCCTGGGAGGCAGCCTTTGGGCGCTTGTCGCGGGCCTGCGGCGGTTCCGCAGGCCAAGCCGGGACGACGCCCTGGCGCGACTGGACGCGGCCCTTCCCGGGCATCCCATCGCCGCCCTGACCGACACCCAGGCGATCGGGGTGACAGATGCCGCGTCGCTGGCGGTCTGGCAGGCCCACCGGGCACGCATGGCGGCGCGCGCGGACATGGCAAGACCGGTCGCGCCCGACCTGAAACTGTCGCGCCGCGATCCTTTTGCCCTGCGCTATGTTGCATTGACCGCGCTGGTAATGGCGTTGCTCTTCGGCTCTCTCTGGCGGGCCGGTTCCGTCGTGGGGATGTCGCCGGGGGGCGAGGCCCTGGCAAACGGCCCGGTCTGGGAAGGCTGGGCCCAGCCGCCCCTGCACACCGGCAAGCCCGCCCTTTACCTCAACGACATCACCCAAAGCCGGCTTGACCTGCCCACGGGCACCCGCATCCAGGTGCGCCTTTATGGCGAGGTTGGCGCGCTGACCCTGACCGAAACCGTATCGAACCGGACCGATCCGCCGCCGGCGTCGGACCCCGCGCAGGAATTCGAGGTGGTCCAGTCCGGAACGGTCGAAATCGCCGGGCCGGGGGGGCGGCAGTGGAAGATCGTGGCCACCCCTGATTCCGCCCCCTCGATCATCGCGACGGGCGAGATCAGCCGCCAGGCGCAGGGCGAGATGGCGCAGGCCTTTACCGCCACGGATGACTACGGTGTCACCTCGGGTCAGGCGACGATTGTGCTGGACCTGCCGTCGGTCACCCGCAGCTATGGCCTGTCGGTCGATCCCGAGCCGCGCGATGCCATCGTGCTGGACCTGCCGATGCCGATCACGGGTGATCGCACAGAGGTCAGCGAAACACTGGTCGATGATCTGTCAAAGCATCCCTTCGCCAATCTGCCGGTGACGATCACCTTTGCGGCCACCGATGCCGTGGGGCAGACCGGCCAGTCCGCCCCCCTGTCGGTGATCCTGCCGGGACGGCGCTTTTTCGAACCGCTGGCGGCGGCCCTGATCGAGATGCGCCGCGATCTGCTGTGGTCCACGGCCAACGCCAGGCGCTCGGCCCAGATCCTCAAGGCGGTTACCCACCTGCCCGAGGGCTTCATCCGCAATGAACGCGCCTATCTGCGCCTGCGCGTCCTGCTTCGGGATCTGGACGCTGCCGCAGCCACCGGGCTTGACGCTGCCCGGCGCGATGACATGGCCGAAGCCCTGTGGGACATCGCCCTGCTGGTCGAGGAGGGCGATCTTGCTTCGGCGCTGGAGCGTCTGCGCCGGGCGCAGGACCGGCTGGACGAGGCGATCAGGAACGGGGCCGACAAATCCGAGATCGACCGGCTGATGTCGGACCTGCGCGACGCGCTTGACGACTACATGCGCCAGCTTGCCGAAGAGGCACAGAAGAACCCCGATCAGCAGATGTCGCAAGACATGCAGGGCATGCAGATGTCGGCCGACCAGTTGCAGCAGATGCTCGACAAGCTGCAAGAGCTTATGGAAGAGGGGCGCATGGCCGAGGCCGCCGAGCTGATGGAGGCGCTGCGCAACCTGATGGAAAACATGCAGGTCACGCAGGGCCAGGGCGGCCAAGGTGGCCCCGGCGGCCAGGCAATGCAGGGTCTTTCCGATCTGCTGCGCGAACAGCAGGGCCTGTCTGACGAAAGCTTTCAGGAATTGCAGGACCAGTTCGGCGGCCGACAGGGCCAGCCCGGCCAGCCGGGACAGGATCAACCCGGTCAGGGAAACCGGCCCGGCACCGGCGGGGACGGGCAACTGCCGGATAACCGCAGCCTTGCCGAACGTCAGCAGGATCTGCGCAACCGGCTGGAAGGGCTGTCGCAGGGCTTGCCGGGCGCGGGCAGCCAGGCCGGGGAAGCAGGGCGTCAGCAGCTTGACAGGGCCGGCCGCGCCATGGACGAGGCCGAAGAGGCCCTTCGCAACGAAGATTTCTCTGGCGCGCTGGACCGTCAGGCCGAAGCCCTTGAAGCCCTGCGCGAAGGCATGCGCAACCTGGGCGAGGCACTGGCGCAGGAGCAGGGCCAGCCATATGGCGACGGAACCCGCGACGGCGAAGCCTTTGGCCGCGCAGACCCCGGCAGCCAGCGTGATCCGCTGGGGCGCAGTACCGGCGAAATGGGCCGGATCGGTTCGGATCGCAACATGCTGCAAGGGGATGACGTCTACCGCCGCGCGCAGGACTTGCTCGACGAGATTCGCCGCCGCTCCGGCGATCAGACCCGTCCCGATGCCGAACTTGACTACCTCCGGCGGCTGCTGAACCGCTTCTGACGCCGCTCAGCCGCCTTGCCCGTCCAGTCCGATCAGGTCACGCAGGCCCCTGTTGGCTGACTGAAGCATGGTATTGACACCCAGCCGCGCCTGGTCAACAGCCTCGACATAGGCCTGGACCACGCTTTCGCTGGCCGGCAGTACCGAAACAATGCCCGGTGCCGAGACATAGGCAGACCACATCAGCACGGCGATAAAGACGATCAAGACAAGGCCTGCGCGGAAGCCGCGCCGTTCCTCGTACTCCTCGACGTCGGTTTCGGGATACTCATCTTCTTCGCGCGGCTCGTTAATGGCGCGAAGAGTAGAGTTGATTTCCTCGATATCGGGCAGCGGTCCGCGCTGTGCGGGCGAGCGTGCCGCCAGATCATCCTCTTCGGCAGGCGCTTGCGCGCTGACTGACGGATCGGCAAACCGCGCCTGCCCTGCCGGGACCGGAAAGGGCAGGAGCGGCGGTACCGGCGATACAGGCGGCGCAAGCCCCGGTTCATCCTGCACCTCTACGGGGGGCGGGGCCTCGGCGCGGCGGGCGGCCGCTTCGCGCGCGGCCTCTTCCCGCAGAACCGCAAGGACGCTGTCATCAAGGCGACGACGCTGCGGCGCGTCGGCGTCTTCCTTTTGCAGCGGCACATCCGGCGGCTCTTCGCCGGTCAGGGCTTTGGCGTCTGGTTCGGCAATCCTGCTCCGCGTGTTGTCGTCCAAATCAATGCCCTGCGGCGCAGACAGACCGGGGCCTGCCGGATCATCCTGCGCCGGAAAGCCCTCGTCGGCTGCACGCCCGGCATCCTTGGGCATCTGAAACCAGGCATGTCCGCAGCTTGAACACTGCACATCCCGCCCCTCGGGCGGGATGGCTGCATCATCAACCTCGTACTCCGCTTCACAACTCGGGCAAATCAGCCGCATGTTCTTCCTGTTCCCGGGGGCTCGCGTCCAGCAGCTTCCGCCTGCCATTTCGCCCTCTTCTAGCAATGATGCATCGCTTCTCCAAGCATTTGTGTCCGACAAACCAAAGAACGGCTTGCCACAAGCAATTGAATCCGGCGCAAAACCGGGCAAGACTGCACCGCACCCGGCCCCTGGGGCCGGCATACCGGGGGTCCTGTGATCGCGTTCGACAGTGTCGCCTACAGTTACGGCGGGGCCGAGCTTCTGTCTGAAGTGTCGCTGCGGCTTGCGCCGGGGTCATTCCACTTTCTGACGGGGCCGTCCGGGTCGGGGAAGTCCACCTTTCTCAAGCTGTGCTATGCCGAATTGCGCCCCACGGCGGGGCGGATCAGCATTTTTGACCGCGATGTCCGCAGCCTTGGCCGGGATGACATCGCGCGCACCCGCCGCCGCATCGGCATTGTCCATCAGGATTGCCAGTTTCTGGATCATTTGCCGCTTGCCGCCAATGTGGCGCTGCCACTGACCGTGACGGGACGGGACACCTCTGTGCAGGACCTGTCCGATCTGCTGGCCTGGGTCGGCCTTGGCCATCTGGCCGATGCCCTGCCGCCCTCGCTGTCGGGCGGGGAACGGCAGCGCGCCGCGCTGGCGCGGGCGGTGATCATCGCCCCGGACGTGATTCTGGCCGATGAGCCGACCGGCAATGTCGACTGGGAAATGTCACTGCGGCTTCTGTCGCTGCTGGTCGAATTGAACCGGATGGGCAAGACGATCCTTGTTGCAACCCATGACCTGACCCTGATCCGTACGGTCAAACAACAGATCGCCGCCCGCGTTCTGCGGATCCGCAACCAGCGGATCCAGCTTGCCGGGGCAGACCTGTGACGGGGGTACCCGGCACGGCGCTGCGCCAGGCGAACCGGGTTGTGCCCCCGTCCGGCCCCAGCGCCTGGCTGACCACGCTGACCTCGGCTGCGATGGCGTTTCTGGCGGTGTTTGCCCTGGCGCTTGCGCTGGCCTCGGGTCGGCTGGCCGCCCGCTGGACCGAAGGTCTGGCCAACAGCGCCACCATCCGCATCTCGGCCCCGGCCGATCAGATGGCCCGCCAGACGCAGGCCGTGCTGGATCTGCTGGCGACCACGCCGGGCGTGGCATCAGCCCGGGCCATGACGGATGAGCAACAGCGCAAGCTGCTGGAACCCTGGTTCGGCCCGGACCTGCCGCTGGATACCCTGCCCATTCCCAGGCTGATCGAGGTGACGCAAGACGGCGCGGGATATGACGGCGAAGGGCTGCGCCTGCGGCTGGCCGCCGAAGCCCCCGGCGCAATCCTGGATGACCACACCCGCTGGCGCGTTCCGCTGGCCGTCGCCGCAGGGCGGCTGCGCATCCTTGGTCTGGCCTCGGTCGTGCTGATCGTGGGAACCATGGCCGCCATGATCACGCTGGCGGCCAATGCAGCGCTGGCCAGCAACGCGCAGGTCATCCGCGTGCTGCGTCTGGTCGGCGCGCGCGATGCCTTCATCGCCCGTGCCTTCGTGCGCCGTTTCACCCTGCGCGCCCTGTCGGGTGCTGCCATCGGCACGGCGCTGGGGATGCTGGCGGTGGCTGCCCTGCCTTCGGCGGACGCGGCGGGCGGGTTTCTGACCGGGCTTGGCTTTCAGGGGGCGGGCTGGCTCTGGCCGCTTGCGCTGCCGCCCCTTGCCGCCGTGGTGGCCTTTGTCACCACCCGGATCGCCGCCTTCGGCAAGCTGCGGAAGGTGATGTGATGGCAGGTTCCGTGCAATGGCTGCGGTCGGTGCTGTTCATCGCGCAGATGTATCTGGCGATGCCGCTGTTCGCGATTGTCTGCACGCCCTTTGCGCTGTTCAGCCGCCCCGCCGCCTTTGCCGCCTGCCACGCCTATTGCCGCTGGGTGCGCTGGACCGCCGGATGGATGGTGGGCCTGCGGTCCGAGGTGCGCGGCACCCCGCCGCAGGGCGAGGCTCTGATTGCGGCCAAGCATCATTCGTTCTTTGACATCATCATCCTGTTCAGTGCCCTGCCGCGCGCCAGGTTCATCATGAAGAAGGAACTGAAATGGGCACCGATCCTGGGCTGGTATGCGCTGCGCCTGGGCTGCGTGCCAGTGGATCGCGGCAAGCGGGGACAGGCGATTGCCGCCATGATGAAGGCGGTTCAGGACGGCAGGCAGGACCCCGGCCAGCTGATCATCTATCCCGAAGGCACCCGGACCGCGCCGGGTGCGCGCCCCGCCTACAAGATCGGGTCCGCAGTTCTTTATGCCCAGCTGGGGCAAAGCTGCGTGCCCGCCGCGACCAATGTCGGGGTATTCTGGCCGCGCCACGGCTTTCATCGCAAGCCCGGCCTTGCGGTGGTGGAATTTCTTCCTGCCATCATGCCCGGCCTGACCAACGCCGAATTCATGGCGGAACTGGAGCAGCGCATCGAAACCGCGTCCAACGCGCTGATGGCCGAGGCGGGCTTCATCGCGCCGGCGCAGGGTACCCCCCGGCATGGCCACTGACCCCGGCAGGGCGGCCCATGTCGCCGAACAGATGTCGGCGGCAGGTCAGATCGGCCTGCGCAAGATGTTCGGTGAATACGCCGTCTATCTTCAGGGCAAGGTGGTGGCGCTGATCTGTGACAACCGGCTTTTCGTCAAGCGAACTGCCGGAACCGTGCCGCTTTTGCCCGATCCGCAGATGGGGCCGCCCTATCCCGGTGCCAAACCCCATATACAGGCCGATATCCTGCTGGATGACCCCGACGCACTTGCGGCGCTGGTGCTTGCCGTTGCGCACGATCTGCCCGGGCCAAAGCCGAAAGCCCCGAAGAAGGTGCAGATACCAAAGGCCTGACACAGACCTTGTTCCGGGCCGGTATGTAAGCGGCACATCCGCACAGGGATGTTTCACCAGGGTGCAGGGTGCCGCCCCCCGCCCGGCTCAGGCCAATTTCAGTGCCGCAATCCCGGCCACGATCAGCAGGATTCCCGCCACCCGCAGCAGGCTGACCGGCTCGTCAAACAGCGCCACTGCCAGAACCGCCGTGCCCACCGCCCCGATCCCGACCCAGACGGCATAGGCCGTGCCCACGGGAAGCGTTTTCATCGCAAGACTGAGCAGCCAGAAGCTGCCAAGGGCCCCCACAACGGTTGCAAGGCTGGGCCAGAACCGCGTGAAGCCTTCGGAATACTTCAGCCCGATGGCCCAGCCGGTTTCCATCAGACCGGCAATCAGGACGATCAGCCAGGGGTTCATCAGGCGGCAAGCCCCTTGGTGCCCATGTCCAGAAACTTCTGACGCCGGTCCTTGACCAGCGCGTCGGCCTTTTTGCCGACAAGGTCCTTCAGCATCGCCTCGATAGCCTTGCCCACCGCGTCGATCGTCTCGCCTCGCCCGCGCTGCGCCCCGCCCAGCGGTTCCTTGATGATCCGGTCGATCACGCCCAGCTTTTGCAGGTCCTGCGCCGTCAGGCGCAGCGCCTCGGCCGCCTCGCGCATCTTTTCGGCGTCCTTCCACAGGATCGACGCGCAGCCTTCGGGCGAGATCACCGAATAGATCGAATGTTCCAGCATGGCGATCCGGTTCGCCGTGGCAAAGGCCACCGCCCCGCCAGAGCCGCCTTCGCCGATGATCACGCTGACCAGCGGCACGCCGATTTCCAGGCATTTCGCGGTCGAGGTGGCAATCGCCTCTGCCTGCCCGCGTTCTTCCGCACCCTTGCCGGGATAGGCGCCGGGCGTGTCGATCAGCGTCACCACCGGCAGGCGGAACCGCTGCGCAAGGTCCATCAGCCGGATCGCCTTGCGGTAGCCTTCGGGGCGCGCCATGCCGAAGTTGCGCTGGATCCGGGTCTTGGTATCGTTGCCCTTTTCGTGGCCGATCACCATCACCGGCGCATCGTTGAACCGCGCCAGCCCGCCCATGACCGCATGGTCATCGGCAAAGTTCCGGTCCCCCGCCAGCAGGGTAAACTCTGAAAACAGGGCATCGATGTAATCCTTGCAATGCGGCCTGTCCGGGTGCCGGGCCACCTGGCATTTCTGCCAGGGGGTCAGACCCTTGTAGAGGTCCTTGAGCAGCGCCTCCGCCTTGCGGTCCAGGGCCGCCGCTTCCTTTTCCACATCCATTTCCCGGTTGGCCCGCGCCATCGCACGCAGTTCTTCCGCCTTGCCCTCGATCTCGGCCAGGGGCTTTTCGAATTCCAGGTAGTTCATCGGGCACTCCTCAAGCCGGTCGGTCCTATATGGCCAGAGGCGGGGCAAGAAGCAACTCGCCCCGAACGGGCGTGGCCCTATCCCGCCGCCGCCGCGCCGTCGAGCGCAATCAGATGCGCCACATGATCCGGCCCACAGGACAGTTTCTGCGCCACCTTGCTGTCCGGCAGAACCACGCGCCAGAAGGGCACGACCTCTTCCAGGCGCTTGCCCCCGGCCAGATCGGCCAGCGCCACCTCGGCCACGACCCGCAGGTAAATGGCCGTCGTGACCGGACACATCGCATTGGCACCCGCCTTGCGCGCCAGTTCGTTGCGCAGCCGGTCCATCGTGCGCGTCTCGGCTTTGGGAATGCGCGACAGGTAGTTCGCAATCTCGCCCGGCGAGGAGATGAGCATCGTGTTCCCCGCCTTTACCCCGGCAAAATCGGCATGCAGCATGACGACATGCGGTGCCTTTGCCGCGCCGAACCGCTTGCGCCAATCGGTCGGCTTCTTTGTTTTCCCGGCCATCATTCACCCTCGCTTCGCGCCTTCAATGCTGCCAGATAATCTGCGGCGAAGGCATCGGGATCAAAGAAAATCCGCCCCAGTATCCGGCCAAAAGGCGACGGCACTTCGACCCGTTCCACAACTGCAATGCGCGTGCCCTTCCCCTCGGGCGTCAGCGTGGCTTCCCATGTGCCCGCATAACCCGCATCCGAAGAAAAGCGCAGCCGTACCTGCGATTCGTCCGCCTGCTCGGCCACGAAGGTGATGCGCTCGCCGCGCGCGGTCACTTCTGCCCAGCCGTCCGGCGTAGGCGTGACCGTGGCGATGCCTGCCCGCCATTGCGGCTGCAACTCTACAGCCTGGATGACTTCAAGCACCCGCTTTGGGGCCGCGTCGATCACAACCGAGGCCCGTCCCTCGCGTCCCGGCGGCAGCAGCCAGCCCACCGCAAACACCGTGCCGGCCAGCAATAGACCCCCTGCCACAGACCAGATCATGAACCGCATCGATACCTCCGCACACTGCCCGACATTGCACTGGCAGGGCCGGTCGGTGCCCGCAAGTACCGCAGTTTTTTTATATTGGAAACAGTGTCTTGTTGCGAATCTGCGCTTTGTGGCACCCTTTGCCGCGCGCCCCGGCCCTGTCCACGGCGGCCGGACCCCTGGGCGCCGCAGCGATCCCGGCGGGCCAGGGCGGCACTGCGCCACCGTCGCCTGCCCCGTTTCGTCTGACGCATCTTTGCGGCCGCGCCTGCTGATTCGGGCAAGACATCGGCGCGCTGCTGACACATTCTTTGTGCCGGGCGCGGCAGCGGAGATGATGATGATCCAGACCCACAGCCATCTGTTTCCGGGCGACGCCGCCGGTCCGCCTGCCACCAGGGGGGTGGCGGTGATTGCCAACTGCCGCCCGGACCTTGTCCCGGCCGGCGAGGGTTGGGCAATGCCCTGCCGACGCGGGCCTGCCCGACGGGCCCCCGGCCGGGGCGAAGGCGGCAGGCACCGTCAGAGACCCCCCGGAAAACCCGCAAGGCATCGATCTTGTGCAAACTGACCGCAAGGAACCGCCGATGATCACGGTCACCCCCGATGTGTTCCGCCTTGCCCAGGTCTTCACGATCAGCCGGGGCAGCCGCAGCGAAGCGCGCGTGCTGACGGTGCGCGTGACGCGGGGCGGCGTCACCGGCCGGGGCGAATGCGTGCCCTATGCCCGCTATGGCGAAACGCCGGAACGTGTGACGGCCCAGATCGAAAGCCTGCCGCAGGACATCACCCGCGACGCCCTGCAAGGTGCCCTGCCCGCCGGGGCGGCGCGCAATGCGCTGGATTGCGCGCTGTGGGACCTGCAGGCAAAGCAGACCGGGCGGCGCGTCTGGCAGTTGGCAGACCTGCCCGAACCGGTGCCGCAGATCACCGCCTATACCCTGTCGCTGGACACGCCGGAGAATATGCGGGCGGCGGCGGCGAAACAGGCCCACCGCCCGCTTCTGAAGATCAAGCTGGGCACGCCCGACGACATGCCAAGGCTCGAGGCGGTTCGGGCCGGTGCCCCCCGGACCCGGATCATCATCGACGCCAACGAAGGCTGGACGGCAGACCTCTATGCGGAGCTTGCCCCGCATCTGCTGCGCCTTGGCGTGGCGATGGTGGAACAGCCCCTGCCCGTCGGGGCGGATGATATGCTGGCCGAAATCGCCCGCCCGCTGCCCGTCTGTGCCGACGAAAGCTGCCACGACCGCGCCTCGCTGGCCGGACTTGCCGGCAAGTATGACATGGTCAACATCAAGCTGGACAAGACCGGCGGCCTGACCGAAGCGCTGGCGCTGAAAACCGCCGCGCTGGCACAGGGCTATGGCCTGATGGTCGGCTGCATGATCGGATCAAGCCTGGCGATGGCCCCGGCCACGCTGCTGGCGCAGGGGGCCGTCTTTACCGATCTTGACGGGCCGCTTCTTCTGGCCGAAGACCGGGATCATCCGCTGCGGTTTGACCAAGCGGGCATCCATCCACCCGAACCAGGCCTGTGGGGGTAAACCGAATGAGCCGCACCGTCTATGTGAACGGAACCTATCTGCCCGAGGAAGACGCGAAGATCAGCATCTTTGACCGGGGCTTTCTGATGGCCGATGGGGTTTATGAGGTGACCAGCGTGCTGGGCGGCAAGCTGATCGACTTTGCCGGGCATTGCAAACGTCTGGCCCGGTCGCTGTCGGAACTGGACATGGCCGCCCCGGTGACGGAGGATGAATTGCTGGCGATCCACCGCGAACTGGTGGCGGTGAACGGCGTGACTGACGGGATGGTCTATCTGCAGATCACGCGCGGGGCACCGGGCGACCGCGACTTTGTCTTTCCCGACCCGGCCACCACGCCCCCGACGCTGGTCCTGTTCACCCAGTCCAAGCCGGGCCTGGCCGAACACCCTGCCGCTGCGACCGGGATGAAGGTCATCTCGATACCGGACATCCGCTGGGGGCGGCGCGACATCAAGACGGTCCAGCTTCTGTACCCGTCGATGGGCAAGATGATGGCCAGAAAGGCCGGTTGCGACGATGCCTGGATGGTCGAGGACGGGTTCGTGACCGAAGGCACATCGAACAACACCTATATCGTGCGCGGCAACCGCATCATCACGCGCCATCTGTCGTCCGACATCCTGCAGGGCATCACCCGCGCCGCCGTGCTGCGCCTGGCCGCCGAAGCCCAGATGGAGGTGGAAGAGCGCCCCTTTACCATTGAAGAGGCAAAGGCGGCGGACGAGGCGTTTTTCACCTCGGCCTCTGCCTTTGTCATGCCGGTGGTCGAGATTGATGGTGCAGCACTGGGGAACGGCACCCCCGGCCCGGTCACGGCCCGGCTGCGCGACATCTACCTTGATGAAATGCGCAAGTCAGCCATCTGACCCCTTGCCGCGATCCGTGACATTCTGCTTGAAGGCCGCCTCGAAAGCGGCCTTTTTTGCCGCATCGGCCCCGGTCTGGTGCTGCGCAACCCAGTCAGCATAGGGCATGCCATAGACGATCTCGCGCGCGGCGTCCTTGGTCAGGTCAAGCCCCTGGTCCGATGCCGCCTCCTGGTACCAGCGGCTGAGGCAGTTGCGGCAGAACCCGGCCAGGTTCATCAGATCGATGTTCTGCACATCGGGGCGGTCCTGCATCAGGTGGCGCAGGAGCCGGCGAAAGGCGGCTGCTTCCAGGGCGGTGCGGGTGGCGTCATTCATGCGGGGTCTCCCTTTGTGCGGACATGGGCGGGGTCCGGTCCACGTCATCCAGCGCCGCCTGCAGAAGCGGTGCCAGACGCGCGGCCCAGCTTTGCTGCGCGGGGGCCGTGGCGATCAGATCCTGGCGCAGCTCGATCAGCGTGTTGTGCAGGCCCCGCTGCAGGGCGTGGCGGTCGATGGCATCGCCCGGCAAATGGCCCGCATAGGGTTCGTTGTCACCCACGCACAGGTCAGGCTCGGCCCCAAGCCTGTGCAGAAGCGCGCGCGACAGGCGGTCATCGCGATGCGAATGCAGCACGCCGACATGCCAGGGGCGCGGCGGGCGGCCCTTCAGCCCCGGGGTGAAGGAATGGATGGCGACGATCACCGTATCGGGCCTGCGCGCCGCAAGCCGGGCATAGGCGGCGTGATAGGGGCGATACAATGTCTCCAGCCGCCGCGCCGTCTCGGCCGCATCAACCCTGCGGTTGGCCGGAATGATGGTGCCGTCATACAGCTTCATGATCAGGGTCGGGTCGTCTTCGCCCCGGTTCGGGTCGATCACCAGGCGCGAGAAATCCGACAGGATGACCGGCGCATCCAGACCCGCGGCCAGGGCCACCGCCAGCCCCGCCGCGCCCGGATCATAGGCAATGTGGCGATCCATGTCTGCGGGCGATAACCCCAGGCTGCCCCCCGCGATATCGGCGGGAACCCGGTTGCTGGCGTGATCACAGGTGACCAGCCAGCGCGAGGGGCGGTTTTCGCCGATGATCCGATAGGCCGTCGTCACCATGGGTCCCCCTTGCCGGACTGCGCAGACCGGCATTTATGCCGCATTGCGGGAAAGCGCCAGTTGCCCCGTTCGGCGAATTCCGCCATAAGGCGCTTGGCCCGCCGCAGGACATGAACACGATAAGGGACCAGGGCAGTATGAGACGCCTTCGAAACGTCAAGATCGTGGCCACGCTGGGCCCGGCCTCCAATGATTATGCGACCATCCGCGCCTTGTTCGAGGCGGGTGCCGACGTGTTCCGGCTGAACATGAGCCATGGCACACATGACGACATCCGCGCGCGTCACGTCATTATCCGCCAGATCGAGGCCGATACCGGACGCCCGATTGCCATTCTGGCGGATCTGCAGGGGCCAAAGCTGCGCGTTGGCGTCTTTGCCGACGGCGCGGCGGACCTGGTGGATGGCGCGCCCTTCCGGATGGACCTTGACCCGGCCCCCGGGACCGTCAAGCGCGTGAACCTGCCGCATCCCGAGATTTTTGCCGCGCTGGAACCCGGTGCCTCGCTTTTGGTCAATGACGGCAAGATCCGGCTCATGGTCAAATCCTGCGGCCCGGATTTTGCCAATTGCACCGTCACGGTAGGCGGCACGATTTCCAACCGCAAGGGCGTGAACGTGCCGGATGTGCTGCTGCCGGTCGCGGCACTGTCCGGCAAGGACCGCAAGGATCTGGAATTCGCCTGCGAGCTGGGTGTTGACTGGCTGGCGCTGTCCTTTGTGCAGCGCCCCGAAGACGTGATCGAGGCGCGCGGCTTGGCCAGGGGCCGGGCAGCGATCCTGTCAAAGATCGAAAAGCCCGCCGCCGTAAAGGCTTATGCCGAGATTCTGGCCGTGTCGGACGGCATCATGGTGGCGCGCGGCGATCTGGGTGTAGAACTGCCGATCCATGCCGTGCCGCCGATCCAGAAGCAACTGGTCCGCGGCGCGCGCGCGGCCGCCAAGCCGGTGATCGTTGCCACCCAGATGCTGGAATCGATGATCGAATCGCCGATGCCGACGCGCGCCGAAGTGTCCGACGTGGCAACCGCCATCTACGAAGGTGCCGATGCCATCATGCTTTCGGCGGAATCCGCCGCCGGGTCCTATCCGGTGGAAGCGGTGACGATGATGAACAACGTTGCCATCTCGGTCGAAAGCGATCCGACCTATCGCAGCATCATCGAAGCCAGCCGCACCGTCGTGCGCACCAGCGTCGCCGACGGCATCGTCGCCGCCGCGCGCGAGATTGCAGAGAACAGCGATATCAAGGCGATCTGCTGCTTTTCGCAAAGCGGCACCACCGTTTCGCTGGTTGCGCGCGAACGGCCGCGCGTGCCGATCATCGCCCTGACCCCGCTTATCGCAACGGCGCGCCGCCTGTGCCTGACCTGGGGCACGCATTGCGTGATCACCGAAGAACAGTCGCGCTTCAAGGGGGCGGTCATCGCGGCGGCGCGCGCGGCGCGGGCCTATGGCTTTGCCCTGATTGACCAGGTTGTCGTGACCGCAGGCGTTCCGTTCAACGTGCAGGGCACCACGAACATCCTGCGCGTCGCCCCCTGTGACGAAAGGCTGATCTACAGTGTCGACCCCGAGTAACCCGTACCCTGTGTAAAGGCTTTGCGCCGGTTGGGGCGCGCCCATGCTGGTCAATGTGCTGATGATTGGTGGCGTTGTGATCGGCGGCGCGGCGATACCCGCCCTGCTGTTTGCCATATTTGAAAACGAGGCGCAGCTGGTGTCGCTCGCGGGCCTGCTGCTGGGCGGGCTGATGGTGCTGGCTGCCCTTTATCTGACCCCGACACCGTTTTCGCCCGATTACATCATGGCGATGCGCATGCTGGCCGGACTTGCGGCCACCTATTTCGTCTTCCGCCGGCGCTGACTGACGATATCCCTTGCACGGTCGGCGGGCCTTGCCTATACGCCACGGCTTGTTACCCCGCGCGTCCGGCCAAAGCGGCATGCCGAGTCGCGCGCACACCCACTCGCAAGAGGAGTCTGAAATGCCCAAGATGAAGACCAAATCCGCTGCGAAAAAGCGGTTCTCCTTCACGGCCACGGGCCGCGTCAAGGTCGGCCCGGCAGGCAAGCGCCACGGCATGATCAAGCGCTCGGCGAAGTTCGTCCGCAACACGACCGGGACCATGATCCTGTCGGACAGCGATGCGAAGATCGTCAAGAAATACATGCCCTACGACCGGTAAGGAGAAGCACCTATGTCCCGCGTCAAATCCGGCGTCGTCACGCACGCCCGTCACCGCAAGGTCATCAAGGCTGCCAAAGGCTATTACGCCGCCCGCAGCACCAACTTCCGCACCGCCACTCAGGCGGTGGACAAGGCCAACCAATACGCCACGCGCGACCGCAAGACGCGCAAGCGCAACTTCCGCGCCCTGTGGATCCAGCGGATCAACGCCGCCGTCCGCCTGTTCGATGCCGAGTTCACCTATTCGCGCTTCATCAACGGTCTGGCGAAAGCCGGGATCGAGGTGGACCGCAAGGTTCTGGCCGATCTGGCCGTGCACGAACCTGACGCCTTCAACGCCATTGCGGCAAAGGCAAAGTCGGCGCTGGCCTGAGCCGGGTGCAGAAGAACGGATCAGCCCCGCGCGCCCGGCACGCGGGGCTTCTGTTTTGCGTAATCCGGCCTGCTGATCTGGTGGGCATCAAAGGCCGGCCCGCCGCCCGGTCCGTCCATCCGGTGCCGTGGCGCGTTCCTGCGGTAGCGGGCGATCCCGCCTGACACGCCCCGAAGGCCGGACCACCTTGCATCCCGGCACCCTTGCCGCTAGCACCGAAGTGCAGTCAACGGAGGCTTTTCATGCAAGGGCTCGACACGCTCAAGGCCAGGTATCTGTCCGCCATCGCTGCTGCGGCGGATGAGGCGGCGCTGGAAGAGGTGCGCCTGACCGCCCTGGGCAAGAAGGGCGAGATCAGCCTGAAGATGCGCGATCTGGGCCAGATGGAACCGGCACAGCGGCAGGCCGCAGGCGGTCTGCTGAACGCCCTGAAGGACGAGGTTGAGGCAGCCCTGCGCGCCCGCAAGGCGGCGCTGGGGGATGCGGCGCTGAACGAACGGCTGCGGTCGGAATGGCTGGATGTCACCCTGCCGGGACGGCCCCGCCCCTTCGGCACGATCCACCCCGTAAGCCAGGTGATGGATGAGCTGACGGCGATCTTCGCCGACATGGGCTTTGCCGTGGCCGAAGGGCCGCAGGTGGAATCGGACTGGTACAATTTCGATGCGCTGAACATGGCCCCCGAACATCCGGCGCGGCAGGAACATGACACCTTCTTCATGGCGCGTACCGAGGGCGATGCGCGCCCGCCGCATGTGCTGCGCACCCACACCTCACCCGTGCAGATCCGCGCCATGGCCGCCCATGGTGCGCCGATCCGCGTGATTGCGCCGGGCCGGGTCTACCGCATGGACATGGACCAGACCCATACGCCGATGTTCCACCAGGTCGAAGGGCTGGCGATTGACCGTGACATCAGCATGGCCAATCTGAAATGGGTGCTGGAAGAATTCTGCCGCGCCTTTTTCGAGGTGCCGTCCGTGGAACTGCGCTTTCGCGCCAGCCACTTTCCCTTCACCGAACCCTCGGCCGAGGTGGATATCCGCTGTTCCTGGGAAGGCGGGCAACTGAAAATCGGGCAGGGCGACAAATGGATGGAGATTCTGGGGTCCGGCATGGTGCACCCCAAAGTGCTGGAAGCCGCCGGAGTGGACCCGGCGCAGTGGCAGGGCTTTGCCTTTGGCATCGGGATCGACCGTCTGGCGATGCTGAAATACGGCATCCCCGACCTGCGCGCCTTCTTTGAGAGCGACCTGCGCTGGCTGCGGCACTATGGCTTTGCGGCGCTGGATATGCCTGATCTGGCGGGGGGCTTAAGCAGGTAATGTTGCCCCTTTGGACGGACAATCACCCCCGATCATAGAATCGATTTTGCAGGTCTTCCTGGTGGATTTGACCCGCGTCAAATCCACCCGCGCCTGCCTGCCCCTTGGCAGGCGCGTTCGCGCCCGCCCAGGCAGGCGCGGGCGGATTTCCAAAACTTCGGGCAAGCTGACAGACCCTTGCCTCAGGGCTTGCGCCCTTCGGCAATCGGACCCGGCAAAGGTCCACTGGACCTTTGCTTCCGGGTCCTCTGGGGGGCCTTGATCGGACCGCTTCAACTCCTGATCACCACACGGATTGACAGTGCGGCGCGAACCCACCCTCTCTTTCCCTTGGCGGGCATCTGCGCTAATCCGCTGGGGGTACCTGACCGCAAGGACGCCGCGATGAAATTCACCCTCTCCTGGCTGCGCGACCACCTCGACACCGCGGCACCGCTGGAAGATATTCTCACCGCCCTGACCGACCTCGGGCATGAGGTGGAAGGGGTGGAGGACCCCGAGGCGACGCTGGGCGCGTTCCGCATCGTCCGCGTGATCGAAGCCTTGCCGCACCCCAATGCCGACCGGCTGCGGCTGTGCCGGGTGGAAACCTTTCCCGACGGCCCCGGTGGCCGGACGGAAGAGGTGCAGGTGGTCTGCGGTGCCCCCAATGCCCGCACCGGCCTGATCGGCGTCTTCGCGCCCGTGGGCACGCATGTTCCCGGCACCGGGGTTGATCTGAAGCCCGGCGTGATCCGCGGCGTCGACTCCAACGGCATGCTCTGTTCCGAACGCGAGCTGATGGTTTCCGACGACCATGACGGCATCATCGATCTGCCCGCCGACGCGCCGCTGGGCGCGCGGTTCATCGATTATCGCGGGCTGAATGACCCGATGATCTTTGTCAAGATCACCGCCAACCGCCCCGATGCGCTGGGCGTGCGCGGCCTTGCGCGCGATCTGGCCGCGCGCGGCCTGGGCGTGCTGAAGCCGCTGGCTATCCCGGCCATCCCCGGCACCTTCCCCTGCCCCATCCGCGTTACCATCGACCCGGCGCTGAAGGAAAAGGGCTGCCCGCTGTTTGCCGGCCGCCTGATCCGGGGGGTACGCAACGGCGCCTCGCCGCCCTGGATGCAGGCGCGGCTCAGGGCCATCGGCCTGCGCCCGATTTCGGCGCTGGTGGATATCACCAACTATTTCACCTTCGGCCTGAACCGCCCGCTGCATGTCTTTGACGCGGCCAAGGTCAGGGGCAACCTGCATATCCATCCCGCCAAAGGGGGCGAGACGCTGCTGGCGCTGGATGGCAAAAGCTACACCATGCAGCCCGGCATGATGCTGATTTCCGATGATGACCAGCCCGAATCGCTGGCGGGGATCATGGGGGGCGAACTTTCCGGCTGTACCCCGGACACGACCGATGTCTTCCTTGAATCGGCCTATTGGGACCCCGTCACCATCGCGGCCACGGGCCGCGCGCTGAAGATCGTCTCGGACGCGCGCTATCGCTTTGAACGCGGGGTTGATCCGGCTTTCACCCTGCCGGGGCTGGAACTGGCCACGCAGATGATCCTTGACCTATGCGGGGGCGAAGCTTCCGTCATCGCGCTGGATGGCAGGGTGCCCGACACCACGCGCAGCTACCGCTTTGATCCGGCGCGTGTGGCCCGTCTGGTGGGCATGGACATCCCCGAAGCCGAACAGCGCCGCACGCTGACGGCACTCGGGTTCACCCTGACCGGCGATCAGGCCAGCCCGCCCAGCTGGCGGCCCGATGTTCTGGGCGAGGCTGACCTGGTGGAAGAGGTGGCGCGCATCGCATCCTTGTCGAGGCTGCGGGGCAAGCCGCTGGACCGGGCACCGGCCGGGGTGCCGCGCCCGATCCTGACGCCTTTGCAGGTGCGCGAACGCGCCGCCCGCCGCGCGCTGGCGGGGCTCGGCTACAACGAATGCGTCACCTACAGCTTCATCGACGGCAAGACAGCCGCCCTGTTCGGCGGCGGGACCGATGCCCTGCGCATCGAAAACCCGATCTCGTCTGACATGACGCATCTGCGCCCCGATCTTCTGCCGGGCCTGCTGCAGGCGGCGGCGCGCAATCAGGCGCGCGGCTTTGGCGATCTGGCGCTGTTCGAAATCGGCCCGGTCTTTCATGGCGGCGAGCCTGGGGAACAGGGCCTGCTGGCCGCCGGCCTTCTGGTGGGCGCCGCCGCGCTGCGCGATCCCTTCGGGTCGCGCCGGCCGGTTGACGTCTATGATGCCAAGGCCGATGCCGAGGCGGTCCTCGCGGCCCTTGGCGCACCGGCCAAGGTGCAGATCAGCCGGACTGCCCCGGCCTGGTGGCACCCCGGGCGATCGGGCGTGATCGGCCTTGGGCCGAACGTGCTGGCCACCTTTGGCGAGGTGCACCCCGCCATCCTGAAGGCGCTGGACGTCAAGGGCCCGGCCATGGCCTTTGCCCTGCGCATTGCCGCCGTGCCGCAGCCCAGGGTCAAGTCACCGACGCGCCCGGCACTGAAACTGTCCGACCTGCAGGCGGTGGAGCGGGACTTTGCCTTTGTCGTCGATGCGCGGGTCGAGGCGCTGACCCTGGTCAACGCCGCGCAGGGCGCGGACAAGGCGCTGATCGACAGCGTCCGCATCTTTGATCAGTTCACCGGCGAGAAGGCCGAAGCACAGATGGGGGCCGGCAAGAAATCCATCGCCGTTTCCGTGCGCCTGCAGCCGGTCGAAAAGACCCTGACCGATGCCGAGATTGATGCCGTCAGCGCCAGAATCGTCGAAAAGGTGATGAAGGCCACGGGCGGCACCCTGCGGCGGTAAGGGTTCTGGCGGGCAAACCGCGCCGGACCCGGCACGGTTTGCACCCCTGATGCCTACCGCCGGAACAGGCCGCCCAGCCAGGCCTTGAACCGCCCCCAGCTTGTCCGGGCATTGGCGCGGGCAGCGTCGGCCCGCGCATCGGCGCGCGCCAGCGCATCGCTCATGTCTTCCAGCGCCGGGTCGATCATACGCTCGCGGAACTGCAGCCACATGCGGCGCACCATGAACAGAAGGAAGGCCAGCGCTGTCAGGATCACGATATTGACCCAGGGGAACAAGCTGGTGTCCGGCCCGTCGACCACCCGCAGGCGCACCGCATTGGGATAGATCGACATCCAGGAAATC
Organism: Rhodobacter sp.; assembly: GCA_020250445.1. Classification (GTDB taxonomy): domain Bacteria; phylum Pseudomonadota; class Alphaproteobacteria; order Rhodobacterales; family Rhodobacteraceae; genus Aliitabrizicola. The sequence goes on from JADCEF010000104.1 coordinate 31,101, forward strand.
CGCCAGCCGTAATGCGTCACCGCCACCCAGACGGGGGCATCGGCGGGCGATTTCAGGTTCGATGCCTCGGCCTGCAGGTTGGAACTGTCATACTTGAAATAGGGCGGCCAGACCCAGCCGGTATCCTCGTTGCGATAGACGATGACCCTGCCGTTGGGGCGCACCGCCTCGATGAAGCGGATATCGCGCGTGACCGTGGATTCGCCCGTGCCCGCATCGGGCGTGGCGTAGAAGAAGCTGTTCTCACCCACCGTGGTCAGACGGTTGTAGGTTCCGGTGATGCGGACGATGTCGCGCTGCGGCAGGGTATAGTGCAGCATGCCGCCCACGGTCAGGACCAGAACAATCCAGAAGCCCCATTTGAAATAGCGCCACATGGGCATCCTCCTAATTGTAGTTCACCAGATAGACCGTGATGGCCACAGCGGTGACGGGAATGACATAGACAAGAAGGATCAGCCAGCGGCGCAGGCTGTGCTGATAGGCCTGCATGCCCTTTTCGACAAAGGCATCGCGGTCCCCCGGCATATCGCCCCCGTCGAACTGCTTTTCCAGCTTTTCGCGCCGGACAGATCGGGAATAGACCGACACCAGCAGATAGATCACCGTCAGGATCAGAAACCCGACCACGGCAAAGGTAAGAATTGCAATCATCATCTGCCCTTCCGTACGGCCCCCCAGGGGCCTACCAGATCAACAAGGCTGCGCGCGGGCTGCGGGGCCGGGCGCGGGACGGCAGGCTGGCTGTCTTCCATGCCCGGTTCCGGGCCGAACAATGCGGCGCGCGCACCCGCCTTGTCCACCTGATACTCTCTTGCCAGGAAATCCGCCACATAGCTGCGCTTGCGGTCCGACCAGGTGGCATAGAGGGCATAGAACAGCTCTTTATGGGTGATGAACAGCTGGCGCAGAGGTATGCCCGAAAGTTGGTGACGCTTGATCAGGCGGCGTCCTGAAGTTGGCGGATGCCGTCGCGGAACTCAATCCCTTCCATAATCCCGGGCAGGCGGTTTTTGCCATCGAGTTTGCGCCATTTGCCCTGCGCGGCGATCATCGGCACCACGCCTTCCGCCGGGCTGACGACCAGAGCTTCGCACAGCGGCATGACGGGCTGCGGATCGCGGAAGAAATCATGGCGCCTGACCGTCAGGTCGGCGCCCGTTCAGCCCAGCCGTTCGGCAGGGAAGAACAGGATGGCAGTGGCGGCGGCACAGCGATAGCTTTCGCGGTGAATGGGCGTGAGGAAAGCCGACAGCACGCTGGCGGACATCGACAGGGCACCGTCCCGCGCGGGCGGGGGAAACGCGGGTCGCGTTTCCTGATCCCGCCCCCAGGGGCAATCCCTGTTCCCGGAGCGGGAAGATTTCCCGGCAGGCAGGCGGTCGGGCTGCTGTTTCAGCAGCCTGCTACCGGAAGAATTGCAGGAGTCGGTCAAAGATCGGTCGCAACCGCGCGGCAAGGGTTGCCGCCGCATCGGGCACCGTCAGCACGTTGACAACAACGCCACTTGTTGCAGCCCCGATAATCCCACCCGTCGCATAGGCAAGACCACGAACGGCCTTTCGCAAACCGGCATAGCGGCGCGTCTCATCCACGGTTCCTGCCGCCTCGTGGATCCGCTTGACCTCTTTCGCGATCAGGTCAATGCTGGCCGGGTCCAGCGTCGCATTGGCTTCAGCCGAGTTGAGAACCTGCGAAACCTCCCCGGCGAGGTCCTGCACAGCGGCCACATCAGCCGCACGCACGACCGGGTCCGGCTCTGGCGGCTTTGCCCCTGCTTCCCCCGCAGGCACCTGACGCGGCTGCAACAGCGGGCGCAACTCTTCCAGCCGCTGGATCAGCCGCTCAAGCGACCCGACCATCACCATATTCCACGCCTGCCCGGCATCATGGTCAGACATGCACTCGCGCAGCGTGGCACGGGCATCATCAATGCCATACCAGCTTAAGGTCTCCGCGTGCAGCGCGGTATGCACGGCGGCCAGGGCATGCCCCAGATCGGCGGGAAACTGGTAATTGTCCCGGTCTGCCGCCTTGGCGCGCAAGGGGGCAAGAATCTGTTTCAGCCCTTCAACCCGCGCTGCCAGGTCCGGGGCGTTTACCACCTCGGGGCGCACATTCGGGGGCGTGTCCACGGGCGCAAGCCGCCCGCCTTTCGGCAGCATGGCCACCGGGCTTGCGGCCAGCAGCCGTACCGCCATCGCCGCTGCATCGGGCGGGTTCAGCCGGTCGTGCAGCGCCTGCAACAGCTTTGCCATCTGCGGGTGGGTTGCCGTGCCGTCCCAGCCACGCAGATCGACGTATTGCGTTTCGCCAAATCCCCAGGGCAGCGGCGCATCATCCAGCCGCACATGCAAAAGCCGCCCTGTGGCCTGGGCATGCGATGCCTCCTCGACAACCGCCTTTCGCGCCACGCTTTCCTGCGTCCAGAATGTGACAACCGCCTTTGCCGCGTCCAACTGCGTGGCAATCGTTCTGCGCCATTCCGCCCCGGCGGGAATATCCTGATCCCACCACAGGGGAAGCCCCTGACCCGTCAGAAAGTCCCGAAGGGTGCCGATCCGCGGCCGATCCTGGCTTGCATAGGATAGAAAGAAAAAGGCGGGGGTCGATCCGGTCTCTGGCGGCGGATCATCACGCGGGGCGGGTGCCCCCGGCGGCACCCAGCCCCCATCCAGCAGATCAAACAGCGCCTTTGCCCGCGCGGCGTCGTCCTCAATTCCGGCAATTTCGGCGATCCGCGGATCGGCTGTTGCCGGAATGCTGCGGAACGAAAGGCCCCCCTCCTCGGGTTCGTCTGCCAGCTTGCGCAGTCCGGCAAGGGGCCGCAGGTCCCGCACCTGCGTTCTGTCGAGCGAGAGGGTCCGCAACCCCGTCAGCCCCTGCACCGGGGCAAGGTCGCTGACCGGCGTTCTGTCGAGCGAGAGGGTCCGCAACCCCGTCAGCCCCTGCAGCGGGGCAAGGTCGCCGACCTGCGTTCTGTCGAGCCAGAGGTTCTGCAATCCCGTCAGCCCCTGCAGCGGAGCAAGGTCACTGACCTGCGTACCGTAGAGCATGAGGGTATCCAACCCCGTCAGCCCCCGCAGCGGGGCAAGGTCGCTGACCTGGGTGTTGTTGAGAAAGAGGCTCTGCAACCCCGTCAGCCCCCGCAGCGGGGCAAGGTCGCTGACCTGGGTGTTGTTGAGAAAGAGGGTCTGCAACCCCGTCAGCCCCTGCAGCGGGGCAAGGTCGCTGACCTGCGTTTTGTCGAGCCAGAGGTCCTGCAGCCCCGTCAGCCCCTGCAACGGGGCAAGGTCGCTGACCTGCGTGTAGCCGAGCCGGAGGGTCTGCAACCGCGTCAGCCCCCGCAGCGGCGCAAGGTCGCTGACCTGCGTGGTGTCGAGCGAGAGAATCTGCAACCCCGTCAGCCCCTGCAGCGGGGCAAGGTCGCTGACCTGGGTGTTGTCGAGCCAGAGGGTCTGCAACCCCGTCAGCCCCCGCAGCGGGGCAAGGTCGCTGACCTGTGTGTTACTGAGCCAGAGGCGCTGCAACCCCGTCAGCCCCTGCAGCGGTGCAAGGTCGCTGACCTGAGTCTTGTCAAGGATCAAGGTGCGCAGCTTGTCCAGCGCACCGATGCCCGGCGGCAGGGCCGCCAGCGCCCGGAACGCCTCGCCGCTGAAATCAAGCGTCTCTGCCCCCGTCCGCTTGGCCTGCTCAATCGCCGCCCCGGCGGCCTTCCAGGCGTCTTGCGCAGCACTCATCCCCGCCCCCCCGATCCCTCTGCGTCCATGGGCCGGGCCGGCGGTCCCCGCAAGGCGGCCCCCGGCCAAAGACCATGACCAATCCCTGACCGCCCCCGCATAGCCCTTGATCCGCAACGCCCGTCACGGCTGCCCGCCGCGGGGTGCCCCAAGGGCCCCCGTCAGAACCGTTCGGCCCGAAGCACCTCGCAGTCGCTGACGGACACCACCCCGATGTGGCGTTCCACCACCTCGAAGGCCGCCGTCAGCAGGGCGTCCAGCCGGTCGGGGCGGATCAGGCAGACCACGGCGACCATGCCCTGGCGGCCCACCTGCCCTTCCCTTGTCCAGCGGCCTGACCGGCCCGATCCACCCAGCACCGGCAGCACGGTGAACCCCGTCACCCCGGCGCGTTCCAGCGCCGCCGTCAGCCGGGTTTCCATCGGCGCCTCGATGATGATCTCGACCCGTTTCGCCTGATGTGTCTGCATCTCAGCCCCCCGCGACCGCGCTTGCCAGTGCCACGTACAAAGGGATGCCGACCGTCAGGTTGAACGGAAAGGTCACCCCCAGCGACAGCGTCAGATAGATGCTGGGGTTGGCCTCGGGCAGGGCCACCCGCATGGCCGCCGGCACGGCGATGTAGCTGGCCGAAGCCGCCAGCGTCATCAGCAGTGCCAATCCCCCCGCCGACAGGCCCAGTCCCGCCCCCATCAGCAGCCCCGCCGCCGCCCCGATCGGCGGCATCAGCACGCCGAACAGGATCGCGCCCGCGCCCAGCACCCTGCCCGAGGTGCGCAGGCCGCGCCCCGCGACCAGCCCCATGTCCAGCAGGAACAGGCACAGCACCCCCTGAAAGGGCGAGACGATGAAGCTTTCGATCCGCGCCAGCCCCTCGGCCCCGGTCAGAAGGCCGATCACAAAGGACCCGACCAGCAGCACGATGGAGCCGTTCAGAAGGATCTCGCGCCACAGGTCGCTGTCGACATCGGCCCCCTCGCCCACCTTGGCCACGATCCACAGCGCCGAGATGATGGCCGGTGCCTCCATCGCCGCCGCAACCGCCACCATGTAGCCTTCGGACGATATCCCGCGCCCCTCCAGCACCGAAGTGGCGGTGACAAAGGTGACAATGCTGATCGATCCGTAATGCGCCGCCACCGCCGCCGCATCGGCCACGCTGAACTGCGTCAGGACGCGCAGCAGGCCAAAGGCGACAAAGGGCAGCGCGACGGACAGCAGCACCCCGGCGGCCAGCGCCGAAACCAGGCTGAAGCCAATCCCGTGGTCGCCCACGGCAGCCCCCCCCTTGAAGCCGATGGCAAAGAGCAGGTAGATCGACAGGGCCTTTGCGGCCGCCTCGGGAACCGAAAGGTCGGATCGCGCCAGGGCGGCCAGCAGCCCCAGAACAAAACACAGAATCATCGGCGACAACAGGTTGCTGCCCGCCAGTGCAAGAATATCCGTCACCTGTCCCCCCGCCTTTTCTTCAGAATATCAGCCTGCGCGGGCGGCAAAAGATCAGACCGCAACAAATCCGTCCAGTGCGGGATCGTATTGCTCCAGTCCGCCCGCGCCGGTATCGGTCCACAGGCCGTGCAGGGTCAGCCGTTCATCTGCCAGCGCCTCGCGCACGAAGGGAAAGGTCATCAGGTTTTCCAGGCTGATGACCACGGCCTGCTTTTCCATGGCCTGCACCCGCCCCGGATCGCCGGCCAGCAGTGCCGTGCGCGCGAACCCCGGCCGCAGGATGTCCATCCAGCGCCCGACGAAGCTGGACCGGGCTTCCAGCTCGGGTGCCTCGCCAAGGCACATGTCGTGGCATCCCTTGACGCCGCCGCAGTTGGAATGCCCCAGCACGACGATATGGGCCACCCGCAGGGCGGTCACGGCATATTCGACCGCCGCCGAAGTGCCGTGATACTGCCCGTCGGGATTGAAGGGCGGGACCAGGCTTGCAATGTTGCGGTGGATGAAGAACTCGCCCTCGTCCGCGCCGAAGATCGAGGTGACGTGCACACGGCTGTCGCAGCACGAGATGATCATGGCGCGCGGCATCTGCCCGGCCTCGGCCAGTCGGCGGTACCAGGCCTTGTTGTCCTGATAGGTGGTGGCGCGCCAGCCATGAAAGCGCTGGATCAGATAGGCGGGCAGCGGTCTGGCCTGATCCATGACTTGTCCTTTGCTGATGCCCTGCGCCTTTCAATAGGCAAAGGCTTCGCCAACAGGAACCCTTTTGTTGCGCCCCCTGCCGGGCCGGCCGCCAATCTGCCCCGGCACAGATCAAGACAATTCGACGCAAAACCCGGTTGGGCCACAACCCTTTGTTCAGCACCGCGTGGCAGGCTTGGCCTGGGTGTGATTTCAGGGTGATCGGGTGATATGTCAGGCAATGTGACGGCCTTGCGACCGAAGGAACGTGTGCGGCTGGATGCAGAGCCGATCGCATCGATCTATCGCAATCTGGGACCCGGCGGCGCGGAACAGGTTGTCTCGCGCGCCCTGGGCGAGCTGGCCCTGACCCTTGCCGGTCTGGTGGAACAGGTGCGGCGGCGCGAGCTTGGCGATCTGGGCCGGGGGCTGCGGCGGCTGCAGCGGATGGCCGATCATCTGGGCATGATCAGCCTGGGTCTGATCGCCGCCGAGGCGCGCATCTGCATGGACCGGTCCGATGCCACGGCCTTTGCCGCCGTCTGGGCCCGGCTGATCCGGGTGGCGGAAGCATCGCTGGCCTGGGACAAGGAATTGCTGGACCAGTCGCTGTAGGCGGCCGACGGGGCTTGCGGCGAAGTCCGGAGCGGCTAGGCTGCGCGGTATCCACCGCCCTGACCCGGATCACGCCCATGACCCCCCGCTTTGCCGATGACGGCCACCCGTCTCGCCCCCTTCACATTATCGCGTCCGCCGATCTGGCGGGCTGGCTGGCGGGGCAAAGTGCGGCCCTGCGCGGCTGGGTGCAGGCGGCGGGGTTCACGGCAGGGCTGGGAGAGGTGGTTTTGCTTCCGGGCGGCGACGGCGTGGCGGGGGCCCTGTTCGGTTTCGGCACGCCCGAGGCCCGGGCGCGGGGGAGGTTCCCGCTGGCCCGCGCCGTGGCGGCGCTTCCGGACGGGGCCTGGCATCTGGTGGCCGATCTGACCGCAGCCGACCGGGACGAGGCGGCGCTGGGATGGCTTCTGGCGCAGTACCGGTTTGACCGCTACCACACGGCAAAGGCACCCGGCGCGCGGCTGAAGGCACCTGCCGGCTGCGACGCGGCGCGGATCGAGGCGATTGCTGCGGGCGAATGCCTGACGCGGGATCTGATCAACACGCCCGCCTCTGATCTTGGCCCGGCAGAGCTGGAAGAGGCGTTTCTGGCGCTGGCCCGCCGACATGGGGCGGACACGGCCGTTGTCCGGGGCGATGATCTGCTGGCGCAGAATTTTCCGATGATCCATGCCGTGGGCCGCGCGTCAGACCGCGTGCCGCGCCTGCTGGACATGCGCTGGGGCGACACAGGGCCAAGCCTGACGCTGGTCGGCAAGGGCGTGTGTTTCGACACGGGCGGGCTGAACCTGAAGCCTTCGGCAGGCATGCATCTGATGAAAAAGGATATGGGCGGGGCCGCCACGGTGATGGGCCTTGCGCAGATGATCATGGCGCTGCGCCTGCCGCTGCGGCTGCGGGTGATCGTGCCGGCGGTGGAAAATGCTGTCTCGGGCCGCGCGATGCGCCCGCGCGACATTCTGACCTCGCGCAAGGGCCTGACGGTGGAGGTGAATGACACCGACGCCGAGGGGCGGCTGATCCTGGGCGATGCGCTGGCGCTGGCGGATGAAGGCAGGCCGGATCTGCTGGTTTCCATGGCGACGCTGACCGGATCGGCGCGCGTGGCGCTGGGGCCGGACCTTGCGCCCTATTACACCGATGACGCCGCCGTGGCGGCGGCGCTGGAACAGGCGGGGGCAGAGGTGCGCGATCCGGTCTGGCGGCTGCCGTTCTGGACACCCTACGAGCCGATGATCGAGCCGGGGATCGCCGATCTGGACAATGCCCCGCCCGATGGCATGGCGGGGTCGATCACGGCGGCGCTGTTCCTGCGGCGCTTTGTCGACTGCCCGCGCTATCTGCACTTCGACCTTTATTGCCACCAGAAGGCGGATGCCCCGGCGCGGCCCAAGGGGGGCGTGGGCCAGGGGGCACGGGCGGTGCTGGCAGCCCTTCCTGCGGTGCTGGGCCTGTGACCGACCGGCGGCTGACCCCGGCGAACGGGCGGGCGGCACTGGCCAGCCTGCGCGGCACGGTCGATGCGCTGCATTTTGTGGACGGGGAGCCGGCGCGGGTTGCGGTGCCGCTGGTTGATCTGAACCGGGCACCGGACGGGCCGCGCGACCGGCAGTTGCTGCTGGGTGACGGGGTGACGGTGATCGACCGGGCGCAGGGCTGGGCTTTCGTGCAGGCGGCGAAAGACGGCTATTGCGGCTATGTGCCGGAGGCTGCCCTGGGCGCGGCGCAGGCCCCGACACACCGCGTGATTGCCCCGGCAACCCATCTTTATCCCGAGCCGAAGGTGCAGGCGCACGAGCTTTGCGCCCTGTCGTTCGGCAGCCTTTTGACCGTGACGGGCACCGCTGAACGCTATGCCGAAACGCCGGACGGTTTTATGCCGCTTCTGCATCTGCGGGAGCTGGCCGATCCGCTGACGGATCCGGTCGCGGTTGCGGCCCTGTTTCTGGGCACGCCTTATCTGTGGGGCGGCAACAGCCGGGCGGGCATCGACTGTTCCGGGCTGGTGCAGGCGGCCCTGCTGGCCTGCGGCAAGGACTGCCCCGGCGACAGCGATCTGCAGGCGCAGTCCGTAGGACGACTTCTGCAGCCGGATGAGGCGCTGCTGCCGGGGGACCTGATCTTCTGGATCGGGCATGTCGCGATGGTGGCGGATGCCGGGCGGATCATCCATGCCACGGGGCACCGCATGGCCGTGGTGCTTGAAGACATGGCGGCGGCGGTTGCCCGGATAGCCGCCGCAGGCCAGCCGGTGCTGGCGCGCCGCCGCCCCTGAGCGCGTGACGCCGCGTCCGGCGTGACTTGGCGGGTCAATTGCGCCAGAATGATCAATGCTGTCGGCGGGGTCGCAAAGCCTGTGCGAAGCCGCAGGATACCGCGCCCGGACGGGCAAGGTCACGCCGCGGTGGCGCGTGGCCCGGTCCGTTGCCCGAAGGTGCCAGCCGCCGGGCAAGGGGGGCGAAACCTGGCCCGGTGCCTGCAAATCAGGCAAGAAACCTGCGAAGTCTGCCCTGAGAAGTTCAACAGGTTTGTCCCCGCAAACCGAACGGAGGCCCGGATGACCGCCTTTCCCCACCTGCTTGCGCCGCTGGACCTTGGGTTCACCGTGCTGGCGAACCGCGTGCTCATGGGGTCGATGCATACCGGGCTGGAGGAGACCGGCGACTGGAACCGGGTGGCCGAATTCTATGCGGCGCGCAAGGGGCTGGGTTGCCCTGATGGTGACGGGCAGGATGGCCCCCAATGCGGAAGGCGGGGTGTTTCCGGGGGCGGCGGGGCTGTTCACCCCGCAGGATGTTGCGAACCACCGGATCGTGACGGGCCGTGTGCAGGAAGCCGGCGGACGGATTGCGATGCAGATCCTGCATGCGGGCCGCTATGCCTGCGGCAAGGGCTGCGTGGCACCCAGTGCGGTGAAATCGCCGATCTCGCCTCTTGCGCCGCTGGCACTGGAAGAAGTGGGGATCGAGGCACGGATCGCCGCGATCGTCACCGCCGCAGCCCGCGCCCAGGAGGCCGGGTATGACGGGGTCGAGGTGATGGGGTCAGAGGGGTATTTCCTGAACCAGTTCCTGGTGCGCCACACCAACCGCCGGACAGACCGCTGGGGCGGTGCTTATGACAACCGGATGCGTCTGCCGGTCGAGGTGGTGCGGCGCGTCCGGCAGGCGGTGGGGCCGCAGTTCATCGTGATCTACCGGATCAGCCTGATCGACCTGGTGCCGGACGGGTCCACCTGGGACGAGGTGGTGTTGCTGGCGCAGGCGGTCGCGGCGGCGGGGGCGGGCAGCTGAACCTGGCCGCCCTGGTGCCGGGCAAGGAAGAGTTTCGGGGGCTGGTCGCCTGGTTCGCGACGATGGTTGCCAAGGCCGGGATCGACCTGCGGCTTGGGCACGAGGCGACGGCGGATGATCTGCGCGGCTTTGACGCGGTTGTCATCGCAACCGGGGTCCTGCCGCGTGATCCCGGATATCCGGGGCAGGACGGGCCGAATGTGCCGGGCTATGCCGAAGCGCTGCGCGGTGCGCCGGTGGGGCGGCGGGTGGCCGTGATCGGGGCCGGGGGAATCGGTTTTGTCGTGGCAGAGGCTCTGGTGCATCAGGGCCGGAGCCCAACGCTGAACCCGGCGCTGTGGCACCGGGAATGGGGCGTGGGCAACACGGCGACAAGCCCGGGCGGACTTGCCGACGGCGGACCACGGCCCGGGCCGCCCGCGCGCAAGGTCATGCAGTTGCAACGGAAAGCGGAAAAGCCGGGGCGGCGGCTGGGCAAGACGACCGGGTGGAGTCACCGCGCCAGACTGCAGGCCAGGGGTGTGGAGATGCTGGGGGGGTATTGCCTGCAGCCGCATAGTCCCCGACGGGCTGGAGGTGATCGGGGATGCCGTACCGCGCCTCATTCCCGCCGATACGGTGGTGCTTTGCACAGGGCAGGTACCCCGGCGGGCCCTTGCTGGGGCGCTGAAGGCGGCAGGGATTGCGCATCACGTTATCGGGGGTGCCGAATCGGCGGCAGGACTTGACGCCAGGCGCGCCATTGACCAGGGCGCACAGCTTGCCGCACGGCTTTAGGGCGCAACCGGACGCCCTGCAATCCGCATCCCCTGCGCGCCGCCGGAAGTGACGGCTCTGTACCGGCACATTCCCGGAACGCCTTCCCGATGCCGTTCTTGCAGGCCGCAGCGTCTGCTTGCCGCTGACCAATGCAAGGCGGCAAAGACCTGCGGAACGGGTGGTTGCCGGACTTCCGGCCGTGCCACAGCCCGGCAGCAGGCAATGTCAGCCGCCGCGCAGGGCCGTAACCTTGCGCGCCTCGACCGCGATCCCGCCTGTGAACACCAGGGTCGGCGTGGCCCCGCCGCGCGCCTCGATGACGCGCGCATAGGCTTCGGCCGGGGTGGTTGCGATTCGCGTCCCCTGGGCGAAGCTTTCAAGCGCGAAGGTGTAGCGGCCCGTCGGCATGGGGGCCCCCAAGGAATCAAGGCCGGTCCAGGTGACGGTGTCCGCGCCCGGCAGAACCGGCTGTCGCGCCACGACATTGCCTGCCGCGTTTGTTACGACCAGTGCGGCACTGTCCGCCTTTGGATCGGGTGTTGCCGCCAGGGTGACAGGCGTTCCGCTGTACCAGACCGGCATGTCCGCGCGCGCATCCTTGCCGACCCAGCCTGCATAGGTCGCAAGGCCCGAAACCCCAAGCTGCGCGCCAAGCGATTCCAGAAGCGTATTGGTCCGTACCTGCTGTTCGACGCCGGAAAAGGTGGCCAGTTGCACCGCGTATTCCGAATTGTCCATCGGATTGAGCGGGTCCTGATTCTTCAGTTGCGTCGTCAGCATCTTGAGGAAGGTATTGAAATCCGAACTGATGAGCCGGTCCGCCCTGGAGGCGGGGGCTGCGGGTGCCTGGGCTGGCGCCGACGCGGGGGAAACAGGGGAGATTTCGGTCATGGATGCCCTTTCAAAGACGAAGATCAAGGCCGGAGGCAGAGGATGGGGCCAGGGGCGGCGCAAAGCCGGCGGGGTCTGACGGCAGGGCCAGAGGGCCGGTGCCGGTGCCGGAGGGTGACCGGGGTTCGGGGCGGTCCCCGGCCCAGCCCGAAAAGCTGAACGTCGCCCCGGAAAAGCCCTGGGCGCGGATTTCCTGCAACAGCAGATCAGAATTCCGGCGCAGCAGATCAAGCGTATCGCCCCGCTCGACCTGAACCGTCACATGCAGGCCATCCCCGTCCGGAGACAGGCTGAGCCTGACGCGGCCCAGCTCTTCGGGTGACAATGTCAGCTCCACCGGGCCATCGGTCCGGCGCAGAAGAAGGTCGGACAAGGTTGCGGCAAGAGGTGCCGGGACAAAGGATGCGCCAACCCCGTGAAGGGCGGGGGCCGATGCCGCCTGCGTCAGGGATGAGGGCGCAGCAAACTGGACATCCCCATCGCCCTGAAGGATGGGCGGCGGCACAATCTCTGGCAGGTCGGCCAGCGGCATGGTGCCTGCGGCAGGATCGGGTGCAGGAATGGCGGTACCCGGCACGGACGCTGACGGGGCCGGTGCCGTCCCGACAAGGTCGCCAGCAGGCCCGTCAATCCGGGACGCTTCGGAAAGCTCCGTGCTGCGAAAGGCAAAGGCCGCCGGAACGGCACCTGCCTGCCTTTGCACGAAGGCTGCGGCAACGTCCGGATCAGACAGGCTGATCCGGGCCATCACGGGGGCCTCGGCCATGGGGTGAAGGGACGGGCCGGTCTGCGCGGAAAGGGGGGGCATGTCCGGATCGCGCATGTCACCTGCGGCCGGCAAAGGCCCCTGCGGCAGTGTCGGCATGCGGCTGGCCCCTGCCGCGTCAGGCGGGGAAAGCGGCGGGCCGGACAGGCCCATCGGTTCCGGCCCCGCAGCGGCGACAGCACTGCCCGCCACGGGACCATCAGAGGCCAGCAGCGTCATCGCCCCTTCTGCCGCCTGTGTGATGGCAAAGGCCGCGGGCGGCAGCCGCGCGGCAACGGCAGCGCCTGTGACCAGCAGCACAAGAAGATCGGTTGCGGGGGGCGTCTCTGCCTCGGCCGCTTCTGTCTCGTTCAGGGCATCTGACGTGTGCAGATCAGACGGCAGATCCGGCGACAGGTCCTGCAACAGGTCCGGCGGCAGGTCCGGCGGCAGGTCCGGCAACAGGTCTGGCAACAGGTCTGGCGCCAGCAGGTTGCCCTCTGCCTCGGCCCCGGCAGCAGAGGCATCCGGACGGGCGGAGTCCGCCAGCAGTCCGTCTGGCGCGACCGGCTCGGGCGTTGGCCCGGTGGGCTGGTCCGACAGCCCGCGCAGGACCTGCCCGAACCCGCCGCCGTCGTCGAGGCGGGCCGATTTCGGCTGCGGGCTTGCGGCGGCACCGGCGGGCGGCGTCGGGGAAGAGGGAAAAGAGACAGCTTGCATGGCACCTGCGACTTTCTGCCGTTCCACCGCAGCATGCCGCCAATTGCTTACCACTTGTTTACCGCGCGTCGCCGATAGTCGCCCCTGCGATTGCCACTGGAGGTTCCGATGACCGATACCGTCCGCATGCCCCTGCCGGTTCCGGTTGTGGTGCGCCCTGATGCCGATGCGCGGCTGCGCGCCCTGTCACAGCAGATCGAAGCAGGCTTTCTGGCCGAGATGTTGGGACATGCCGGCTTCGGCACTGCGCGGCAAAGCTTTGGCGGCGGGGCGGGGGAAGAACAGTTCGCATCCTTCCTGCGTCAGGAGCAGGCAAATGCCATGGTCAGGGCTGGCGGCATCGGGCTGGCCGAAAGTCTTTTCAATGCAATGACAGGAGACCGCGATGCGCAGCACCGCAAGTGACCGCCTGTCGGCAGAACTGGACAGGGTCTACCATGTCCTGCGCAGCGGCAAGCTGGAAGGGTTGGCTGCTGCCAGCCAGGCGCTGGAGACGGAACTTGCCCAGCTGGACCCGGCGGATGGTGCAGGCCTTGACCTGCTGCGGCACAAGGCGCAACGCAATGCCGCCTGCCTTGAGGCTGCGGCGCGCGGGGTAAGGGCAGCCCGGCGCCGGCTGACCGAGATCCGGATGATCGAAAGCGGGTCGGGCACCTATGATGACAAGGGCAGGCGCGACGAACTGCCGGGCCTGTCGATCCGGTTGACACAGCGCCTTTGATTCCGGCCCATTTGCCGGAAAGACGGTTCAAATTCTTGGAATTGATCTGCGCGTCTTAGTCTTGCCTTAAGACACCGCAGTGCCTGATGCCGGTGCATCCCAAGTCCGGGGTGGCGCGGCCAGATACACCCGCACCGGCGAGAACGCCCTTCATGCCACAACGCGATGGCCCCTACCAGCCCGGGCACAAAGTGCCGGGCCCATGAAAGGTGACTAAAATGTCTTCGATTCTGACCAACACAAGTTCGATGGTCGCGCTGCAGACCCTGAGATCGATCAACGCCAACCTTGCCAAGACCCAGGATGAAATCTCGACCGGCAAGAGCGTCAGCTCTTCCAAGGACAACGCCGCAGTCTGGGCGATTTCCAAGGTCATGGAAGCCGACGTCAAGGGCTTCAAGGGGATTTCGGACAGCCTCTCGCTTGGGTCGTCCACCGTGGCCGTGGCCCGCCAGGCCGCAGAAACCATCACCGACCTTCTGACGGACATCAAGGGCAAGATCGTCACGGCACAGCAGGAAAACGTCGACCGCGCCAAGATCCAGACCGACATCAGCGCGCTGCGCGACCAGATCACCTCGGTGACGAATGCGGCCCAGTTCAATGGCCAGAACCTGATCAAGGGGACGGACGCCATGAGCATCCTGTCATCGCTGGACCGGCAGGCAGGCGGGACCGTCAACGCGTCGAACATCATCGTCGACCGCAAGGACCTGTCGATGGATGCAGGTGTGCTGGGCACGGGCACAGACCTGTCGCCCAACGCCACCCTGAGCGCCGCCAGCGCGACCAACGCGGGCAATACGGCAACGCTGACCCTAGCCGCGGATGCCGACGTCAGCGGGGATGCCTTCTCGCTGACCGTGGGCGGCGCGACGCTGACCTTTGCAGCAGGATCGATCACCGGTGACCAGGATGCGGCAGCCACGGCGATCGGTGCGGCAGTCAACGCCCTGGGTCTGGTGGGTGTCTCGGCCAGCGTTTCGACCAACGTCGTCACCTTCACCTCGACCCGTGCTTTCGAGAATGTGGCCCTGACCGCGCTGAAGAACGGCAGTGCGACCGGTGCCACGCTTTCGGCGGCGACCATCGCCGAACGGGCGGAAACGCTGACCTTCTCGGCCTCGGCTGCGGTGAACGAAGGCGACGGGTACCAGGTGACGGTGGGCAGCACCGCCTATACCTATGTTGCAGGCAAGGGCGAATCCTTTGAGGATGTGGCGCGCGGCCTGAAGGCCGCTGTCGATGGCGGCAACATCACCGACGTGTCGACCAAAGTGGCCCAGAACGCTTCCGGGCAGTGGGTTCTGAAGATCGACAACAACAGTGCCTCCTCCGTGGCACTTGCGCGGGCCGGTGCTGCGGGTGGCACGGCCTCCGGCGGGCTGTTCGGCCTGTCCGGCATCGACGTGAAGACGGCCGCCGGTGCCGAAGCGGCGCTGGGCAACATCGAAACGCTGATCCAGAACTCGATCGATGCCGCAGCAAGCTTCGGGTCGGCCGATGGCCGGATCGACACGCAGAAGAGCTTCATCGGCAAGCTGACCGATGCGCTGAAGAACGGCATCGGATCGATGGTGGATGCCGACATGGAAGAGGCGTCGGCCCGGCTGCAGGCGCTGCAGACCCAGCAGCAGCTGGGCATCCAGTCGCTGTCAATCGCAAATCAGGCGCCGCAAAGCATCCTGGCCCTGTTCCGGTAACATCAGACCGGTGGCAGAGGCGCCCTTCGGGGCGCCTCATTCCGGGCCGCCTCGGGCGGCTGCATGATCCGATTCAGGGAAGGATAGCCTGTGACTGCACTGAACATGGCCCGAACGGCCTACGCGACGCCGGGAACCCCGGCCAGAAGCCTGCGGGGAATCGAGTACGATCTTTTCGCACGTGTGACACATCGCCTGAAGGCGACGCTCGACCGGCGCAACCTTGCCGACCTGGCCGCAGCGCTGCACGACAATCACCAGCTGTGGACCGTGCTTGCCGCCGATGTGGCGGAACCCGGCAACGCCCTGCCGGCCCCCCTGCGCGCCAGGCTGTTCTACCTTTACGAATTCACCGACCAGCACAGCCGCAAGGTGCTTGCGGGGGATGCCACTGCCGAAGTTCTGGTCGATATCAACACCGCCATCATGCGCGGGCTCAGGGGTGAGGGCACCAAGCCATGACCGGCCTTGTCCTCAAGCTGGCCCCGAAAGAGCGGGTGCTGATCAACGGGGCGGTCATCGAAAATGGCGACCGCAGGTCGCGGCTGGCCATCATGACGCCCAACGCGCATATCCTGCGCCTGCGTGATGCCATTCACCCCGAAGAGGTGAACACGCCGGTGCGCCGGGTGTGCTACGTGGTGCAGCTTGTCCTTTCGGGGGATGCGGTTCCCTCCGAGGCGCGCACACAGCTGCTGCGCGGCATTGAACAGCTGAGCCAGGTTCTGACCGATGCCGACAGCCGTGCCCTGCTGGGCGCTGCAACCACCGCCGTGCTGGAGGATCAGCATTATCAGGCGCTCAAGGTGCTGCGCAGCCTTCTGCCCCGCGAGGAGCGGCTGTTCGCGGCGGCACGGGGATGAGCTTTTCGCCGGTGGTGCCATCCGGCGGATATGCGGGCTGGACCTTTCTCAAGCGCACCCAGGACCGCCAGCAGGCGGCCTTTCAGGCGGATCCGGTGTTCCGGCGCGACGAGGCTTACTTCCGCGCCCGGATCGGGTCCGTCACAACCGCCGAGCAACTTGTGTCGGACCGGCGGCTTCTGAAAGTGGCGCTGGGGGCCTTTGGTCTGGATGCCGACATCGCCAATACATTCTTCCTGCGCAAGGTTCTGCAGGATGGCACCCTGTCTGCCGATGCCTTGTCCAGCAAGCTGGCCGACAAGCGGTATCAGGAGTTTTCCGCAGCCTTCGGCTTTGGTGATTTTTCCGTGCCCCGCACGAAGCTGAGCGACTTTGCCGACAAGATCCTGACGCGCTACAGCCAGCGCCAGTTCGAGATTGCCGTAGGCAGCCGCAGCGACGCGATGCGGCTGGCGCTGAACGCCGAACGCGAGATCGGTGCGCTGGCGGCCAGAAGGACCGGCGAAGATGCCAAATGGTTCACCATCATGGGCAATGCCCCGCTGCGGGCGGTGGTCCAGACCGCCTTCAACCTGCCCAAAAGCTTTGCCTCGGTTGACATCGACCAGCAACTGGGCGTGTTCAAAGACAGGGCACGGCAGTTCTTCGGTGACGACACGGTATCGCAGTTTTCCGATCCGGCAAAGATGGACGCGCTGCTGCGCCGCTACCTGACGCTGGCCGACCAGGGCGGCCCGACGGTATCGGGCGGGACGGCGGCCCTGCAGCTTTTGCAATCCGCACGCGGCGCGTCAGGCCTGTTGTCGCTTCTGCGCTGACAGGGTGCCGCAAGGGGCATCCGCGCCGCCTGGCGGACGCAAGAGTGGGAATGATCCGTCGCACAGGCGGCCTGCGGACGTGTTCGCTGTTTTCCGGCCAGAGGTCCTTGCAGTCGGCCCCTTTTCGGCACCCCGCCAACAGGTTGCTCAAACACCGATCCGCCCGCTTGGACCGCCGGGACACTCTTGCCGATCCGGGGACAGGGATTACCCTTTTGGGCGGGAACAGGAAACGCGACCTGCGTTTCCCCCGCCCGCGCGGGACGGTGCCCCGTAGACCAGAACGTCCGGGAGACACAGAGGCCGGCGCCCGACCCGGCGGGCGAGAAGCGCCCGCCGGGGGCGGGGCGGGCACTGGCCGGGGGGGCTTTGCGCCCCCCGGCGGGACAAGGTGCAGCGGAGCGCTGGGACAGGGTCGATGACCCCTGCGAGGAACCGTAAGGCACGCGCAGGCAGACCTGTTTCCCGCTTTCCGTTCAGCCACCCCTGCGGCCAGCGCCTCTTCAGCGCCCCGCTAAAGGCCAAGGCAGGCGGCCAGGCGGCGGAAGCTGCCTTCAATGCCGTCCCGGGCATCCTCTGCCAGAAAGCCGTCCAGCGCGGGCCAGACCTTGATCGCCCGGTCGATCAGCGGGTCCGATCCGGCAACGTAAAGCCCGGCCTGGATCATCAGTTCCGCCCTGTCATAGACCCCCAGCAGCTTGCGCGCCTCGGCGATCAGCTGGTTTTCGGCTTCTGTCGCTGCCGCAGGCAGGCTGCGCGAGACCGAGCGCAGCAGGTCAACCGCCGGATAGCGCCCGCGTTCCGCAATCCTGCGGTCCAGAACGACATGCCCGTCCAGCGCGCCGCGCAGGATGTCGGCCACGGGTTCTTCCATGTCAGAGCCGGGCACCAGAACGGAAAACACGCCCGTGATATCACCGCTGCCTTGCGGACCCGGCCCGGCCCGTTCGGCAAGCGACATGATCATATGCGCGACCGAAGGCGGGTAGCCGCGCAGGCTGGCCTCTTCGCCGGCGGCAAGGGCCACTTCGCGATGGGCTTCGGCAAACCGCGTGACCGAATCCGCCAGGAACAGCACATGCTGGCCCTGATCGCGAAAGTGTTCGGCCACCGCCATGGCCGCCCAGGCGCAGCGCCGCCGGATCAGCGGCGACTGGTCCGAGGTTGCCGCCACGATGACCGACCGCTTCATGCCCGCGGTCCCCAGGACGGTCTCGGTGAAATCGCGCAGTTCCCGGCCGCGCTCGCCGATCAGGGCAATCACCACCACATCGGCAGCAACGCCCCGCGCGAATTTGGCAAGAAGCGATGATTTTCCAACACCGGAGCCCGCGAAAAGACCGATGCGCTGGCCCTGCACCAGCGGAAGAAGGGTGTCGAAGGCCGCAACCCCGGTGGACAGCCGCGCACCCAGTCTGCCGCGTGACGCTGCGGGCGGGGCCGCGCCCCGCAGCCCGCGGGGCCGCGACCCGCGCAGCAAAGGGCGACCGTCCAGCGGTGCGCCGAAGGGATCAATGATCCGGCCGATCCAATGATCATCCGGCGCCAGGTCCGTACGGCCCAGCAGTTCAACCGCGTCGCCGATGCCCAGCCCTTCGATCGCGCCATCGGACAGGACGGTGACCTGATCGCGCGCCAGATTAAGAACCTCGCCCCCCACGGGGCCGGGCTTTGCCAGAATCATCACCCGGTCGCCCAGCGCGGCCACGTCCGACAAACCGCTGACCGACAGGGTTCCACGACCGATCCCGACAACCTGTCCGACACGATAAGATTTTGAAACATAACTTATTTCTGCGCGAAGTGGGCTGAATACATCCATGCCGGGCCATTCCTGAGGGCGATTACCGTTTCTAAAGGAATCACTCTTAAGTCTTGGTGAAGCAGATCGAGGGAGAAGCCCCGATGTTCGGAAAGCTAGAAGTGACCAGAATGGCACAGGCGTTGGCCGCCCATGCCGGAGCCCGGCAGGGGGTGATTGCGCAGAATATCGCGCATGCCGACACGCCGGGCTATCGCGCGCGGGACCTGACGCCCTTTGAAGACACGTATCGGGCCGGGAACCGGCCCGATGCGCTGTTCGCCACCCGCCCCGGCCATATCCGTGCCGAAGCCGTGGCCGCAGAGGCCGTGGTGCGCCCGGTGCCGGGGGCGGCTTCGCCCAACGGCAACAGCGTGTCGCTGGAAACAGAGATGGTGAAGGCCGTCGATGTGAAACAGCAGCATGACATGGCGTTGTCGATCTATCGCAGCGTGTCCGAAATCATCCGCGCCTCGCTTGGCCGGCGGTAGGGGGCGCGCCGATGTCCGATCTGATCCGCACCCTTTCGCTCTCGGCGTCCGGCATGCAGGCCCAGGCGATGCGCCTGCGCCATGTGTCCGAGAATATCGCCAATGCCGATACGCCCGGCTACCACCGCAAGACCATCGCCTTTCGCGAAATGGCCGAAGGTCTGGTTGCCCCCGGGCCGGTGCATCTGGACCGCAGTGCGTTGCGGGACATCTACGATCCTGGCCACCCCCTCGCCGATGAAGCCGGCCATTATGAGGGATCGAACGTCGATCTTGTGATCGAGATCGCCGACGCGCGCGAAGCCCAGCGCAGTTATGAAGCAAACCTGCGGATGTTCGACCAGGCCCGCCAGATGGCGCAAAGCCTTTTTGAACTTCTGCGCCGATAACGATAAGGAGTGTCCGTTTTGGATATCACCTCTGCGTTCGCCGCCCAGACCTATGCAAAAGCCCGCCCGGCCACCGCGCCGCTGCCGGGCGAGGCGGGCAGTTCCAACAGCTTTGTCCAGCTCGTCGGCAACTTTGCCGATACCCTGGCCAAGGGCGACCAGACCGCCCGCGCCGCGATGGCCGGACAAGCCAACCCCCATGCCCTGGTCGAAGCGCTTGCGGCCAGCTCTCTTGCTGTGGAAACCGCCGTCACCGTGCGCGACAAGGTCGTGGAAGCCTATCAGGAAATCCTGCGGATGCCGGTCTGATCCGATGTCCGAAGCGATGATCTATGATGTCCTGCGACAGGCGCTTTGGGTGTCGGTGAAGATATCGGCCCCGATGCTGGCCATTGCCCTTGCCGCCGGTATCGCCATCGGCCTGCTGCAGGCGCTGACCTCGGTGCAGGAAATGACCATTACCTTCGTCCCCAAGGTCGGGGCGATGCTGGCGGTCTTCTGGATTTCAATGAGCTTCATGACGGCGACACTGGTCAGCTTCTTCGTTGACACCGTGGTGCCGATGATTGCGGGGGGCTGACCATGGATGCCAGCGGCTACACGACCCTGACGCGTCAGGCCGGGCTGATGCGCGAGATGCAGCTTGTCGCGAACAACATCGCCAATGCCTCGACCTCGGGCTTCCGGCGCGAAGGAATGGTGTTTTCCGAACATGTCAAGCGCCTGCAAGAGGGGCCGTCGCTGTCGATGGCCAATGGCAATGCGCGTCACATCGATCTGACTCAGGCCGACCTGTCGCAAACCGGCGGCACCTTCGACTTTGCCATCCAGGGCGACGGGTTCTTTCAGATCGAAACCCCGAACGGGCTGCGTCTGACCCGGGCCGGCAGCTTTACCCCCAATGCCGACGGGGAATTGGTCACACCCGACGGCTTTCGCGTGATGGATGAGGGCGGCGGCGCGGTGTTCATCCCGCCGGACGCGGCACAGATCAGCCTGGCGCAGGATGGAACCCTGTCCGCCGACGGCGAGCCTTTGACACGGATCGGGCTGTGGCAGCCTGTCGACCCGCAGCAGCTGACCCACGAGGGCGGCACCTTGTTCGCCTCGCCCGGCGGGCTGGAACCGGCCGAGGGCGGCACCCTGCTGCAGGGCTTTGTCGAAGGATCGAACGTCAACCCGATTGCTGAGGTGTCGCGGATGATCGAGGTGCAGCGCGCCTATGAAATGGGGCAGGGCCTGCTGGACCGCGAAGATGACCGCGTCCGCAATGTGATCCGGACCCTGGGCCGATAGGAGAATACCGTCATGAAAGCCTTGCAGATTGCCGCCAGCGGCATGAGCGCGCAGCAGATGCGCGTCGATGTGGTGTCCAACAACCTGGCGAACATGTCGACCAGCGGCTACAACGCCCGCCGGGCCGAATTCGCCGACCTGCATTACCAGCAGGTCACCCGGCCCGGGACGGTCAATGCACAGGATGGCACCGTGCTTCCGACCGGTGTCCAGATAGGTCTGGGCGTGCGCCCTGCGGCGGTCTCGGTGATCGTGCAGCAGGGATCGCTTCTGCAGACGGGGGGCGAGCTTGATCTGGCCGTGGAAGGCAAGGGGTACATCGAGGTGACCCTGCCATCCGGGATTTCGGCCTACACCCGGGACGGCGGGCTGAAACGGTCTGCCGACGGGCTGATCGTGACCTCGGACGGCTACGAGGTGGCTCCGGGAATCACCATACCCACCGATGCACGCAGCATTTCGATCAACGCCGCGGGAGAGGTTTTTGCCTATTTCAACGATCAGGTCGCCCCGCAGCAACTGGGCCAGATCACCCTTGCCACCTTTGCCAATGAAAAGGGGCTCGAGGCGATGGGGTCCAACCTGTACCTTGAAACGGCGGCGTCCGGGGCAGCCGCGGTTGCCGTGCCGGGCGAAGACGGTCTTGGCACCCTGCGACAGGGCTATCTTGAGGAAAGCTCGGTCGATCCGGTGCGCGAGGTGACAGAGCTGATCAAGGCGCAGCGCGGATACGAGCTGAACGCCAAGGTCATCACGGCGGCGGACGAAATGCTTGCCGCCACAACCCAGGTGCGCTGATGCTGCGTTCTGCCCTTGCCCTTGCCCTGCTGATCCTGCCCGGCGCGGCGCCTGCCGAAAGCCTTGTGGCGGCCCGCACCATCCGCGCCGAAACCGTGATCGGCCCCGACGATCTGACCATGGCCGATACCCCGTTTCCCGGTGCGCTGACCCACCCGTCGGACGCGCTTGGTCTTGAGGCCCGGGTGACGATCTACGCCGGTCGGCCGGTGCGGGCGGGTGATCTTGGACTGCCCGCCGTGGTGGAACGCAACCAGATCGTGCCGATCAGTTTCCTGTCCGGCGCGCTGGCGATCCAGGCCGAGGGACGCGCACTTGCCCGCGGCGGCGTGGGCGATGTGATCCGTGTAATGAACCTCCAATCGCGCACCACCGTTTCGGGGCGCATCGCCCCTGACGGCCAGGTGCTTGTGGGGCTGACACCATGACCGAACGCCGGATGCGCCTTGCCTGCCTGCTGGCCCTTGTGCCGGTCGCCGCCTGCGGAAAGCTTGCCGACGTCGGCCGGGCGCCGGATTTCTCGCCGCTGGAAGACAGCTATCAGTATCACGCGATGTATTCGAACCCGCTGCCGGATGTCGGGGAATCGGGCGAGCCTTCGGATGCCTCCTCGCTGTGGACGGCATCGCGATCATCGCTGCTGGGCGACCGGCGGGCAGGCCAGCGCGGCGATATCCTGACCGTGGTCATCGAGATCGACGAAAGCGCCGAGATCTCGAACAAGACGGCGCGGGCCCGGACCGCCGACCAGGAGATGAAAATCCCCGATTTCGTGGGCCTGCCGCAAAGCATCGACGCGGGCCTGCCGGAAGGGGCATCGATGGCCGATGCCGTTCAGACCTCGTCCGATTCGTCTTTCGAAGGCGATGGATCGGTGCGGCGCAACGAACAGCTGACCTTGCGCATTGCGGTCACGGTGGTGGAAGAGCTGCCCAATGGCGTTCTGCGCCTGGAGGGCAAGCAGGAGGTCCGCGTGAACAACGAGCTGCGCGAGTTGCTTGTCACGGGTTATGTGCGGGCTGCGGACATTTCACGGCAGAACGAGATCACCTATGACAAGATGGCAGGTGCCCAGATTTCCTATGGCGGGCGCGGCCAGATCACCGATGTGCAGCAGCCGCGCTACGGCCAGCAGGTCACCGACATCATCCTTCCGTTCTGAGGCATCATGCTGCGCAAGCTTCTTCCGGTTCTTCTTGTTCTTGTCGGATGCGGTGCCGGTGCCGCGGCTGGTGTCTTCCTTCGGCCCTCTGATCCCAAGGCCGAAGACGCCGCCGCCGAGGCACCGGGTGACCACGGGGCCGATACCGAACACGGGGCGAATGCCGAACACGGGGCCGAGCCCCTGCACGAATATGTGAAGCTGAACAACCAGTTCGTCGTGCCGGTGATGGCCGAGGGCAGGGTATCGTCCCTGGTTGTCCTGTCGCTGAGCCTGGAGGTGACGCCGGGTCAGGTCGAACGTGTCTACGAGATGGAGCCGAAGCTGCGCGACGCGATGCTGCAGGTCCTGTTCGACCACGCCAACAGCGGCGGCTTCAACGGGTCGTTCACCGACGGGGCCAATCTTGTGCTTCTTCGCGCGGCCCTTCTTGAAACGGCCCTGCGCATCTTCGGCAAGGATGTGACCGATGTGCTGATCGTGGACATCGTCCGGCAGGACAACTAGAGCATGAGGATGATTTGTGGAAACACAGCATCGCAGTCTTGTGTCGCGCAGGCGTCGGCAGGACCAGGTGCAAACCGAAGACACTGGGCGAAAGTCCCTCAGGAAAACGCGCGGCAAGGTTGGAAACCGCGCGC
>JADCEF010000105.1 GCA_020250445.1 Rhodobacter sp.
CCCTGGCAGGGGCCATCGCCCCTGCCACTGCGCTACGCTAATCCTTGCCCAGCCGGGGTCCCAAAGCCCCCGGCCAGCGCCCGCTCCGCCACCGGCGGGCGCTGCGCCCCCGCCGGGTCGGGCGCTGGCCTGCGTTGTTCCCGGACTTGTCGGTCTACGGGGCACCGTCCCGCAGGGGCGGGGGAAACGCGGGTCGCGTTTCCTGTTCCCGCCCGGGGGGGCCGATCCCTGTTCCCGGATTGGGGGGAAACTTCCCCGGCCAAGCGGCCGGAGTGCTGTTTCGGCACCCTGTCGGGCCTTGGTCGCGGCGCCGTGAACCCGGCCAAAGGCGCAAATCCGCCCGTCCGTGTCGCGCGTGGCCGAGACAGGGTGGCCGAGCACCGGCATGACGGCCAATGAGACAGGTCATGGCCAACACATACATCCCCCTTTTCCTGCGGCATTCCCCGACCCCGCGCGTCGAGGCTTTCGCACTTCTGGCCGGGCTGGAGGCCGGTGTCCGCGGCATTCTGATCTCGGTCATGCCGCTGGCCCTTTATGATGCGGTTCAGGATGCGGCTGTCGTTTCGCGCACCTTCTTTCTGATCGGCCTGGCATCGCTCTTGTGGGGGCTGATGGTGCCCTGGGCCACGCGCCATATCCCGCGCCGCTGGATGTATACGCTGGGCACGCTTCTGTATCTGGTCGGCATGGTGCTGGCACTGGCCGGCACCGCTGCGGCAATAGCCCTTGCCATTCTGGTGAATGCGCTGGCGACCGTGACGATTTTTGTCTGTCTGAACGCCTATGTTCTGGATTACATCACACGGGCGAACCTGGGACGCAGCGCTTCGTTGCAGATGCTCTATGCCGCCGTCTTCTGGGCAGTGGGTCCGATGCTGGGGGTCTGGCTGTGGGCACTTTGGGCCCCCGCCCCCTTTCTGGTCGCGGGGGCCTTCTCGGTGGCGCTGCTGGCCGCGTTCTGGGTGCTGCGGCTGGGCAATGGCAAGCAGATCACCCGGGCCAAGGGCCCGGCGCTGAACCCGCTGGCCTATCTGGGCCGGTTCTTTGCGCAGCCAAGGCTGATTGCGGGCTGGTTGTTTGCGGTCATCCGGTCCTGCGGCTGGTGGGTTTATGTCGTCTACCTGCCGATTTTCTGCATCGAGTCCGGTTTGGGTGACAAGGTGGGCGGGATTGCCCTGTCCTGCACCAATGCACTGCTGTTTTCCACGCCGGTTCTGCTGCGGCTGGTGCGGCGGGTGTCGGTGCGGCGCGCTGTCTGGGGCGGGTTTGTCTTTGGCGCGGTCCTGTTCACGCTGGCCGGCCTGCTGTCACCGCTGCCCTGGGTGGCGGTCATCCTGCTGTTTGCGGGGTCATTCAGCCTGGTTTTGCTGGATGTGGCCGGGGGCCTTCCTTTCATGATGGCCGTAAAGCCATCCGAGCGCACCGAAATGGCCGCCGTCTATTCCAGCTTCCGCGACGTCTCGGGCATCCTGACACCCGGGGTTGCCTGGCTTGTGCTGCTGGTGGCACCGGTTGCGGGGGTTTTTGTTGCGGCCGGGGCGGGCATGGGGCTGGCTGCGGCAATTGCCGGGCGGCTGCATCCCCGCCTGGGTGCCGAACGGCCATCGCAGGGCGCGGCCCGGGCTGCCCGGTAGCAGGGTGCCGAAAACGACCCGTTGCATGGGCTGCGGGAACGGAAAGCAGGAACCCCTTCGCCTGCGCGGCCCGCCCCCGGCGGTTGCTGCCCTTTCGTTGCGCGTGAACGAACGGTCCTTGGGGGACAATGGTCACGACCTTTCGGGGAAAGGCACCGCGTTTCCCTGTCTGCCCGGAATGGCACCCCCGTTCCGGGAACGGGAAGGTTTTCCCGACAGGCAGGCGGGCGGGATGCGCTTTCAGCAGCCTGTCAGCGCATCAGGCCGGGGTCAGGGCTGCGGCGGTGGCCAGAACCGAATCCCTGGCCGGGGTGATCTTCAGCCCAAGGTCGCGGCGGGCCTTGCTGTTGTCGAGCGTGAGGGTCATGCCCAGCCAGGGCAGGATCATCCTGATTTCGCCATCAAACAGGGCCAGAAGCCGCAGAAGCACGCGGGGGGCGCTGCGTGTGGTGATCGACCGGTTCGGATAGGCCGCCTTCAGGATGCGCGCCATTTCCAGCAGACTCAGAAAGCCATCGGCCACCAGATAGCGCTGGCCGATCGTGGCCGGATTGGCAAGCGCGGCCAGATGCGCGGCAGAAACATCGGCAATGTCGGTTACAGGCAACAGAATATCGGGAAGCGCCGGGTCCTTGCCGGCCAGAAGACGGCTGATCGCGCCCACGGAACTGCCCGTATGGTTGTCCATCGGGGTACCCAGAACCATGCCCGGATTGATCACGGTCAGCTGCATTTCAGGATGCGCCTTCACGAAGTCCCAGGCAGCGCGTTCGGCCAGCGTCTTTGATTTCGTATAGGCGGTGACGGTCGGGGCACCAAGATCGGTCCAGTCGGTTTCGCTCAAGGGATCGGATCCTGCGCCATGAATCACCGCTTCGGTCGACGAGGTCAGGATCACGCGGGTCACGCCCGCAGCCTGTGCCGCCCTGAGCACCCGCAACGTCCCGTCAACGGCAGGTCGGATCAGTTCGTTTTCGTCCTTTGGCTGGGCAAGGGGAAAGGGTGAGGCCGTGTGGATCACGGCTGTCATCCCGGCCATGGCCTCTGCCCAGCCCGCGTCCCGTGTCAGGTCAAGCGTGACAAACCTGAGCCGCGCCAGGGCCGCGTCATCGCAGCCATGCGCCCGCATCGCCGCGCGCACCTCATCCTCGCGCCCGGCTGACCGCAGCGATCCCGTCACCGACATGCCCGCTTTCAGCAGGTCAAACGCTATACGTTTGGCAATAAAGCCGGAAATGCCCGTCAGCAGCACATTCTGTTCCATGGGGGAAGGCCCTTGCCAAGTATGTTACTGCCTATAACATACGCTCCGCCCGGCAGGATGCAACAAGAAACTGAACGGATCAGTCCAGCAGGCGGCGCGCGATCACCTGGGCCTGGATTTCGGCGGCCCCTTCGAAAATGTTCAGGATGCGGGCATCGCACAGAATGCGGCTGATCTGATATTCCAGCGCAAATCCGTTGCCGCCATGAATCTGCAGCGCGTTGTCGGCGCAGGACCAGGCCACGCGCGCAGCCAGAAGCTTTGCCATGCCGGCCTCCAGATCGCAGCGCCTGTCATGGTCTTTCTGCCAGGCGCTGAAATAGGTCAGCTGCCGGGCCACCATGATTTCCGCCGCCATCATCGCCAGCTTGCCCGCCACGCGCGGGAACCCGATCAGCGCCTTGCCGAACTGCCTGCGGTCAGCGGCATAGGACATTCCCACCTCCAGCGCGTTCTGCGCCACGCCAACGGCGCGGGCGGCGGTCTGGATGCGGGCGGATTCGAAGGTTTGCATCAGCTGCTTGAAGCCCTGGCCTTCGACCCCGCCCAGCAGGTTCGCGCCCTTGACCCTGAAGCCATCGAAAGCAAGTTCGTATTCCTTCATGCCGCGATAGCCCAGCACCCCGATCTCGCCGCCGGTCATGCCGGGGGTGGGAAAGGGGGCGTCATCGGTGCCGGGCATCTTTTCGGCAAGAAACATGGACAGGCCGCGATAATCGCTGCTGTTTGGATCGGTGCGCGCCAGCAGCGTCATCACATGGGTGCGCGCGGCATGGGTGATCCAGGTCTTGTTGCCCGTGACTTCCCAGTCGTCGCCAACCTTGACCGCGCGGGTGCGCAGACTGCCCAGGTCGGAACCGGTGTTCGGCTCGGTGAAGACGGCGGTCGGCAGAATGTCGGCACTTGCCAGCCTTGGCAGCCACTGCGCCTTCTGCTCGGGCGTGCCGCCGCACAGGATCAGCTCTGCCGCAATCTCGCTGCGCGTGGCAAGACTGCCAACACCGATATAGCCGCGGGACAGTTCTTCGGACACGACCACCATGCTGGCCTTTGACATGCCCAAGCCACCGAATTCTTCCGGGATCGTCAGCCCGAAAACGCCCATTGCGGCAAGCTGTTCGATGATGTCCATCGGGATCAGCTCGTCGCGCAGGTGCCAGCCGTGGGCATGGGGGGCGACCTGTTCATCGGCAAAGCGCCGGAACTGGTCGCGGATCATTTCCAGCTCGTCATCCAGTCCGGACGCGCCGAAGGTGGCACGGCCCCGGTTTTCGCGCATCAGCGCGACAAGGCGCTGGCGCGCGGCGTCGGTGTTGCCGTTTGCCATCAGGGTGGCGGCGGCAGCACCGGGGGGCGGGGCTGTCAGACCCAGGTCCTGAATCCGGGCCATTTCGCCCTGACTCATCGGAATGCCGCCCCAGATCTGGCTCAGGTATTCGCCGAAGGCGATCTGCAGGATCAGCGCCTCCATCTCGCCAAAGGTGCCGTCCTGCGTTGTGCGGCCAGCCCAGGCCCGCATCTGACGCAGCGATTCGGTATAGGTGGCAAGCCAGGCCAGCGCATGCGCGTCAAACTGGTTGGCCTCCATCGCGGCGGCGCTGATCTTGCCGCCGATGGTGACCTTTGCCCGCAAAGCCTCGCGCGCTGTCAGAACCAGATGCTCGACCTGGGGCAGTGCAGCTTCTGTCAGTGCCGGAAGATCGGCCAGCACGGGGCTTTGCGAAAGGGTCTGTCCGTCGTGTGGCATGGCGCGGTTCCTGCTGCGGGTGTCGGGCCGGAATAGAAGGTTCGCAGGCGCAGCGCAACATAAATGCGTCTGCGATGATCCAGAAGAATTAAAATGTCGCACAAGGCCCCGTCATTCCGGCTTCGGCCGCTGCTGCGGACTGGAAGGGCGAAGGCACCTTCATCGCTTCAATGGCAGGGGCCATCGCCCCTGCCACAGTGCTGCGCCGGGATCGGGACCGGTCGGGGGCCTAAAGCCCCCGGCCAGCGCCCGCCCCGCCCCCGGCGGGCGCTTCTCGCCCTCCGGGTCGGGCGCTGGCCTCTGTTTCTCCCGGACCCGCCGGTCTACAGGGCACTGTCCCGAG
>JADCEF010000106.1 GCA_020250445.1 Rhodobacter sp.
AAACAATGCGGCATCGCGCGCGGCGCGATAGCCGGAGCTGCGACGGATATAGCTTTCGGCGGCGACGAAAACTTCTGGTGTCGTAAACCGAGATGCTGACGAAACGGCGACGTGTGGACGCCCAGTCTCGCCATCGATCCGTGTCCCAGTCATCGGGTCTATCCCGCGCAGAACGCGCGCCTCAAGCATCGCCCTTGTCACGGCACCTTCGTGGCGTTGTGGGCCGTGGCCTTGCGTGGAAAGATCGGCAAAGCGGCGGGACACATAGGAGACAACAGTCGCCCGACGCATGCCGATCACCCCGTCGTAACGCGCGGCAGCCGTGCGCACAGCAACGATGGCATCCCTTGGCCTGAGCCGCGCCACGCCGATTCCCAGACGCGACGCGACGGTGGTCAAGGCGGTGGCCCCAAGTGTCACCGACGCATCAAGGTACGCCACCTGCCGGTAGGCGCGCAGCAGGGACTGTTCCGGGACAAGCCCCAGACGGTGTTCTAGGTCAAGCAGGCGCAAGTCGGCATGGCGGGCGTCGAAGTCGTCGACAAACGCCACGGCCATTCTGCGTGCTGTTTCGGCATCAAGGGTGATGATCGTGTCGATGGTCCGGATCAGCCGCTCGCGCATTGCAAGGCGTTCGGCCTCTTCCTCGGGTGTGATGACTCCGAAGAGCCGCCGATACCCGAGCCAGGAGAGCCGTATTGTGGAGTAAAGCGTCTCGACCCCGCCTGCTGCCGCGTCCGCCGCCGCATCAGCCAAACCTGCGCCTTGCGCATCCGCGATCCGGTTCGACAGGCCTTCCGAAAGGGTGACGTCGGTCAGCAGGATTGCTCCGTCCAGGATCGCAGGTTCGGCCGTGCAGCGGCAGTTGTAGCCATGGCCGGGGTGTCCGTCGCTGAAGCGGTCATCCCAAGAGAAAAGCCTGTCATCCCGCTCGGCATGTGTCGTTCGAACCCTGGGATCATCCAGGCTCCGCCAGATGTAGTGGGTCACCCCGAGATCACGTTGTCTCCGTTCGTTGATCTCGGTCAGGAAACGCCGGGCCAGCCAATCCGACAGTTTAGCGAGGTCTGCTTCGTAATCAGATGGGCCGCCAGCTTCCAGGATCGCGGAAGCCTGATCGGAATATGTCGCCCGCGCCTGACCAATTTCGGCCTCGATGTCTTCTGCGGCTGGGTCGGCCTCAATGCCAGCCCGCCAAAGGGCTGCCGTGATGCCGGACCAGTTTTCGGCAGCAAGTTCGCGCAGGCGCTGCTCAAAAGCATCCACGCTGGCCAGGTCAAGCGACGACTGCTTCAGCTCCAGCGGCCGTTCAACCGGAAACAGGCTCAGGGTCATGCTCGCCTGACCGCCATGACGGATGAACTGGCTGAAACTGGCGCACGATCTTATGGCTTCCCCTTCAAGGTAAAGGAAACCTACATCAGACCGGGTCAGAAACGTTAACCGAGCGCCCGGTGCCAGAGAAGGTTCGACCGCAGTCGCGTTGGCGGAGAGAGAGGGATTTGAACCCTCGAGACGGTTTCCCGCCTACACACTTTCCAGGCGTGCGCCTTCGACCACTCGGCCACCTCTCCAATGCTGGGCTGTTTAGCGGTCAGGGGGGCACGTGGCAAGGGGGTGCAGGTGGCATTGTCGGTAGCGCGGGATATGTCCGGGTTAGGTAGCGCAGGACTTGTCCGGTTTGATGCTTTGCCAGGGAGGCGAATCGATGTCCAGGACAGACGTGCTGCAGGAGCGACGGATGGCGAAGTTCCTGGATTTGCCGGACCGGGGGACCCGGCGGAGGTTGAGCATAGCGGAGGCGGGCGAGGTTTTGGGGATATCAGGGCGTCAGTTCCGCCGCTTCCGCGACCACCTTGAGGAAGAGGGGCTGGAGGATCTGGCGGTGCCGCCCTTCAGCTGGGCGGTCTGGGCGCATATCGCGGGCGGGATCGCCATACTGGCGCTGGCTTTGTGGCGGGTGGCGCTGCGCCGCAGCCGGGGGGCACCGCCCCCGCCCGAGGGTGAGCACAGCCTGACGGGGCGGATCGCAACGCTGTCACACTGGGCGCTTTATGCGCTGATCCTTCTGTTGCCGGTGGGCGGGCTGGTGGCGTGGTTCGGCGGCGTGGAGCTTGCCGGCGAGGGGCATGAAGTGATGTCCAACCTGCTGCTGTTCGTGGTGGCGGTGCATGTGGCGGCGGCGCTGTGGCACCAGTTCTGGCTGAAGGATCATCTGCTGCGGCGGATGATGCGCGCCGAGCGCTGATCAGTCCAGAAAGACGCGCAGCGTTTCTTCGAACTCGCGCGGCTTTTCGGCATGCAGCCAGTGGCCCGCGCCGGGAATCTTCGCAAATCGGGCGCGCGGAAACAGGGCGATGATCGCCCCCCGGTATTCGGGCAGGACATAGTCCGACAGCGACCCTGACAGAAACAGGGTCGGCCCGTCGAAGCGGCCAGTCACCGGGGGCCAGCCGATGATCCCCGGCATTTCCGCCTCGAGCACATCCAGGTTGATGCGCCAGCGGGGCGGGATGGACTGACGGTCCAGCGATTGCAGGAAGAAGGCGCGCAAAGCCGGATCGGGCACGGTGGCGGCAAGGCGGCGGTCCGCCCCGGCCCGCGAGGTCAGCCCCGACAGGTCCAGCCCGCGCAGGGCGGCGATGTGCCCGGACTGGTCATGGGCATAGGCGACAGGGGCGATGTCGGCCACGACAAGGCGGTTGACCATGGCCCCTTCGGTAAGGGCCAGCAGCATGGCGGCCTTGCCCCCCATGGAATGGCCCAGCACATCGGCGCGCCCGCCATGGGCTGCGATCACCCCGGCCAGGTCGGCGGCCATGTCGGCATAGCTTTGCGTCGCAAAGCGCGGGCTGTCTCCGTGGTTGCGCATGTCCACCGCCAGCACCTCGCGCCGATCGGCCAGCCTGCGCGCGATCACCCCCCAGTTGCGGGCAGACCCGAACAGGCCATGCGCGATCAGCAGCGGCGGCGCAGTGACGGGCTTGACAGCGGGATGGCGCAGCACGTTGAGCATCCCTGCCTCATAACGCGCCCGGCCTGCCCCTGCCAGAGATGTTGAAGCCTGCCGCGCCCGTCCCTATGCTGCGGCGTCATTCCAGGGGACGGCCATGGATGCGGGGACGATTCAGCAGATGGCGGACCGGGTGGCGGCCCTGATGGATGAAAAGCTGCATGTCCGGGGCAGAACCCTGGGCGACAGGCTGCGCAAGGGTGCCGGCAAGCTGCCCAGGGCGGTGCGCGCCGAGGCGCGCTTTCTGGAATCGGCGGCGGCGCAGGCGCAGCACCCCAGGCTTCTGGTGCAGATTGATGATGCGCGCGTGGCCCGGGCCTATGACGCCTGCCTGCGGTACCTGAACGGGGTGGACCGCAAGGCCCGGCGGCGGGCGATGCTGGCCGGGATGGCCAGTTCCATTGCCTTCAGCCTGTTCGTGGTGGCTGTGCTGTTTCTTGCGGTGCTGTTCTGGCGCGGGCTTGTCTGAGGGAAGCGCCCGCAAGAACGGCGTCCAACCCCTGTGCAAACGCAAGACCCGCCTGTGCACCGCCCCAGTTTGCCTGGCGGATTTCCAGGCGTATCCGCCAGCATGTCGCACCCTGTTCAAGCCATGGCCTGCAGCGATGAAGGGGTTTCGGCATTCCCGTCGCAGGAACAGGCCGCAGACTGCGCCGACCTCTTTACGGCAGGCCAGACATCAACCGCCGCAGGGCTTGCCCTGCGGGGCAGTCAGGCACCATCCCCCCTCTGGCGTTCCACCCCGTTCGCCCGAGCCACAAAATCCACCAGGTGCGGCACATAATCCTCGGGCCCCGCCCCGCCCTGCGCCACTGCGCAAGCAAAGCTGTTCTTCGCCGCGCTGGCCATCGTGGTGGTGACGGTGGCGGCGTTGGCCATGCTTTCCAGATAGCGCAGGTCCTTGTAGGCGTTCGTCAGGGTGAAGCGGTGCGCCTCACGGTTGCCGTCCAGCGCGTAGCCCATGAAGGTCTGGTAGAAACCGCAGTCCATCCGGCCGCCGCGGATCACCGAATCGAACGTGGCGGTTGAGATGCCGACCTTGGCGGCCAGGGCCAGCGCCTCGGCATAGATCGCGGCGTAGCCAAGCGAAAGGAAGTTGTTCAGAAGCTTCATCCGGTGGCCGTCGCCGACCCGCCCGATATGAACGATCTTCCCGGCCCAGGTGGCGATGACGGGCTTGATGCGGGTGAACACCTCGGGCGTCGCGCCGACCATGCAGTCAAGTGTGCCCGCCCATGCCTCTTTCGGGGTGCGCGACAGGGGGGCGTCGGCGAAGTGGACGCCCTTGGCGGCAAGCTCTGCGGCGAGGCGTTCGGTGACCGTGGGGTCAGAGGTGGAGCAGTCGACAATCACCGTGCCGGGGCGCAGGTGGGGGGCCATCTTCGCAACCGTTTCGGCCACCTGGGGCGAGCCGGGCAGGGTGAGGAAGATGATCGTGGATCGGGCGGCAAGCGCATCCAGCGCGGCCTCGACAGCGCCCCTTCCGATCAGGTCGTCCACGGGCGCGCGGTTGCGGTGGGCGGTGACGGCCAGGGGGTAGCCCTTTTCGACGATGTTCTTCGCCATGCCGTGGCCCATCAGGCCGGCGCCGATGAAACCGATGTATTCCTGGGTCATGTGTATCTCCTTCACGCGGGCAGACTGGCGCAGTCCTTGCGGATTGACAATCGGCAGGCGCTGTTGACTCGGCGGCTTTGGCCTGTATAAGCCGCGCGTCCCGGGTTGATCCCAGGGCTTTTATTGGTGTTGGCGGCCCCCGCAAGGGGATGCCTGTCGCCGGGAAAACCCGGAGAGGACAACGCCCTTCGACCGGGCAAGTGCCCGAACAATCGGGAACCGGTTTTCGGAACAGCCGAAAGCCGCACACAACGAAGGAGATCAGCGGTGACCAAACGCACCTCTGCCAAGCACAAGATCGACCGCCGCATGGGCGAAAACATCTGGGGCCGTCCGAAGTCCCCGGTCAACAAGCGCGAATACGGCCCCGGCCAGCACGGCCAGCGCCGCAAGAACAAGCTGTCGGACTTCGGCACGCAGCTGCGCGCCAAGCAGAAGCTCAAGGGCTACTACGGCGACCTGACGGAAAAGCAGTTCCGCAAGATCTACGGTGAAGCCGAACGCGTCAAAGGCGACACCGGCGAAATGCTGATCGGTCTGCTCGAGCGGCGCCTCGATGCCGTCGTTTACCGCGCCAAGCTGGTTGCGACGATCTTCGCGGCCCGCCAGTTCGTCAACCACGGCCATGTCATGGTGAACGGGCGTCGCGTCAACATCGCGTCCTACCGCGTCAAGGAAGGTGACGTGATCGAGGTCCGCCAGAAATCCAAACAGATGGCGCTGATCCTTGAGGCGATCCAGCTGACCGAGCGGGATGTTCCCGATTACCTGGAGGTTGACCATTCCAGGCTGATCGTGAAGTTCGTCCGCACCCCGGCGCTGGGCGATGTGCCCTACCCGGTGCAGATGGAACCGAACCTCGTCGTCGAATACTACGCCAAGAACTGATCCGCGCCCCGGCGCAGGGGCATGGGCCGTTGCGGGCAGACCCGCAGCGGCCCTTTGATTTCTTGCGGCCAATCGTTAAGAAACCGGGGTGCCGGGCGGAGGGACCCGCGCCATGTCCACCGCGTGAAACGCCAGTCAGCGAGATCAGCCATGCTGCCCAAGAACCAGGTCGAACAGAAATTCGAGCAGATGCTGTTCCTGTCGCGCTGGCTTATGGCACCGATGTACATGGGGCTGGTCGTCACGCTGGGCATGCTGATGGTCGTCTTTCTGCGGGATCTGTGGAAATATGCCCTGCAGATCATGACGATGAGTGCCGAGCAGGTGATCCTTGTGGCGCTGACGCTGATCGACCTGACGCTTGCGGCCAATCTGCTGTTGATCGTGCTGTTTTCCGGCTACGAGAATTTTGTGTCGAAACTTGAAATTGACGACGGCGGCGACCGGCCGGACTGGATGGGAACGGTCGATTTTTCGGGCCTGAAGATGAAGCTGATCGCCTCGATCGTGGCGATTTCCGGCATTCACCTTTTGAAGCGGTTCATGGAAATCGGGGATTCGGTTGCAGATGCCAAATTCGGCGAGACCGAGCTTTACTGGTTCGTGGTGATCCACCTTACCTTCGTGGTCTCGGGGGTCATGCTGGCGGCGATGGACTGGCTTTCGGCCCGTTCCGCCAAGAAATGACGGACGGGCGGCAGGCTGGCCTGCAGGTCACCAGGGGTGGTTTTTCGGAGCATTCAGTGTTCGGGTCATGACACTCATGTGCCGACCCTTCGCTCTTCGCCGGGCCAACACATCCGATCCTTGGAAAAGCGGTGCGGAAGCTTTTCCAACCTACAGCCGGATCACCGACATCAGCCGCCCATAGTCCGCCTCGCCCGCATGGGTGGTGCGCCGGAAGGAAAAGAACCGCCCGGGATCGCTGTAGGTGCAATGGCGCGTCCATTCGGCATGGCCGACCCCGGCCTGACGCAGGCGCTGCAGGCTGTAGCCGGGCAGGTCGAACAGCATCCGGTCGCCGGGGCCATTGGCAAAGAAGCGCTGGCTGTGCGGGTCTTCCTGCAGGAAGCTGTCCAGAAATTCCGGACCCACCTCATAGGCGGCCTGGCTGATGGTGGGGCCGATCACGGCGGCGATGGCCGCGCGGGCGGCCCCCAGGGCTTCCATCGCCTCCACCGTGGCTTCCAGCACGCCGTCGCGGCTGCCGCGCCAGCCCGCGTGCGCGGCCCCGATAACGCCCGCCTTCGGATCGCAAAACAGCACCGGCTGACAGTCGGCGGTCAGCACCGCGAGGCCGAGGCCGGGGGTGGCGGTGACAAGGGCATCGGCGCGCGGGCGCTGGTCGGGCGGGCCGGTCAGCGTCGCCACTTCGGCGGAATGAACCTGATTGACCGTCACCAGATGCGTCGGCGGCAGGTCCATCGCCTGCGCCACGCGGGCGCGGTTGATGGCAACGGCATCGCTCAGGTCGCTGCTGCCGGTCCCGCAGTTCAGCCCCGCGAAAATGCCGGACGAAGCCCCGCCCTTTCGGCTGAAGAACCCGTGGCGGGTTCCCGCCAGGGCGTCCGAGGTGATGATGTCCAGCATGTCAGAACCCCGGCGGTGGCGGTGCCCCGCGCGGGTGCAGCGCCAGCGCCTTGAACAACTGTCCCATTTCCGCAGGGTGGGTCAAGCGGCGATGCGCCGCGACGTGCGCTGTCAGTGCGGCACCCGTCATGCGCCCCGCCAAAGCCCGCGCGCGGGCCGTGATGCCCAGCCGCTCCAGCAGCACACCCTGCGGCACCGGACCCGCCACGGCGCAGGGGGCGGCGGCCTCAGCCAGCGCCTCGAAATCGACATGGGCGGTCAGGTCGGCCTTGCCGGGATCGGCCAGGGGATCTGCGAAGGCATGGCGGCGCAGCGCCTGCAAGGTATCGCCGCGCGACCGCCAATCGCCGTAATCGATCAGCAGGGCAGCCCCGCCATGGCAGTCGATGCGGGCCGCAAGGCCCGCCACAATGGCCTGCGCGGGGGCGCAGGTTTCGACAATATCGCCGGGGGCGGTATCCGCAAGGCGGTGTTCCAGCGCGGCCATGCGGGTTGGGGCGGACAGGCCAAAGGCCAGGCGCCCGCCGCAATCCCCGACCAGTCGTTCCTGCCAGCCCTCTGCATGGCGCTGGAACTGGCGGATCGGCAGGGCATCGAAGACTTCGTTCGCCAGCAGGAAAAGGGGCTTTTCCACCAGGACATCGATGCTGTCAGCCCATTGTACCGGATAGGGGGCAAGGGTGGCCTTCTGGCAGGCGCGCAGGGAAGGCGAGGCTTCGATCAGCACCACGCCTGCGGCGGCGTGAAAGCCGGGCACCGCGCGCGTCGCCCGCAGCACATCAGCCATCAGCGTGCCACGCCCCGGCCCGATTTCGGCCAGAACAAAGGCGGCCGGTGCGCCCTGATCCTGCCAGGCCCGGGCAAGGCACAGGCCCAGCAGTTCACCGAACATCTGGCTGATCTCGGGCGCGGTGATGAAATCACCCCGGACGCCGAAGGGATCGCGGGTGGTGTAATAGCCATGCTCGGGATGCAGCAGGCAGTCTGCCATGTAATCGGCGATGCTCAGGGGCCCGCCGGCGCGGATGCGGCGCAGCAGAAGGTCGGCCAGCGCGGTCATGCCCGCCGTCGGGCCAGCACGATCAGCAGCAGTCCGGCCAGGATCATCGGCAGCGACAGAAGCTGTCCCATGCTCAGCCCGGCAGAGCCGAGTTGCAGCACATGGCCCATGGGATTGTCCGGCGTGATGAACTGCGCATCGGCCTGCCGGAAGAACTCCACGACGAAACGCGCCAGCCCGTAGCCCGCAAGGAACAGCCCGAAGGTCTGGCCCGGGCGTTTCAGCCAGCCGCGCCGGACCACCAGGATAAGCAGCACCGCGCCCAGGATCAGCCC
This sequence comes from Rhodobacter sp., assembly GCA_020250445.1. Lineage (GTDB taxonomy): Bacteria > Pseudomonadota > Alphaproteobacteria > Rhodobacterales > Rhodobacteraceae > Aliitabrizicola. Next base: position 8,444 of record JADCEF010000106.1, read on the forward strand.
TTCCAACGCGGCCTCGTACAGTTGCGACGGGTGACGCGCGCAGATGTCGGTCACGCCGGGGCAGGTTTGTGCCGCCTCGCCGGGAAAGGCCACGCCCCAGGGAAGGGTGGTGGGGCGGCCCCAAAGTTCGGCATTGATGAAATTGGCGATGCGGCCCAGCATCAGGCCGGGCGGGGCGGCAACCGCAAGGGCATCCGCCGCAGGCAGCAGGGGAATCCGCTGGTTGCGGCAGAAGATCAGCGTGGCCGTGACAACGCCCAGAAACCCGCCGTGAAAGGACATGCCACCTTCCCAGATCCGCAGGATCCGGGCCGGGTCCGCAAGAAACTGCCCGGGCTCGTAGAACAACACGAACCCCAGACGCCCGCCGATGAGGACACCAAGGATGATCCAGGTCAGCAGGCTTTCCACCTGTCCGGCGGTCATCGGCGGTGCGTCGTGCCACAGTGCCGGGCGGCGCACCAGCGCCGTGACAATCCGCCAGCCGATCACCAGACCCGCGATATAGGCCAGCGCATACCAGCGCAGGGCAAAGGTCATGCCGAACAGGTTTATGGAAAAGATATCCGGGCTGATATCGGGGAAGGGAAGATAGGTCATTCCTGCTCCTGCGGGCTTTGGGGGCTTTTCCGGCGGGGCTGCGGCGATGTCAACCTTGCCGAGGGTGGGCTGCGGGGCCATATAGGGCAGGAAAGACGGAGGGTCCGATGCAGAGCCGCAGCAAGTTCCTTGACGACATGTCGCAACTGATGACCAACGCGATGGGCGTGGCCCAGGGGGCCAAGGCAGAGGCCGAGACGGCGATGAAGGGCCTGATCGACCGCTGGATGGCCGACCGCGATTTCGTCACGCGCGAAGAATTCGATGCCGTGCGCGCCATGGCCCAGAAGGCGCGCGAGGAAAACGCAACCCTGCAAGCGCGCATCCTGGCGCTGGAAGCGGCGGCGGGCGGCAAGAAGAAGGGCGGATCAGCCTGACCGCAGGACGGGCAGCGGAATGACAGGCAAGTCTTCCGCGCAGTCTTGCCGGGGCCATGGCCGCGGGCCTGACGGGTTATGTGCCTGACCCCGGCAGGCATGTCGCTTTGGTGTTGTGAAACCCGCCGCCCTGTCGGCACTTCGCTTGCGCCGGGGGCCTTAAGGCACTTGCGCGCTGTCACAGGCAACCTTGCCTGTCGTGCCCTCGGGGGCAGGGCAGCAGGCTGAAATCTGCCGCATTCACGCCGGGCCGGTCCGCCATCCGGCCAGGGCTGCCCCCCTACAGGTCAAGGGCCGATTGCGCCCCCCGATCTTCTTCCCGCGCGGCGCGGCGGAAGGCATCGTCGCGGCGCGCGGGCAGGCGCACCGCCCGGTCGCGCAGGCGCATCGCCTGTTCGATGGTGACGATCTGAAGGCGCGGCACGGGGGCAAAGCCCGGCAGTTCATAGTGCCCGGCCCCGGCGGCTTCGCTGATCATCGGCCTGGTCGGCTCTGCCAGCGTCAGGAACACGCCAAGGGCGGCCCCTTCGCGTTCCACCACGCCGCGCAGATCGCGGATCACCGAGACACCCACAGTGTCGCCCGCCTTGACCGGAACGATGCCGCGCCCTTCGTGCTTTGTTCCGAAGTAAAGGTTGCCGTCAATCCCCCGGTCCGCCCCCTTTTTGGAAAGGTTGCCGGGCTGGGCGGCAATCAGCGACAGCGCCCATTTTTCAAATTCATGATACTTGCCCCGCGCCGCCAGATCGCGCGCGCCGTCAATATCCTGCGGCACGCCGTGGGTGGTGAACTGCACGCCCGGGAAGGCATCGCGCAGCCGCTTTTCGATCAGCCCGATCGCCAGATGGGTGATGCCGGCGCCGATCCAAGCGCGCCCCAGCTTTTGCGCCGCATGAACCGTGGGGCCGCAACCGCAGAACGGATCAAGGATGACATCGCCGGGGTTGGACGTGGCGCTGAGGATACGCTCCAGCAGGGCCACGGGTTCTTGGGTGGGGTAGCCGAGGCGTTCCTGGGCCTGGGAGTTGAGTGAGGGAATGTCAGTCAAGGCCGATCCAAGTGGAATCCCCGGCATTTCATCAAGATAGTGCTTCAATCCTGGGACGCGCGACCCTTTGGAAGAGTGGATACGCCCCTCTTCGTCGAACTTTTCCATATTGACTTTGCAATATGCCTGGAACCTTCCCGCGGGCAGCATAATGCCTTTCCAAGCGTGACTCGTATTGTCGCCGCCCTTCGCAGCAGCCATGTCGCTTGTCTTGTATCGGCGGCCTGTCTGGGCTTCCAAGTTTGCAGGATGCTGAAAAAGTGCCGGTCACATGGGCTGCCTGACCGAAAAGCGGAAAACTCCTCCGCCTGCGCGCGCCTTGTGAAGCCTTGCAGGGGCCATCGCCCCTGCCACAGCGCCACTCTGGCATCAGGACCAGCCGGGGGCCAAAGCCCCCGGCCAGCGCCCGCCCCGCCCATGGCGAGCGCCTCTCGCGCGCCGGGCCGGGCGCTGGCCTGCCGTTGTACGGTTGGAGACGGTCTTTGTGGCGGCGTCGCGCAGGGGCGGGGGAAACGCGTGTCGCGTTTCCTGGTCCCGCCCGAAGGGACAATCCCTTTCCCCGGACAGGGAAGAGTTTTCTGGCAGGCAGGTGGTCGGATTGCTGTTTCAGAACCCCAAGAAACCTGACCCTAACTGATCCATCCCGGATGATCACACAGACCCTCATCGCTCTGCGTTTTTCATGGCAAGATCGGTTTTGAGGGAGTGCAGCGGAGGGGAAACAGTCCGGGGGACTGTTTTCCCGCCAAACGGGACGGGGTGCGACCATGCTGATTCCTCCTCACAGCCAAGCGACGAACACACCAAAGGTAAGGGCGGCAATCCAGGCCAGCGACGAGCCTACATCGGCCTTGGCGGAACGCTTCGGCACGACCGAGCAGACCGTCTGTAAGTGGAAGCACCGGGACAGCGTGCAAAACCGCAGCCACGTGCCGCATCACTTGCAGACCACGCTGACCCCTGCGCAGGAAGCCGTTGCAGTTGTTCTGCGCAACACGCTCCTGGTGTCCATCGACGACCTTTTGGCGGTGGTGCGGGAATTTCCTTTTCGCGGGTGACACCAAGGTCGAGGGCGGGCTGCCGGCTTCAAACGCGCCGCTGCGCGACGGCAAGGGCACGCTCTATGACGGGGGCACCAAGGTCGCGGCGCTGGCGAACTGGCCCGCCGGGGTCACGCCGGGCCGCCATGACGGGCTGATCCATGTCGTGGACATGTTCCCGACACTGGCTGACCTGGCCGGGGCAAGCACGGCAGCGTCAAAGCCGCTGGACGGTATGGACGTCTGGCCGGTAATCGCCGACGGTGCTGCATCGCCGCGCAGCGAAATCGTCTACAATGTCGATCCGCTGATGGGGGCGGTGCGCCAGGGCGACTGGAAGCTGGTCTGGAAAGCGGCGCTGCCGCCCGCAGTCGAGCTGTTCAACCTGGCCGATGACCCCGCCGAGACACGCAACCTGGCGGCAGAGCTGCCCGACCGTGTCGCGGCGCTTCAGGACCGGATCGTCGCACTGGCCACCGAAATGGCACCGCCGCTGCTGCTGATGGAGGCGGTCCGGCTGACCTTTTACGCCCCGCTCGTTTCGGGTGATCCATCTGTCCTGTTCAACCAGGGCGACTGATCGGCGGGGCCTGCCACGCCGCGCGCCCGCAGCGGGCTGTGACCAAAGCGTCGGCGGAAGGCGCGTGCGAAGGCCGAGGGCGAGGTGAAGCCGGTGCGAAGCGCCACTTCCTGCACGGCATGGCGCGTGTCCGTCAGCATCCGCCGCGCCGCCTGCAGCCGCAGGTCCAGCGCATGGGCCGCAGGCGTGGTGCCCAGGTCCGCGCGGAACAGCCCTTCAAGGCGGCGTGGCGACACCCCGACATGGCGGGCGATCACGGCGGCGGGTTCGGGGCTGTCCAGCCGGGCCTCCATCCGGGCAAGGGCGGCGGCGACGCGCGGGTCCAGACGCATATCGGCGGATGGCGCGCTGATCTGGGGGTCAGCGCCGTCACGGGCCGTGGTGATAAAGGACGCCGCCACCTGCAGCGCCACCGCCGCGCCGTGGCGGGACCGGATCAGGTGCAGCATCAGGTCCGCCGCCGGCGCGGCCCCCCCGGCGGTGAAGCGCGCCCCCGACAGCACGAAGCGCTGCGGCAGCACCTCGACCTCGGGATGGGCGGCGGCCAGATCTTCCAGGTCTTCCCAGTGCACGGTGGCGCGATGCCCGTCCAGCAGGCCGGCGCGTGCCAGGACCCAGGCCCCGGCATCGATCCCGCCGATGGCGCAAAAGCGCGGGGCCATGCGGCGCAGGTCGCGGATCAGCTGCCGGGTCGCCACCTCGGCCTGGCGGAAGCCTGCGATGACGATCAGCGCATCGGCCCCGTCGGCGGCGGAAAGCGGGCCCGACGAGGGCAGTTCGATGCCGCAGGTCAGCGGTACCGCACGCCCGTCGGGTGAAACCACGCGCCAGCGGTAGCTGTCCTGGCCCAGGTGCCGGTTTGCGGCCCGCAGCGGGTCCAGCACAGATGCCACTTCCAGGATCGACGCCTGCGGCAGCACCAGCGCCGCGATGGTCAGCGGGCTGCGGGACGGGGTGAAGATTGTTGCGCCTGGTGTCATGATCCTTTCGTAAATTGCACAGCATTGCCCGGCAAGCCCGCATAGGGTGACCGCAAACAGGGAAGGGTGCCCGATGCCGCTTGTCATGAACCGCGAGGTTTTCATCACCTGTGCCGTGACCGGATCGGGCGGTACCCAGGACCGCAGCCCTCATGTGCCGCGGTCCCCGCAACAGATTGCCGAAAGTGCCATCGCGGCGGCGCAGGCCGGCGCGGCGGTGGTGCATGCCCATGTCCGCGACCCGGAAACGGGAAAGCCGTCGCGCGATCTGGCGCTGTACCGCGAAGTGACCGAACGGGTGCGCGACAGCGCCACGGATGTGGTGCTGAACCTGACGGCCGGCATGGGTGGTGACCTTGTCTTCGACGGGACCGAGGCGATGACGCGGATGTCACCGCGCTCTGACATGGCGGGTGCTGCCGAAAGGGTGGCGCATGTGGTGCAGTGCCGCCCCGAAATCTGCACGCTCGACTGCGGCACGATGAACTTCAACGAAGCCGATTACGTCATGGTCAACACGCCCGGCATGCTGCGTGACATGGGTGCGCGGATGCGCGACGCCGGGGTGCGGATCGAGATCGAGGCCTTCGACACGGGTCATCTGTGGTTCGCAAAGGAACTGGTGAAAGACGGCGTGATCCCGGCCCCGGTACTGGTGCAGCTGTGTATGGGCGTGCCCTGGGGCGCGCCGGATGATCTGAATACCTTCATGGCGATGGTGAACAACGTGCCTGCCGACTGGCACTGGTCGGCCTTCAGCATCGGGCGCAACCAGATGCCCTATGTCGCAGCCGCTGTTCTGGCGGGCGGCAACGTGCGGGTGGGGCTGGAAGACAACTTGTGGCTCGACAAGGGCGTGCTTGCGACCAATGCTGGGCTGGTGGAACGCGCCGTGACCATCATCGAAAACCTCGGGGCCCGGGTCATCGGGCCCACCGAGGTCAGGGCGCGTCTTGGCCTGACCAAACGAGGAGTGTCGCCCTTATGAAAAAACTCGCCCTTGCCGCCCTGCTGGCCGTCACGGCCTGTGCGCCCTTCATCCCGTCGTCCCGCTGGGCCGGCGCGCCGATGTTCGTCGTATCGAACCTTGATGCGGCCCAGCTGGAAGGGCGCTGGTACGAAGTTGCCAGCTTTCCCGCCCGCTTCCAGGCCGGCTGCTATGCGACGGTTGCGGAATACACGATCCGCGATGACGGCCTGATCGGCGTGCGCAACACCTGCCGCGTGGACGGACAGCCCGGCACCGTGCGCCAGATCGAAGGGACGGCCAGGGTTGTGGGGCCGGGCCAGTTGCAGGTGCGCCTGGACGGCGTGCCCTTTCCGGCAAAGTACTGGGTTCTGGACAAGTCCCGCGACGGACGCACACTGATCGTCGGCACCCCGACGCGGCAGGGCGGCTGGGTGCTGCGGCGCGATCCGGACGTGACCCCGGAGCAATTGGCCGAGGCCCGCGCGGTGTTTGCGCGCAACGGATATGACAGCGCCGCCCTGCAGCGCACCAGACAGAGGTAATCCATGGCGCGCAAGGCGGCAATCATCGGCGGTGGCGTCATTGGTGCGGGCTGGGCGGCGCGCTTTCTGCTCAACGGCTGGGATGTCGCAGTCTTCGACCCGGATCCGGAGGCCGGGCGCAAGATCGGCGAGGTCATGGCCAATGCCCGCGCGGCCCTGCCCGCACTCAGCGACGTGCCGATGCCGCCCGAAGGCCGGTTGACCTTCGCCGCCACCATCACCGAGGCGGTGGAGGGTGCCGACTATGCCCAGGAGTCGGTTTCCGAGGATCTGGCCCTCAAGCACCGTATCTTTGCGCAGATCCAGCAGGTGGCCCCGGGGTTGCCGGTCGGCTCGTCTACCTCCGGCTTCAAGCCATCGGACCTGCAGCAGGGGGCGACAAACCCGGCCACCCTCTTTGTCGCCCACCCGTTCAACCCGGTCTACCTGCTGCCGCTGGTCGAAGTCGTGCCATCGCCCGCCTCTGACCCGGCGGTGATCGAGGCGGCGAAAGCGACGCTGCGCCAGATCGGGATGTACCCGCTGCACATCCGCAAGGAAATCGACGCGCATATCGCCGACCGTTTTCTGGAAGCGGTCTGGCGCGAGGCGCTGTGGCTGGTGAAGGATGGTATCGCCACCACCGAAGAGATCGACGACGCGATCCGCATGGGCTTTGGCCTGCGCTGGGGGCAGATGGGCCTGTTCGAGACCTACCGGATCGCCGGGGGCGAGGCGGGCATGACACATTTCATGGCGCAGTTCGGCCCCTATCTGACCGCGCCCTGGACCCGGCTGACCGATGTGCCCGAGTTCGACGATGGGCTTGTCGACCTGATTGCGGGGCAGTCGGACGCGCAATCGGGGCACCACACGATCCGCGCGCTGGAGCGGATCCGCGACGGCAACCTGATCGGCTTTCTGCGCGTGCTGAAAGACCGCAACTGGGGGGCGGGCCGGGTGCTCAGGGAGCATGACAAACGGCTGGCGCAGGCCCTGCCCGCCCCGGCACCCGACACGGCCGCCCCGATGGTGATGGCGCAGCTGCAGGTGCTGCCGGGCTGGATCGACTACAACGGTCACATGACCGAAAGTCGCTATCTGTTCGCGGCTTCTGAAACGGTGGACAACTTCCTTCGGCTGATCGGGGCCGACATGGACTATGTCGCGGGCGGGCACAGCTACTACACTGCTGAGTCGCATATCCTGCACAGGGCCGAGGCCAGGCTGGGCGACCATCTGGCCGGAACGGTGCAGGTGCTGTCCGCCGATGAAAAGCGCCTGCGGCTGTTCGTGACCATCGCGCGGGGTACCGATGTGGTGGCAAGCGTGGAACAGATGCTGCTGCATGTGGACATGGCGGCGGGCAAGACCTGCCCGGCATCCCCTGCGGTGCTGGCGCGGCTGATGCCGATTGCCGCGGCGCACAAGGCCCTGCCACCCCCGGCGGATGCGGGCCGGGCAATCGGTCGGAAGGCGTAAGTTTGGCCCAGCGCGTCCTGATCACGGCGGGGGCTTCCGGCATCGGGCTGCAGATGGCCCACGCCTTTGCTGCGGGCGGGGCATCGGTCCGGGTCACGGACGTGGATCAGGCCGCGCTGGCCGCCCTGCCCGACGGGATCATGGGGGACCGCGTTGATGCATCGGACGAGGCCGCAATGGACGGGCTTTTTGCTGCCATAAGGGCCTCCTGGGGCGGGCTGGATGTGCTTTGCGCGAATGCCGGGATCAAGGGGCCGACGGCCCCGGTGGCAGAGATGCCGATGGCAGAATGGCACGCCTGCCTGTCGGTCAATCTGGATGGCGCGATGCTGGCCGCGCGCGGGGCGGCACGGCTGATGCTGCCGCAGCGGTCCGGGGTGATGCTGTTCACCTCTTCGACCTCCGGCCTGTACGGAACGCCGTTCCGTGCGCCCTATTCGGCGGCGAAATGGGCGGTGATCGGGCTGATGAAGACCGTGGCGATGGAGCTTGGCCCGCAGGGCATCCGCGCCAATGCGATCTGCCCCGGATCGGTCAACGGCCCGCGCATCGACCGCGTGATCGAAGCCGAGGCGCAGGCCAAGGGCATGTCACCTGACGCGGTGCGCCGGGGCTATGCCGCAGGCACAGCCCTTGGCCGGTTGTCGGATGCGCAGGACGTGGCGGCAATGGCCGTGTTCCTGGCCTCGCCTGCGGCCCGCATGGTGTCGGGGCAGGCGATTGCCGTCGATGGCTTCACGATCAACCCGGACCCGCAGGTGTGACATGGATTTCGGACTGACCGACGAACAGGCAATGATCGTCAATGCCACCCGCGCCTTTGTCGAGACCGAGCTTTACCCCCATGAGGCTACGGTCGAACGCAACGGCCGCGTTGACATGGATCTGGTGCGCGACATCCAGAAAAAAGCCATGGCCGCTGGCCTTTATGCCGCGAATATGCCCGAAGAGGTGGGCGGCGCGGGATTGGATACGCAAAGCTGGCTCCTGTACGAAAAGGAACTTGGCAAGGCCAATTATGCGCTGCACTGGACCGCCGTGGCGCGCCCGTCCAACATCCTGCTCGCCGGCACGCCCGACCAGCGCGAGCGCTATCTGATGCCCTGTATCCGGGGCGAGACCTGGGATTGCCTGGCGATGACCGAACCCGGTGCGGGATCAGACCTGCGCGGCATGACGGCGACGGCCCGGCAGGAGGGGGGCGACTGGGTGCTGAACGGCACCAAGCATTTCATCAGCCATGCCGATGTCGCCGGCTTCACCATCGTCTTCATGGCCAGCGGCGAGGAAGAGACGCCACGGGGAAAGAAAAAGCTGATCACCGCCTTCTTCGTGGACAAGGGCACCCCAGGCTTTGCGGTGCGTGATGGCTACCGCAACGTCAGCCACCGCGGTTATACCAATGCGGTGCTGGATTTTGACAATTGCCGCGTGCCGCAGGATCAGGTCCTGGGTGCGCCGCACAAGGGGTTCGAGGTGGCCAATACCTGGCTGGGCGCAACCCGGCTTCAGGTGGCTGCCACCTGCCTCGGCCGGGCCGAACGGGCGCTGGGCCATGCCATGTCCTATGCCGCCGAGCGCCGCCAGTTCGGCCAGCAGATCGGCAGGTTCCAGGGCGTGTCCTTCAAGCTCGCCGACATGGCGATGGAGTTGAAGGCGGCAGAGTTGCTGACACGTGAGGCGGCCTGGAAATTCGGCAAGGGCACGGTGAGCGAAGCCGACATGTCGATGGCCAAGCTGAAAGCGACAGAGGTGCTGGCCTTTATCGCCGATGAGGCGATCCAGATTCACGGCGGCATGGGGTTGATGGAGGATCTGCCGCTGGAACGCATCTGGCGCGATGCCAGGGTGGAACGCATCTGGGAAGGCACCAGCGAGATTCAGCGCCACATCATCAGCCGCGAGCTGCTGCGGGCCCTGGGCGCGTGACCGGCCGGGGCGGGGGTTTCACACCCCCGCACCCCCGTGGGATATTTGTGAACAGAAAATGGATCAGGGTGTGACGGCTAACCTTTCTTTAACCATGCGCTGCCATGATGGTCGGGCGGTACAGGCGGGGACGCCGATGACCGTAACGGGAAATGGCACCCTGCTCCGTTCGGGGCAGGGTGTTTCTCTGCGCATGTCCCCCCTCATTTTCCGTTCACAAGTATCCTCGGGGGGGTCTGGGGGGGCAGACAGCCCCCCCAGCCTCGCAATCCGCGCGGGGATGCGGTCATGACGCGCGATCTGTCCCGCCTGCTGCGCCCGCGCTCCATCGCCGTCTTTGGATCGGGCTGGGCGCAGAATGTGTTGGAGCAGTGCGCCAGGATGGGCTTTGCCGGGCCGGTCTGGTCGGTGCACCCGACACGGGATCAAATTGGCGGTGTTCCTGCCTTTCGTTCGCTGGCCGATCTGCCGGGCATTCCGGATGCCACGTTCATCGGGGTGAACCGCCACGCGACGCTGGAGGTTGTGGCCGAACTTTCGGCGATGGGGGCCGGGGGGGCCATCTGCTTTGCCTCGGGTTGGACCGAGGCGGGGGAGGCGGACCTGCAGGCGCGGCTGGTGGTGGCCGCGGGCGACATGCCGATCCTGGGGCCGAACTGCTACGGGGTGATCAACTACCTCGACGGGGCGCTCTTGTGGCCGGACCAGCACGGCGGGCAGCGGGTTGAGCGGGGCGTGGCGCTGCTGTCGCAATCCTCGAATATCGTGATCAACCTGACAATGCAGCGCCGGGGCCTGCCGCTGGCCTATGTTGCCTGTCTGGGAAATGCCGCCCAGGTCGGTCTGGCGGACCTGGCGGGTGCCCTGCTTGCCGATGACCGGGTGACGGCGCTGGGGCTTTATGTCGAGGGGATCGGCGATGCACCGGCCTTTGCCGCATTGGCCGGGGCGGCACGGGCAGCGGGCAAGGGCATTGCCTGCATCAAGTCCGGCAAGACCGAAGCCGCGCGGTCTGCGGCGGCCTCGCACACCGCCTCGCTTGCCGGGGGCGGGGCGGCATCGAGCGCGTTTCTGCGGCAGGCCGGCGTGGCCGAGGTGGCGACCTTGCCGGAACTGCTGGAAGTGCTGAAGATCTTCCATGTCCACGGTCCGGGGCTGGGGCCGCGTCTGTGTTCACTGTCCTGTTCCGGGGGTGAGGCGGGGCTGGTGGCCGATCTGGCGGCCCCGGCCGGCATTGTGTTTCCGCCGCCCAGTGACGCACAGCGGGTACGGCTGGGCGAGAGTCTGGGGCCGCTCGTGGCGATCGCCAATCCGCTCGATTATCATACCTTCATCTGGGGAGACGGACCGCGTACCACGGATGTCTTTTCAACAATGCTGGGCGGCTATGATGCGGGCATCTTCATCATCGATCCGCCGCGCCCCGACCGCTGCGACCCGGCCTCGTTTGCGCCGGCCATCGAGGCGATCCTGGCCGCACAGGCGGCGACAGGCAAGCCCGCCTTTCCGGTCTCTTCGATCCCCGAGAACTTTGGTGAGAACCGCGCCGGGGCGATGCTGGCCAATGGCGTTGTTGCGATGATGGGGCTGGAAACCGCCCTGGGGGCGCTGCGTGCGGCACAGGTTGCGCCCGGGCGTGCGGGGTGGCGGCCCCTTGCGGCCCGGCCGCGGGGACAGGCACGGATGCTTGCCGAAGACGCGGCAAAGGCCCTGCTGGCCGGGGCCGGTGTTGCCGTGCCGCGCGGCGTGTCCGGGGCCACACTGGCCGACGTGCAGGCCAGGGCATCGTCGCTCGCCGCGCCGCTGGCGCTGAAGGGGCTGGGCTTTGCCCACAAGACCGAGGAGGGCGCGGTGCGGCTTGACCTTGCCTCGCTGGACGGGCAGGCCGCGATGCCGGGTGCTGCGGGCTATCTGGCGGAAGAGATGGTCTTGGGCGGTGTGGCAGAGGTGCTGCTGGGCCTGCGCCGCGATCCGGTCTACGGCGTGACGCTGACGCTGGGCATGGGCGGGGTCACCGCCGAACTTATGGCCGATACCGTGACGCTGGTGGCGCCGGTGACGGGCGCCGAAATCGCGGCGGCACTGAAAACGCTGCGCCTTTGGCCGCTGCTGGACGGCTATCGCGGCCGGGCGAAGGCCGATGTCGCGGCCTTTGTCGATGCGGCGCTGGCGCTGCAGGCGCTGATGGTGGCTGACCCGCACCTGCAGGACATCGAGATCAACCCGCTGATGCTGCGCGAAAGTGGCGCGGTGGCGGCGGATGCCGTAATCTGGGAGGACACAGAATGACCGGGTTCCCGACTGAGGGCCCGATCCGCGCGCGGCGGGACGGGGCCATCCTGGAGGTAACGCTGGACCGGCCCAAGGCCAATGCCATCGACCTTGCGACCAGCCGGGTCATGGGGCAGGTGTTCCGCGCCTTCCGCGATGAGGACAGCCTGCGCGTGGCGATCCTGCGGGCCGAGGGCGGGAAATTCTTCTGCCCCGGCTGGGATCTGAAGGCGGCTGCGGCAGGGGATGCTGTCGATGGCGACTATGGCGTCGGCGGCTTCGGCGGCCTGCAGGAATTGCCGAACCTGAACAAACCGGTCATCGCCGCGGTCAACGGGATCTGCTGCGGCGGGGGGCTGGAACTTGCCCTGTCCTGCGACCTGATCCTGGCGTCGGACAACGCCACCTTCGCCTTGCCCGAAATCCGGTCGGGCACCGTGGCGGATGCGGCCAGCATCAAGCTGCCCAAGCGCATTCCCTATCATGTGGCGATGGACCTGCTGCTGACCGGGCGCTGGTTTGATGCCGAAGAGGCCCTGCGCTGGGGTCTGCTGAAGGAAATCACCACGGCCGACGATCTGCTGCCAAAGACCCGGGACCTGGCGCGGCTTTTGGCAAGCGGGCCGCCGCTGGTCTATGCCGCGATCAAGGAAGTGGTGCGCGAGGCCGAGGCGCTGCGGTTTCAGGACGCGCTGAACCGGGTGACGAAACGCCAGCTGGCCACGGTGGACCGGCTTTATTCCAGCGAGGATCAACGGGAAGGGGCGCGGGCCTTTGCCGAAAAGCGGGACCCGGTGTGGAAAGGGCGGTGACGGGGGGCGCCACTGTGGCCAGCGCGTTGGGGGGCCACTTTTGCGCGAGTGGCGGATGATCAGGGGCCCGGCACGGGTGATCGGGCCTTGACCTTGTCGCTTGCCCCAAGCGTCAGGGTGATGGTTTGCATGATCCGGTCGGTTTCGGCCAGAATGCGGATGATCTTCTGATAGTGCTTCACGTCATCAAAGCTCAGGGCGCGCCCCTTGCGGTCTTTCAGCCATTTCTGCGCGGGCTGGTAGCCGCCGATGAAGAAGGTCCAGGACACATCGGGCACATCGGCGAATTAGTTCACTCTGAACAAAGCTGTCACGCGGCTTCTGCGATCAGATGGCGGCGGTTTGGCGGGATTTCCGGGGTCGATATCACGGCGACAATCCAGGCAAGCCAAGCCCGGAGGTGGGCCAGGATCTTGCGAATGTTGTGGCCGCAGGCGTTCAGGACGGCGAAGACCGTGTCGCCGATGGTGCCTTTCAGGGGGCATCGGGACAGGCGACCATCGGT